>NZ_JBSFSO010000012.1:0-174931 GCF_053589795.1 Micromonospora sp. NPDC003241 | reverse complement strand
GGTCTGCACCAGAGTGAGCTGGGCCGGGTCGAGAAAGGTCATCCAATCGCTGAACGGGCGGGCGAGAGCCGCAGCGCGTTCGGCTTCATTGAGGTCGGTTTCGGTGAAAAGGCCTGCGAGGTCGGTGGACTCGTCGGCGGTCGGTAGATCGAGGTGCAGGCGGATGAACTTGTCGACGCTCGACGCCGCGAGTTGGGCGGAGCGGGCCGGCTTGAACCGTCGCTCGCGCCGGATCAGGGTGTCGAGCAAGGCGGCTTCGTCGACGACGTGGATGCGGCCATCGGATTCGGCACGAATTCGGCCGGGGAGCACGACGACGATCTCGACCATGTGCGGGACGAATCGGAAGTCGGCGGCAGAAAGTCGCACGAGTGGTTCTTCGGCGTGCTTGCGCAGATCGCTGAGCTCGGAGGCATCGGGGGCGGTAGCGGCGAACACTATCGCGAAGACGCCGGTGGGACCGATCGCGAAGGCGGTCGGGTGGGCGGGCCGTCGAGTTCCCAGGCGGGCCAGCAGATGCCAGCCCTCGGTGGCGAGAATGCCCGTGAGAACTCGACGTTCCGGCGAACTCAGGTGGGCCTGTTCGGCGAGTGCCGCCAGCGCCGCACGGTTGACGACGCTCACCGGCGACCCGGGACGGTGCGGGCCACCCGGACCCCGCCCAGCAGGAGCAGCAGCACCCCGGCACCCGCCAGGACGTACCAGCCGGTGGTCAGCCCGGTGCCCGCCTCGCCGCCGGTGCCGCTGGGCACGCCGGAGGGCGCCGAGTGCAGCCCGGTGATGGTCTGCGCCACGATGTCCAGGTTCTCGGCCTCGGCGGAACCGATGGCGTAGACGATCGTCGCGGTCCCCTCCCGCAGGTTCAGGTCGGCGGGTCCGATCACCACCGTGTCGGTGCCGGCGAGCACCACGTCCGCCGAGACGCTGCCCGCGTCCACGTCGCCCTTGGCCTCGTTCGGGTTGGTCAGGTCCTCGAAGACCGGCGTGCCACCGGCGCGGACGTCCACCGCCGGGGCGGCGGCGGTGTGCCGGACGATCAGCCGGGCCTTCCCGGCGTCCACCTTGGCGGTGTCGTTGACGAAGGGCGTGATCTTCGGCTTGCCCTCGGCGTCCAGGTGGGCGGCGAGGCTGAGGTTCGCCCCGCCCGGCACCTCGGCGTCGTCCACGGTGAGGATGGCCTGCCCGATCGGCTCGCCTGGCTTGGTCAGCGCGATGTCGTACCGCCCCTCGGCCAGGTCCAGCGGACCCGCCACGTCACCGGGCTTGAATCCCTCGAGCGTCTTCTCGCCGTTGACGTACACGTCGACCGGGGTGTCCGGGATGCCGTGCACGACGGAGACCTTCGAGGTGGCGGCGTAGGCCGGGGTGGCGGTGGCGACGCCGGCGGCGACGAAGGTCAGCGCGGCGACCGCGCCGCCTGCCGCGACCCGACGAAGGTACGCGAGCTGCATGTCTGCCTCCTGATGGTTCGTACTGGTTCGTTGGTGTTGCTGACATCCCGAGTTACGCCGGTACGTCGCCGCCTGGATGCGCCGGAAATCGACTTTCTTTTCTTCCTCGCAAGCGCATCCGGCGGGGTGGTCCCGGACGAAGAGACATCGAGGAGCCGCTGGGCTGACAGAGGGGACGGCGCCGGTGAGAGCTACAGTCGGGCATGCCCCCAACCAGGCGACCTGTCCCGTGACCGGGGCCCGGCACGAGCCGGGGACACCCGAGGACGACCTCGCCGACCGGTTCCGCCACGGCGACGAACTGGCATTACGCGAGGCGTACGACCGCTACGGCCGTGCCGTGTTCCATCTGGCCACCAGCACCCTGGTCAACCGCAGCGACGCGGAGGACGTCACCCAGGCCACCTTCGTCGCCGCCTGGCTGGGCCGGGACACCTTCGATCCCGCCCGGGGCTCGTTGGTCGGCTGGTTGCTCGGGATCGCCCGGCGCAAGGTGGTGGACCGGCTGCGGTCGGTCAGCCGGGAGAACCGGGTGACCGAGGCGGTACGCCAACTCCCCGAGCCAGCCGGCGCCGGTGCCGATCCGGACGTCGTGGTGGACCGGCTGGTGGTCGCCGACGAACTCGCGCGGCTCCCCGCCGACCAGCGACGCATGTTGGAGCTGGCCTTCTTCGACGATCTGACCCACCAGCAGATCGCGGCGGTGACCGGGGTGCCACTGGGTACCGTCAAGAGTCACATCCGACGGGGCATGGCGAGCCTGAAGCGCAGATGGGAGGTGGACGGTGCCGCACCTGGAGCACGATCGGCTGGTCTTTCTGGCACTCGGTGAGAGCGAGGCGGAGGACGTCGACCGCACCCACCTCGACGGCTGCCCGCACTGTCGTGGCGAGCTGGAGAACCTGCGGCACGTCGCCGGTCTCGGTGCCGCCACCCAGGGGCTGCGCGACCTGCCCGATCCGCCGGAGCACCTCTGGCAGGGCATCACGGCCGAGATCCGGGCCGCACAGGACCTGCCCGGGCTGGCCGCCGACGCTCGGCGGCGAGCGCCCGTGCCGCGTACCGCCGACACCCCGGCGGGCACCGACGCGGGTCCGGTGGCACGGGGCCGGCGTGGCCGGGTGCCGCGCTGGCTGGCGACCGCGACCACGGCGGTGGCCGCTGCCGCCGTCGGGGTGGTCGGCACCGCGGTCGTGCTGGGCGGGGGCTCGACCGACCCGGCACCGCCGGCCCAGACGGTGGTGGCCAGCGCCCGGCTCGACGCGTACGGCGGCACGCCGGCACAGGCCCGGGGGGACGCGCGGGTGCTCGACAGCGGCGAGCTTCATCTGCATGTCGCGAATCTCCCGGCCGTGCCGGGGTACTACGAGGTCTGGCTCATCAACCCGAACACCATGGAGATGTTCTCGATCGGCGTGCTCGGCACCGGCAGCGAGGTGCTGCTGCCGCTCCCGCCCAACGTCGACCTCGGGCAGTACTCTGTTGTCGACGTCTCCGCCGAGCAGTACGACAACGACACCGCCCACTCCGGGGACAGCCTGTTGAGGGGCTCCTTGACGGGCTGATCGGCGGGCCGGTTCAGCTCCCCGGCCCGCCGATCAGCTCCCTCGGCGCAGACGACGAAGCCGCCGCCCGGTGTTCCGGGCGGCGGCTTCGCGATCACGCCTCACTTGCGCTTGCGGATCTCCTCGGCGGCCTGCGGGACGATCTTGAACAGGTCGCCGACCACGCCGAAGTCGGCCAGCTCGAAGATGGGCGCCTCGCCGTCCTTGTTGACCGCGACGATCGTCTTCGAGGTCTGCATGCCGGCCCGGTGCTGGATCGCGCCGGAGATGCCGAGCGCCACATAGAGCTGCGGCGCGACGGTCTTACCGGTCTGACCGATCTGGAACTGGTGCGGGTAGTACCCGGAGTCGACGGCGGCCCGGGAGGCGCCGACCGCGCCGCCGAGCAGGTCGGCCAGCTCCTCGACCAGCGTGAAGTTGTCGGCGTTGCCGACCCCACGACCGCCGGAGACCACCACACCGGCCTCGGTGAGCTCGGGGCGCGAGCCCTTCTGCTCGGCCACCCGGTCCACGACCCTGGCCAGCTTGTCGGTGTCGCCGACGGTGACCGTGAGCTGCTCCACCGCCGGGGTGGCGGCGGCCGGGGCCGGGGTGACCGAGTTCGGCCGGACGGTGACCAGCGGCAGGCCACGGGTCACCTTGGAGGTGACCACGGTCGAGCCGGCGAAGGCCACCTGGGTGGCGGTGCCGTCGGCGGCCAGGGTCACCACGTCGGCCAGGATGCCGTTGTCCAGCTTGACCGCCAGCCGGGCGGCGATCTCCTTACCCTCCTGCGAGGAGGCGAGCAGGACGGCGGCCGGCTGCACCCGCCTGACCAGGTCGGCGACCACGGTGGCCTTGGGCGCCACCAGGTAGCCGTCGATCTCCTCACCCTCGGCGGCATAGATCTTCTCCGCGCCGTACTCGCCCAGCTTGCCGGCGAGCGCGTCGGCGGCACCGGCGCCGCCGAGCACCACCGCCGCCGGAGTGCCCAGCTCGCGCGCGAGAGTGAGCATCTCCAGGGTGACCTTCTTGACGCCGAACTCCCGAGTGGCTTCGACGACGACGAGAACCTCAGACATGTCCCACACCCCTCACACGAACTTCTCGGTGGCGAGGAACTCGACCAACTGGGCGCCACCGGAGCCGTCGTCGGTGACCTTGACCCCACCGGAACGCGGCGGGCGCTTGCTGTGCTCCAGCACCGTGCTGGTCGCCCCGGCGAGGCCCACCTCGTCGGCGGCCACACCCAGGTCGGCCAGGCCCAGGGTCTGCACCGGCTTCTTCTTGGCCGCCATGATCCCCTTGAACGACGGGTACCGCGGCTCGTTGATGGTGTCCCAGACGGAGACCACGGCCGGCGTCGAGGCGGTGACCACCTCGTAGCCCTCCTCGGTCTGCCGCTCCACGGTCAACGTGCTCCCGTCGACGGTGAGCTTGCGGGCGCCGGTCAGCGCCGCCACGCCCAGCCGCTCGGCCAGCATGTGCGGCAGCACCTGCACCCGGCCGTCGGTCGACTCGGCACCGCAGAGCACCAGGTCCGCGCCGAGCTGACCCAGCGCCGCAGCCAGCACCTTCGAGGTGGCCACCGCGCAGGAACCGTGCAGGGCGTCGTCCACCACGTGCACCGCCTTGTCCGGACCCATCGACAGCGCCTTGCGGATCGACTCGGTCGCCCGATCCGGACCCATGGTCAGGATCGTCACCTCGCCGCCGTGCGCCTCCTTGATCTTCAACGCCTCTTCGATGGCGTATTCGTCCATCTCGTTGATGACGTTGTTCGCCGAACCGCGGTCGACAGTGTTGTCGTCAGTACGCAGGTTGCGGTCCGCGCCCGAATCGGGCACCTGCTTGACGAGTACGACGATGTTCATCGCGCTTCGACGACCCTCCTGCTGTGGTGGTGTGCTCAATCGCCCCTGGTCTGGGGCGCAGCCTTGCGTGTCTGTTGCCGTCAGGTCAACCGTGGGCTGCTGTGCAGTTGCCCACGACGCGATGTTACCTGTCGGTAGCATAGGCTTCCGTGCGCGGCCGACGTGACGCAGCTCACCGGGAGTGGCCGTCGGTCAGGACGAGTCGCCCAGTACGTCCTTGATCCGACCGATCGCCTCGGCCTCGGCCGGGCTGACCCCCTGGTGGGCGCGCGCGGTCCGGTCGGCGGCGGCCAGCACCACCTCGCGGTAGACGCCGACGTCCTGCGGCGCCTTCTCGGTGAGGATGCCGACCGCCCGGCGCAGCGCCGGCAGCACCACCGACTCGATCTCCAGCGCCGAGTCACGCGGCAGCTTCGGCAGCGGGCCGCTGGTCAGCGCCTCCTTCACCACCCCGCTGGCGTCGGAGATCGCCCCGGAGGCGGCGAAGCTCTCCCGGAAGACCGCCAGCAGGCCGGGCTCGGCGTTCGAGACCATGAGGACCGCGCCGAAGGCACCCGTTTTGAGGGTCAGCTTCTCCTCGTCGGTCAGCCGCTGCGTCATGATCACGGAGTGTAGACGTAGGGCGTGGTGCTGGTGACCGCGACGAGGCCGAGCCGCTCCAACAGCGGACGACTCTCCGCACCGGCGTCGACCTGCAACAGCGTCCGGTCCCGCTGACCGGCCGACCGGGCCCGGTAGGTGACCAGCGCCCGATAGATCCCCTGCCGCCGCCACTCGGGCCGGGTCGAACCGCCCCAGAGCGTGGCGAAGGTGGTCTCCGCCGGATACCGCACCCAGCCCGCACTGACCACCGTCGAGTCCGCCTCGGCCACCACCACGGTGATCGCCTGGGGGTCGGCGTCGATCTCGCGGGCCAGCCCGTCGGCCAGGCCGGCCAGGTCCTCGCCCCAGAGCTGCGTCTCCAGCTCCGCGATCCGCTCCAGATCCGCACGGCCGGTCACCTCGCGCAGGCGTACGCCCTCCGGCACCACCGGCAGCGCGGAGGCCAGCGGCGCGACCGGCCCGACCATGACGGACTCCTCCGCCTCCGGCGTGAACCCGGCGGCGCGCAGCCGCTGCGGCAGGTCGGCCGGGTCGTCGTGACCGTGCAGCTTCCACTCCACCGGCTCGCCGCGCTCGACGGCGACCGCCACCTGCCGGGCGATCAGTTCGTCCAGCTCGGTGCCGCTCAGACCGCCGAGATCGCGATAGGTCACCAGGCCCCGGCCGTCCAGCCCGAGCACCCGGAACAACGGACCGTCCCGCTGGACCAGGACCCCGTCCGGCACCGGATCGGGCAGTCCCGGCCGCAGGTGGGTGTCGTACGCCGTGCGCAACGTGATCGCGTCAAGATCCGTCATGTTTCCAGTTATGCCCGACCGGAACCGGATAATCACCTGCGTGTGGCAGTTGATCAAGAATTGGTTCGACCCGCAGGAGATGCGGTCGGTGGGGCGTACCCCCGACTACCGCTTCTCGCTGGCCAACGAGCGGACCTTCCTGGCCTGGTTGCGTACCGGGCTGGCACTGATCGCCGGCGGGCTCGCCGCCGCGCAGTTCCTGCCGGAGATGCCGGCGTCCTACCTGCGCGAGGTGATCTCGGTGGCGCTGCTGCTGCTCGGCGGGGTGGTCGCGCTGCGGGCGGTGGACCACTGGGCGCGCAGCGAACGCGCCATCCGGCTCGGCAGGGAGCTGCCCGCGTCCCGGTTCCCGGCCGTGCTCGCCCTGGTCGTCGCGCTCGGCGCGCTGCTGCTCACGGTGGCGGTGCTGGTGGGCGCGGTGGGCCGATGAGCGCGACCCGCGACCCCGGGCTGCAACCCGAGCGGACCCGGCTGGCCTGGCGGCGCACCGCGCTGGCGATGACCGTGGTGGTGCTGCTGGCCGTCCGGCTCGCCCTCGGCGGCGGCCCCGTCGGGACGCTGCCGGCCGCGCTGGCCGTGCTGGGGTGGGTGGCGGTGGTCACGCTCTGTTGGCGGCGGAGCATCACCGTCGGCGCGGTCGCCGGCGGGGGTCGCACGCTCGCCCTGGTCGGGCTGGGTGCGGCCGGATTCGCCCTGCTCGGCGTGCTGCTGGTGCTGCGCGGGGTGTGACCATCTCGTCGGGTAGGACATGATGGGTACATGGCCCGGCTGTACATCCTCCTCTTCGTGGTGCAGGTCGTCCTCGCCGTCTGCGCCCTGATCAGCTGCCTGTCCGCCGAGGAAGACGACATCCGTCACCTACCCCGGATCGCCTGGGTGCTGATGATCCTCTTCGCCCCGCTGATCGGCTCGATCGCCTGGTTCGTCGCCGGGCGCAAGCGCAAGGCCGACGGTGGCGGCATGTGGTCGACGGGCGCGCGACCGGCCGAGCGGGGGCCCCAGCGGCCGCTCGCCCCGGACGACGACCCCGAGTTCCTGCGCTCGATCCAGGAGCGGTCCCGCAAGGAGGACCAGGAGCTCTTCCAGCGCTGGGAGGAGGACCTGCGTCGACGCGAGGACGACCTGCGCCGACGCGAGGGCGACCCGCCGCGCGAGGAACCCCGCCCCGAGGTGTGACCGCCGGGGCGAGGTCCGCGCTCAGGCCAGGTTCGAGGAGCGGGGGTACGCGTCGGCCGGGTCGGTGAGCACGTTGACCAGGTACGGCACTCCCGCGTCGAACGCCCGCGCCAGGGCGGGTCCCAGGTCGGCCGCCTTGGCGACCGTCTCCCCCGCACCGCCGAGCGCGCTCACCACGTGGTCGTACCGCAGCTCGGGCTGGAGGTCGGCGGCGACGTCGTAGCCGTACATGGCCCGCATCGGGTGCTTCTCCAGACCCCAGATGCCGTTGTTGCCGACCACCATCACCACCGGCAGCTTCTGCCGGACCAGGGACTCGACGTCCATCAGCGAGAACCCGGCCGCTCCGTCGCCCATCAGCACGCAGACCTGGCGGTCCGGGTGGGTGATCCGGGCGCCCATCGCGTAGCCCATGCCGGTGCCCAGGCAGCCGTACGGGCCCGGGTCGAGCCAGGTGCCGGGCTGGGCCGGCTCCAGGTAGCGCCCGGCGTACGAGACGAAGTCGCCGCCGTCGCCGATGGTGACCGCGTCACGGGCCAGGACCTTGCGCAGCTCCCCGTAGACGCGGGCGGGCCGGATCGGGTCCGTCTCGGCGGCCATCTCCTCGGCGTCGCGGGCCTTGGCGGCGTCCTCGGCGGTGCGCAACTGCGCCACCCAGTCGCCGTGGTCGGTCCGCTCGCCGGTGTACTCGGCGAACGCGGTGAGCACGGCCCGCAGGTCACCGGCGGGGGCGGCGGCCGGCTCGACGTGCGAGGCGCGCTGACTCGGCGCGTCCACCACGTGCACCACCGTGGCGTCGCCGAAGTCGCCGAAGGAGAGCCGGAAGTCCAGCGGGGTGCCGATCACGACGACCACGTCGGCGCCGGAGAGGGCGACCCGGCGGGCCTTGGCGAAGGCCAGCGGGTGCTCCGGCGGCAGCGCGCCCCGGCCCATGCCGTTGGTGAAGACCGGCACGGTGAGCGCCTCGGCGGCGGCGCGCAGGGCGTCCACCGCGTCACCGGCGTACACGTCGGAACCGGCGACGATGACCGGGCGGGCCGCACCGGCGATCAGCCGCGCGGCGGCGGCCACCTCGTCGGGGTCGGCCTCGACCGGCTCGACGCCCGTCGCCGTCGGCAGCTCGGCGTCGCCCACCGAGAAGATCGCCTCCAGCGGGAAGTCGAGGAAGACCGGCCCCCGGTGCGGGGTGAGCGCGGTGCGCAGCGCGGCGGCGACGGCCCGAGGGATGTCGTCGGCGGTGAAGACTGTCTCGGCGTGCTTGGTGACCGGGGCCACCAGCGGCAGGTGGTCCATCTCCTGGAGGCTGCCCGAGCCCCAGCGGAACTGCGGGGCCCGGCCACCCAGCACCAGCACCGGCGAGGCGTTGAAGTACGCGCTGGTCAGGCCGGACACACCGTTGGTCACGCCCGGCCCGGCGGTGAGTACGGCCAGGCCGGGGCGACGCTGGAGCTTCGCCACCGCCTCGGCGGCGAAGACCGCGGACTGCTCGTGCCGCACGTCGTAGATCGGGAAGTCGGCCTTGTACGCGGCGTCGTAGAGCGGGAACACGTGCCCGCCGGAGAGGGTGAACATCTCCCGCACCCCGTACGCGCGCAGCGCCGCGAGTGCGAGTTCCCCGCCGTGCCCCTCGATCCGCTCCGTCATTCCCGCTCCTTCTCGTCGGCCGACCGGAGTCACACGCTACTGGCCGGTAGCTGGAATGTGAACCATCTTCACCGGCCGGTGAAGTCCGGCTTCCGCTTCGCCACGAACGCCGCCATCCCCTCCCGCCGGTCGTCGGTGGCGAACAGCCCCGCGAAGAGCTGACTCTCCCAGGCCAGGGCGGAGTTCAGGTCCATGTCCAGGCCGCCGTCCACGGCGAGCTTCGCCGCCCTCAGCGCCTGCACCGGGCCGCGCAGGTACGGCTGCACCAGCGCCACCGCCGCGTCGTAGACCTCACCGGCCGGCGCGACCCGGTCGGCCAGACCGATCCGCAGCGCCTCCTGCGCGTCCACCATCCGGCCGGACATGATCAGGTCCTTGGCACGTGCCGGCCCGATCAGCCGGGCCAGCCGCTGGGTGCCGCCGGCACCGGGGATGATGCCGAGCTTGATCTCGGGCTGGCCGAGCTTGGCGTCCTCCGCCACCACCCGCCAGTCACAGGCCAGCGCCAGCTCGCAGCCGCCACCGAGGGCGTACCCGGTGATCGCGGCCACCACCGGCTTGGGGATCCGGGCGATCGCGCCGAGCGCGCTGGACAGGTCGGCCGCCCGGTCGGACATGTCCACGTAGGACATGTCGGCCATCTCCTTGATGTCCGCGCCGGCCGCGAAGACCTTCTCGCCGCCGTACACGATGACCGCGCGGACCTCGGGATCGGTGGTGGCGGCCGACGCGGCGGCCCGCAACTCCTCCTGCACCTGGGTGTTGAGCGCGTTCATCGGTGGCCGGTCCAACCGGATGGTGCCGATGCCGTCCCTGGTCTCCAGCCGCACGAACTCACCCACGCTGACCCTCACTTCCTCGTTGAAGTCCGTGCCAACCTTACGGCGCACCTGGTCGGGCACGTAGTCTGGCCGCCAGTCCCACCACCCGGAGTTCCCGCGATGGTCACGTACTACGACGACAGGTCCGTTCAGGTCACCTCCCGTGCCGTCACCGTCGACGGCGACTCGTACCCGCTGACCGAGATCAGCGAGGTCTGGCACCACCGGGGCACCCTGTCCTGGCGGGTGCTGGCCGGACGCGGTGCCCTCGGCGCGGCGATGGTCGTCCCGCTGGTCTTCGCCGTCATCGGCATCGTCATCGGCATCTGGCTCGACAAGTCCCCGACCGTCACCGTCGCCGTCATCGGCACCTCCGTGCTGATCGGCCTGGCCGCCGGGCCCATCGCCGACCAGCTCTTCGAGTACTTCGACCGCTCGTACGCCCGGGGCAGTCGCCAACGGGAGGTCTGGATCCGCTGGCGCGGACACCCGGTCCGGCTGCTCCAGACCCCGGACGCGCTGCGCTTCGGGCAGATCTACCGCGCCGTGCAACGGGCCATGGAGGCGAACGAACCGGCCCGGCCGCCCCGCCGTCACTGACCGAGTCGACCTCCGTGTGAGGCGATGCTGACCTCCGTGTGAGGCGATGCTGACCTCCGCGTGACAGACACGGAACGCCCGGAGGTGGTTAGGCTTAGTGATGGCGCTCTATTACCGGGACGACACGGTGCAGGTGACGTCGGAGTCGATCCGGGCCGCAGGACACGTCATCCCGATGGCCGAAGTGACCTACGTCTGGCACGCCAAGGGGCAGACCACCCTCGCCGTACGGGGGCGGGTGCTCGGCCGGGGCGTCCTGGTCCTGCTGCTCTCCCTGCCCCCACTGGTCGGGCTGGTCTGCGTGATCTCGCTGGCCTGGTCCGCCTCGGACCGGGGCGAGTGGATGCCCGCCCTGATCGTCTTCGCCGCCTGCGTGGTCATCGCGCTGGCGCTGGCGCCGTTCCTGGAGATCCCGCTCGGCTGGCTGGACCGCTCGTACGAACGCGGCAACCGGGTCAACGAGCTGTGGGTGCAGTACCGGGGCCAGGAGGTGATGGTGCTGCGGACCCCCGACGCGCTGCGGTTCGGGCAGATCTACCGGGCCGTGCAGCGCGCCGTCGAGCAGCAGGGCGACCACTGGTGACCGGCCGCGCGGTGCCACTGGCCGGGACGGCGCACACTTGACGCCATGGCGATCCCTCTTCCCCGGCCGACCTCGGTCGTCGGTCTCACCCGTTCCGCCCTCGACCAGGCCGCGTCGTTCGCGGCGGTCCCGACCCGCGCGTTCGCGGTGCTGGACGGCGTGGAGGAGCTGCTGAACCGGATCAACGGCGTGGTGGACCGGATCGAGGGCGTGGTGGACCGGGTCGAGCAGACCCTGGAGCGCACCGACCAGATGCTCACCGACGCCGACGTGGCCGTCCGCGAGGTGGCGGTGATCAGCGCGGCGGCCACCACCGCGGTGCAGCAGGCCACCGAGCTGACCGCCACGGCGGCCGGGGTGATCGGCGAGGCCGAGCGGGTGTCGGCCGCCGCCGCGACGGTGGTGGCCAACGCCGAGCGGGTGTCGACGGCCGCCGCCACGGTGGTGGCCAACGCCGACCGGGTGGCCCGCGCGGCCGAGGGCGCTGTCGACACCGCGACGTCGGTGGCCGGGCGGGCCGCCGGCACGGTGGGTGCGGCGGCCGAGGCGGCGGCGACCGCGGCCGAGCTGCTGGCCGCGTACGAGCCGGCGCTGCGCCGGGCCGCCCCGATGGCCAACCACTTCGTCGAGCAGCTCAGCGAGGAGGAGGTCACCGCCGCCGTCCGCCTGGTCGACGAGCTGCCGAGGCTGCGGGAGCACCTCACCTCGGACGTCCTGCCGATCCTGGCCACCCTGGACCGGGTCGGTCCGGACCTGCACGACCTGCTCGACGTCACCCGGGACCTCAAGCTCGCCGTGGCCGGCATTCCCGGCCTGGGCATGCTGCGTCGGCGCGGCGAGAAGCTGAGCGACGACGCCGAGTGACCCCGCCCGAGCTGGGCTGTGCTCAGCAGCCGCAGGCGGCGCGGCGGGGCGCGGTCAGCTCGTCCACCGGCCGCCGTGTGACCCCGGTCCCGGTGACCACCGGCAGGCCCTCCCGGACCCAGTACTCGTAGCCGCCGCGCATCTCCTTGACCGCGTAGCCGAGCCGGGCGAACTCCAGCGCCGCCCGGGTGGCGCCGTCGCAGCCGGGACCCCAGCAGTACGTCACCACCCGTGCTCCGGGCGGCACCGTCGCCGCCGCCCGCTCGGCGATCCGGGCGGTGGGCAGGTGCAGGGCCTCGGGCAGGTGGCCCTGTTCCCAGGCGTCGTCACTGCGGGAGTCGACCACCACCAGATCGGGCACCCCGGCGGTCAGGTCGGCGTGCACGTCGGAGACGTCGGTCTCGTACCGAAGCCGGGCGAGGAAGTGGGTGACGGCGGCGTCCGGCGCGGCGGCCGGTACGGCGAAGGCACGGGTCATGGCACCGATCCTCGACCGGTACGGCGTCGACGACGAGTGGCGGTGACGCCATACTGCGCTAACATCCCGCCATGACTCCGGCGGACCGCACCGTCGCCGTGCTCGCGTACCCGGGGATGTCGGTCTTCGAGACCGGGATCGTCACCGAGGTCTTCGGGCTGCCCCGGCCCGAGCTCGGCGTGCCCTGGTACGACCTGCGGCTCTGCGCCGAGCGTCCCGGCCCGGTGCCGCTGATCGGCGGTGCCGCCCTGCACAGCCCGTACGGCCTGGACGACCTGGCCGCCGCCGGGACGGTGATCGTGCCCGGGGTGCCCGACGTGCACGGCACCCCGTCGCCCGAGCTGGTCGCCGCCCTGCGCCGGGCGCACCGGGGCGGCGCCCGGGTCGTCTCCCTCTGCTCCGGCGCGTTCGCGCTGGCCGGCGCCGGCCTGCTGGACGGGCGTCGGGCCACCACCCACTGGCGGTACGCCGACCTGCTGGCCCGCCGCCACCCGCAGGTGACGGTGGACCCCGACGTCCTGTACCTGGACGACGGGGACGTGGCCACCAGCGCGGGCAGCGCCGCCGGCCTGGACCTCTGCGTGCACCTGGTCCGGCGCGACCACGGGGTGGCGGTGGCCAACGCGGTGGCCCGACGGCTGGTGATCCCGCCGCACCGCGACGGCGGTCAGGCGCAGTTCATCGAGGCCCCGGTGAGCACCGGCCCGGACGACGACCGGATCGCCGGCAGCCTCGCCTGGGCGTTGACGCACCTGAGCGAGCCGCTGACGGTGGCGACGCTGGCCCGGCAGGCGCACATGTCACCGCGCACCTATCTGCGGCACTTCGCCCGGGCCACCGGCACCAGCCCGATCCGGTGGCTGATCGACCAGCGGATCCGGTCCAGCCTGGCGCTGCTGGAGACGAGCGACGCCCCGGTCACCGAGATCGCCGCCGCGGTCGGCTTCGACACCTCGGTCACCTACCGCCACCACTTCGCCCGGGCGATGCGGACCTCGCCGTCGGCGTACCGCCGGGCGTTCCGTACCGACGGCGACACCGCCTAGGCGCGCGACCGGCCCCGGCGGCGGACGCCGCACCGGCCCGCCCGGTCAGGGTGCCGGGACGTAGAGCTGGTCGATCTCGGCCCGGTGCGGCAGCGACACGCTCGCGCCGAGCCGACGGACACAGGCCGCACCGGCCGCCGCCGCCCAGCGGACCGCGTCGACCAGGTCCCGGCCCTCGCCCCAGGCCACCGCGAGCGCGGCGGTGAACGCGTCCCCGGCGGCCGTCGAGTCCACCGTGTCCACCGGCACGGCCGGCACGTGCACGGCAATGCCCTCCCGGTCGCCGTACCAGGCGCCCTGCCCGCCGAGGGTGAGCACCGCCCGGGGCACCAGGTCGAGCAGTGCCTGCGGCTCGTCCCGGCCCCGCCCGGTGTACGTCTGCGCCTCGTTCTCGTTGACCACCAGCAGGTCCACGGCGGCCGTGAGTTCCGGCGGCAACGGGACGGCCGGCGCGGCGTTCAGCACCACCCGGGTGCCCGCGTCCTTGGCGGCCACCGCCGCCTCGGTCACCGTCTCGACCGGGATCTCCAACTGGGCCACCAGCACGTCCGCGTCGCGTACGGCGGCCAGTTCGGCCTCGGTGAGCGCGGTCATCGAGCCGTTCGCGCCCGGCGTCACCAGGATGGCGTTCTCACCCTCGGCGTTGACCATGACCAGGGCCACCCCGGACGCGCCGTAACTGGTGCGGAGGTGACTCGCGTCGACCCCGGCGGCGGTGATCCGGGCCCGCAGGGTCACCCCGAACGAGTCGGACCCGATCGCGCCGAGGAAGGTGCAGACGGCACCGGCGCGGGCGGCGGCGATGGCCTGGTTCGCGCCCTTGCCGCCGGGCACCGTGACGAAGTCGGTGCCGAGCGTGGTCTCCCCCGGCCGGGGCAGGGCCGGTGCGGTGGCGACCAGGTCCATGTTCGCGCTACCCACCACGACGACCCGGGTCTGGCGCACGGAAGCCTCCTGCGGCTGGCTCGTGTGTGTAAGGAGGGGTCCCCTGCTATACCGCAGGCGTTAGCAGGGGACCCCTCCTTTCACGCGGCGCGAGCGGTGTAGCGCTCGCCGTGGCGTTCGACCAGCAGCGGCAGGCCGAAGGTCTTGGTCAGGTTGTCGGCGGTGAGGGTGTGCTCCAGCAGCCCCTGGGCCATAACGGCGCCGTCGCGCAGCAGCAGCGCGTGGGTGAAGCCGGGCGGGATCTCCTCCACGTGGTGCGTGACGAGCACCAACGCCGGGGCGTCCGGGTCCTGGGCCAGCTCGGCGAGACGGCCCACCAGGTCCTCCCGGCCACCGAGGTCGAGCCCGGCCGCCGGCTCGTCCAGCAGCAGCAGCTCCGGGTCGGTCATCAGCGCTCGGGCGATCTGCACCCGCTTGCGCTCGCCATCGGAGAGCGTGCCGTACGTCCGGTCGGTCAGCGCGCCGACACCGAGCTGGTCGAGCAGCGCCCGGGCGCGGGACTCGTCGGCCGGGTCGTAGCTCTCCCGCCAGCGGCCCACCACCGACCAGGCCGCCGTCATCACCACGTCGACGGCCCGCTCGTCCGCGGGCAGACGCTCGGCGAGCGCGGCGGTGGTGAGCCCGATGCGGGTACGCAGCTCAGTCACGTCGGTGCGGCCGATCCGCTCGCCCAGCACGTGCGCCGTGCCGGTGGTCGGGTGCAGCCGCCCGGCGGCGAGGTTGAGCAACGTGGTCTTGCCGGCGCCGTTGGGGCCCAGCACCACCCAGCGTTCGTCCAGTTCGACCCGCCAGTCCACATCGTGCAGCAGGGCGGTGCCGGACCGGCGTACGGCGACGCCGTCGAGGCTGACCACCAGATCCGCGTCCACGGGTGAGGGGGCGGGGGCGGCGCCACCGGCGCCAGGGATCAGGTCACCAGTCACCCGCCCATCCAACCACGCAGCAGCGGGCTGCCCCCATGGGCGTACGCGCCGGCCGTAGGGTGAGGCGCCGTGTCATTCCTCACCCGAAGGGCGGCTCATGACGAGAGCGGTCATCGAGATCGAGGGTCTACGGAAGACCTTCCGTAGCCTGCGGCGGGGCAGCCGCGTCGCGGTCGACGGCTTCGACCTGCTGGTCGAGGCCGGTCAGGTGCACGGGTTCCTCGGTCCGAACGGGTCGGGCAAGACGACCACGTTGCGGGCGCTGCTCGGGCTGGTCCGTGCCGACCAGGGCCGGATGCGGGTGCTGGGTGCCTCCGCGCCGGAGCAGTTGCCCCAGGTGGCGGGCCGGGTGGGCGCGATCGTGGAGAGTCCGCAGTTCTTCGGCAACTTCACCGCGTACCGCACGCTGCGGTTGCTCGCGCTGGCCGGTGACGTGCCGATCGCCCGGGTCGACGACGTGCTGGCGCAGGTCGGCCTGCTCGACCGGGCGCACGAGCGGGTCAAGGGCTACTCGCTGGGCATGAAGCAGCGTCTGGCGGTGGCCTCGGCGCTGCTCAAACGACCGGAACTGCTGATCCTCGACGAGCCGGCGAACGGGCTGGACCCGGCGGGCATCCGGGAGATGCGCGATCTGATGCGGGCGCTGGCCGAACGCGGGGTGACCGTGCTGGTGTCCAGCCACATCCTGGCCGAGATCCAGGTGATCTGTGACCACGTCACGATCATCTCGCGAGGTCGGCGGGCCGCCAGCGGACCGGTGGCGGAGGTGCTCGCCGGCCACGACCGGCACGAGTGCCTGGTCCGCGCCGACGACCTGGCTCGGGCCGAGGAGTTGCTGACGGCGGCCGGACTGGCGGTCACCGGGCACGCCGACCACCTGGTGGTGGGCGGGGTGCCGGATCCGGCGGTGGTCAACCGGACGCTGGGCGAGCAGGGCGTCTGGGTACGCGAGCTGACTCCGCTGCGCCCGGATCTGGAGAGCGTCTTCCTGGATCTGACCGGCGCACCGGGGCCTGCGGGGGTGCCCCGACAGGTGGACGGCACGGCGGACGACCCCACTGACGGTCGGGAGATCGACCTCGGGATCCGGGAGGTGGGCGCGTGAACCTGATCCGTGCCGAGGCGGAGCGGCTGGCCGCCCGCCGTTTCGTCCAGCTCATGGTGGCGTTGCTGGCGCTGGCCTTCGTGGTCACCGCCGGCACCACCATCGCCGGTTCGCACAGTCCCAGCCCGACCGAGTTGGCCACGGCCCAGCAGCAGGCCGCCGACGACCGGCGCAGCCTGGAGTTGGAGTACGACCGGTGTCTGGCCCGGCAGCGGGGCGAGCACCCCCGGGACAACGACGACTACCTGCCGTCCGACTGCAGCGAGGTCGATCCGGCACGGATGGACCGGTTGCCGGTGGCCGCCGACTACCTCAGCGGCGTGTTCACCTTCACCCGGCAGGCCGAGCCGCTGCTGTTCTTCCTCGTGGCGTTCCTGGTGCTGTTCGGTTTCCTGGTGGGGGCCTCGGCGATCGGCGCCGACCTGAACTCCGGCGGGGTGGTGAACCTGCTGCTGTGGCGGCCGCGCCGGATGACGGTGCTGGGCACCAAGCTCGGCACGCTGCTCGGTGCGGTGCTGGCGCTGTCCCTGCTCGCCTCGGCGGCCTATCTGGTCACCTTCTGGGTGATCGCCCAACTGGCCGGTCATCCCGGCCCGACGAACCCGGCCTTCTGGAGCGGGTTGGGCGCGATCTGGGGTCGGGGTCTGGTGCTGGTGCTGCTGGCCACGGCGATCGGCTTCGCGGTCGCCACGATGGGCCGGCACACCTCGGCGGCGCTCGGGGCGGTGGCCGGGTACCTGGTGGTGTGGGAGCTGGGCGGCCGGATCGTGCTGGAGATCGTGGAGGTGGCCCGACCCGACCAGCTCATGCTGACCAGCTACGTCTGGGCGTGGCTCACCGGGCAGGTCGAGCTCTGGGACGACAGCGCCTGCACCAACCTGCTCGCCGGCTACTGCGACGGTCTCTACACGCTGACCTGGCGACCGGCCCTGGCCGTGCTGCTGTCGCTCACCGTCGGGCTCACCGTGGCCGCTTTCGCGCTGTTCCGGCGTCGCGACCTGACCTGAGCACCGGGGACCGGAGGCGGCGACTCCTTGCCACCTCCGGTCCGGTGCTGAAGAATTCCTTCGTATGGGCGGCGGTTAGAGCACCCGGCAATAGGGCGGTGGAGGCGAGGCGGGTCCTGGCCGAGGATGGCAAGGCGGAGGAGGAGGCCATGCCGGTGTTGCATGGCCGACGACGACAACGCCGCCAGCCGAAGCGCCAGGACGCGCCGCAGCCCCGCCAGTCCTACTGCCGGTCGCTCTCAGCCGACCGTGGAGCCGAAGACCTCGTCCCGGACGGCGTCCAGCGCGGTGCGCAACGCGCCGTGCAGGATCGGTTCCTCGGTCAGCCCGGTGGAGACCACCCGGGGGCGGACCAGCGTGATGGCGGCCACCTCGTGCTGCACCCGCTCGGCCAGCGCCGCCCCACCGGCCTGACCCACCTCACCGGCGAGCACCACCAGCGGCGGGTCCAGCACCACGCAGGTGCTCGCCACGCCCAGGGCCAGCCGACGGGCCACCTCGTCGAGCATCGGTCCCCCGGCGGTGCCGTCGGCGATCGCGGCGCGGACCGCGTCGGCCGCCTCGGTGTCCGGGTAGCCGTGCTCGCGGGCCAGCGCGCGGACCGCGTCGGCACCGGCCACCTGCTGGAACGCCGGCTTGGCCCGCCGGGAGACGTCGCGCGGGATGGGCGCGCCGGGCACCGGCAGGTAGCCGATCTCACCGGCCGCGCCGCTGCTGCCGTGGTGCAGCCGGCCGCCCAGCATGATCGCCAGACCGACGCCGGCACCGACCCAGACCAGCACGAAGTCCGATACGCCCTGGGCCGCGCCGGACTGCGCCTCGGCCACCGCGGCCAGGTTCACGTCGTTCTCGAAGACCACCGGGGTGTCCAGGTCGTCGCGGAGCGCGGCGAGCAGGCCCCGGTGCCAGCGCGGCAGATTGAACGCGAAGGTGATGTCGCCGGTGCCCGGGTCGACCAGGCCGGGGGTGCCGAGCACGATCCGCCGCACGCTCGACAGGTGCGCACCGGCGCTGCCCGCCACCTGCACCACCGCGTTGTGCACCACGCCGACCGGGTCGTCGGTGTCCTGGGTGGACTGTTCGACCCGCCCGATCACCGCCCCGGTGATGTCGGCACAGGCGGC
This sequence comes from Micromonospora sp. NPDC003241, assembly GCF_053589795.1. Taxonomy (NCBI): domain Bacteria; kingdom Bacillati; phylum Actinomycetota; class Actinomycetes; order Micromonosporales; family Micromonosporaceae; genus Micromonospora; species Micromonospora sp. NPDC003241. The sequence goes on along the minus strand of NZ_JBSFSO010000012.1, from coordinate 156,346 downwards.
CACCACCCGCTCCGGGCCGACGTCCACGCCGACCACGTGCGCGCTGCCCGGTCGCACCGCATAGAGCTGGGCGTTCGGCCCCCGCCCGCCGGCCTGCTCACCCACCCGGGCGACCAGGCCACGCTCCTCCAACCGCTCCACGAGCTGGGAGGCGGTGACCTTGGACAGGCCGGTCAGCTCGCCTATCCGAGCCCGGGTCAGCGGTCCCTGTTCCAGCAGCAGTTCCAGCGCCGCACGGTCGTTGAGGGCGCGCAACAGACGTGGGGTGCCGGGCAACCGGGTCGCACTCATGCCATGTCCTCATGTATTAGTAAACTTTGCTAACTGTCTAGCATTGGTAACAGTAAACCGACCTTGGAACGGGTAGCCGTAGCGTATCGGCCGGGTGGAAGCAGGGCTCTCGGCCGACCCGGTACGAGATCCGCACCGGCCGGCACCGAGAGGAGACACCCCCGTGGGGATCGATCCAGGACTCCGCCGGTTGGCGCTGGGCACCCTGCTGGCCGCGTACCCGGGGCCGGTCCCGCCCGACTGGGCGGTCGAGTTGGTCGCCGAAGGGCTGGCCGGACACACCCTGTTCGGCACCAACATCCACCGGCCCGAGCAGGTGGCGGCCGCCACCGCCGCGCTGCGGGGCGGACGGTCCGACGTGCTGATCGCCATCGACGAGGAGGGCGGCGACGTCACCCGGCTGGCGCACGCCACCGGCAGCCCGTACCCGGGCAACGCGGCGCTCGGGGCGATCGGCGACGTGGCCCTCACCCGCCGGGTCTATCACGCCATCGGCGCGGAGCTGGCCGACCTGGGCATCACCGTCAACCTGGCACCCACCGTCGACGTCAACAGCGCCGACGACAACCCGGTCATCGGCACCCGCTCGTTCGGGGCCGACCCGGTCCGGGTCGCCGCCCACTCGGCGGCGGCGACCACCGGGCTCCAGGCCGCCGGGGTGGCCGCCTGCGCCAAGCACTTCCCCGGCCACGGCGCGACGATCGCCGACTCCCACCACGAGCTGCCCACCGTGGACGCGTCGCCCGATCTCCTGCGCCAACGCGACCTGCCACCGTTCGCCGCGGTGATCGCCGCCGGGGCGAAGGCGGTGATGACCGCACACATCCGGGTCCCCGCGCTCACCGGCGACCTGCCGGCCACCTTCAGCCGCGCCGTCCTGACCGACCTGCTGCGCGACCGGTACGGCTTCGACGGCGTCGTGGTCACCGACGCGCTGGAGATGCGGGGCGCCACCCTGGCCGCCGGCGGCATCGCACCGGGTGCGGTGCGGGCGCTGGCCGCCGGAGCCGACCTGCTCTGCATCGGCGCCGCGGTTGACGCGGACCTGGTCGAGACCGTCGCCGCCGAGATCGTCGCCGCGCTCGGCGACGGCCGGCTCGACCGCGCCCGGGTGGAGCAGGCCGCCGACCGCGTCACCGCCCTCGCCGCCTGGACCCGGACCGCGCGCCCGGAGATCACCGTCCCGGACGGTCTGGGGTACGCCGCCGCGCGCCGGGCGGTACGGGTCGAGGGCATCCTGGCCGGGCTCGACCAGCCACTGGTGGTGCAGTTGCACGCCCGCTCGACCATCGCCGAGGGGCGGGTGCCGTGGGGGCTCGGCCCGCACCTCGACGGCACCGAGGAGATCCGGGTGGTGGCGGCCGAGGCCGACCCGGAGGCGTTGCGTCGCCGGGCCGGCACCCGACCGATCGTGCTGGTCGGCCGCCACCTGCACCGCCTGCCCGGCGGCCCGGAACTGGCCGCCACGCTGGCCGCCACGCACCCGGTGGCGGTGGTCGAGATGGGGTGGCCGGCCGCCTGGCGACCGGCCGGCGTCCGGGCCTTCGTCACCACCTTCGGCGCCAGCCACGCCAACGGGCGGGCCGCCGCCGAGGCGCTGGGTCTGACCGGACAGACCCAAGCCATACGCTGAGTCACCCCGCAGCCGATCCGCGTCGAGCCGTCCGGCCAGGTCAAGTCCACTTTTCGACACCACGGACCACGCGGTGGCTACTTGCCGACCACCAGCCGGATACGTAGCGTGATCGCATCGAGCCGCACGTGGGCCTGGGGGGAGGCTGCGGACCGTGGATCCGGCCCGGGATTCACGGTCCGCGCCCTGCCGTCAGGTCGACGATCAGCCGGGATAGACGCCGTACGACCGCCAGCCCCGGCCGGGGAAGCCCGCCGCCTCCGCCACCCGGGCCGAGGCGGCGTTGTCCCGGGCGTGCAGATAGGTCGGCACCGCGCCGTCCGCGAGCACCCGACGCGCGGCCTGGGCCACCAGCCGCCGGGCCAGCCCGCGCCCCCGGGCGGCCGGCACCGTGCCCACCGCCAACTCGTGCCCGTGCCGGTCGTGCCGCTTGACGCCGACGCCGGCCAGGTAGCGGCCCCGGTCGTCCCGCACCACCAGGACCGGCCGGTCGAACAGGCGTAACCAGGACGGCAGGCCGGCAGCGCCGGACGGCACCCACTCACCGACGTCGGGCAGGGGCGCGGGGGCGACGCTCCAGCGGAACACGTCGTCGTGCACCACCCAGCTCGGATGGCCGACCGCCGCCGGCAAGGCGTCCGGCAGCGACTCCGGCCGCCGGGCCAGTTCGCGGACCGCCGCGACCCGGTCCGGGGCCACCGAGAGCACGGTGCTCGCACCGGCGGTGATCGCGACGGCCGGCCGCAACCGGCCGTCCCAGGCCGGGCGGGCGCGCCGGGTGGAGCACACCACGTGCAGCCCGGGACCCGCCGGCCACTGCCCGAGCCAGGTCGCCAGGTGCAGGTGGAGCCGCCGGTCGAGCATGGTCCACCTCCGCAGCGTCGCTTCGGCCTCCGCCGATCACGGTACGACGGGCGCTCCGCGCGGCGGTACCGATCGGGTGACCAACGCCTCGTCCGGGAACCCGAGCCATCGACCAACCGTCATATCCATTTCCATACATGGACAACTTTCTTTGGAACGGTGGGGGACATGCCGATTCAGCCGAATGACCGCTCCGCGCAGGACACCCGACGGGCACTGGGGTGCGCCGAACGCTTCCCGGGCCAGCCCTCGTACCGCGGCCACCGCGCCGACCTCGGCACACTCTCCTGGCACGATCTGAACGAGCTGCCGGCGGGCCACTCCTCCCGCAGCCCTCTCCACACCCTCTGAGGCCACCCGCACCCGGGGCGGCCCGGCGAGCCAGCGCGTCCTTTCGCACACCTGTCGGGTAACGTCTGCTGGTCCTCCGACAGGTCACGACGGGAGCAACTGCGCACATGGGCAAGAAGACGATTCGCGTCTCCGACTTCAGCGGCACGGTGCTGGGCCCCGACGACGAGGCGGTCCGCGTCGTCGTCGTCGAGCATCCTGACCTGGTGGCCGGGCCCGTGCAGCTGGACGCGACGCCGGTGGAGGTGGAGAGCCTCGACGACGCCGCGCTGGACGTGGCGGTGGTCGAGATCCACGACCGGCACGGCAACGGTGAGCCGCGTCGGGTGGTGCTGACCGCGAGCGAGTTCGACGCGATGGCCACCGACATGCCGATGGCCCAACTGCTCAAGACCGCCGAGCGGGTACGCCCACCGAAGGCGCGGCGCGCCACCGAGAAGATCGACTACAGCACCATCGAGCACGCCGGAAAGCCGCACCGGGGGCGGGTCACCGAGGAGGAGGCCCGGCTGGTGCGCGAGCATCTGGACGAGGTCAACAAGCGCCTCGCCGACGCCGGGCTGCGCCAGATCGAGCCGGAGGACCCGGCGCACGCCGACCGGTACGGCTTCCCCACCGCATCCTGATCCGCTACTCGAACACCCGGACCTTGGCCAGGGCCGCCGCGGTGCCCGCCTCCACGGCGGCCTTGTCCACGCCGAGGCCGGTCAGCACACCCTCGCCGTCCTCCTGCTCCAGCAGCGCCAGCAGGATGTGCTCGGTGCCGATGTAGTTGTGCCCGAGGCGCAACGCCTCACGGAAGGTCAGCTCCAGCGCCTTCTTGCCGGCCGCGTCGTACGGGATCAGATCCGGCACCTCGCCCACGGACGGCGGCAGCGCGGCGGTGGCCGCCTCGCGTACCGCCTCGACCGTGACGCCCCCGGCGACCAGCACCTTCACGGCCAGCCCCTCCGGCTCGGCGAGCAACCCGAGCACCAGGTGCGCCGGGCCGATCTCGGCGTTGCCGGCGGCGCGGGCCTCGTTCTGCGAGGCCATCACCACGTTGCGGGCGCGCGGGGTGAAGCGGTTGAACCCCTGCTGCGGGTCGATCGGCCCGGCGTCGCCCTTGGCCACGAAGCGCTTCTGCGCGGCCTGCTTGCTCACCCCCATGCTGCGGCCGATGTCGGTCCAGGAGGCGCCGGAGCGGCGGGCCTGGTCCACGAAGTGACCGATGAGGTGGTCGGCGACGTCACCGATGTGGTCGGCGACGATGACCGCGCCGGTGAGTTGGTCGAGCGCGTCGGGGTGGGCCTGCTTGATGGCCTGGATCAGGTCGTCGAGCCGGACGGGATTGTTCGCCTGCACGGGATTCGTCATGCGTCAACCATAGGTTGACGCATCGCAATCGTCAACCATCAGTTGACGATCACCGAGCGTCAACGCACCTCATGATCGCTGTTAACAACCTTGACTAAAACTGTTGAAATCGACAGACTGCGATGTGGAGAGCGCTCTCCCCTCCTCGCCGGGGCGCCAGCCTCATCCGCCCACCCCCAAGGAGACCATCGTGTCCACCATCTCCCGCAGACTCCGAAGGAGCGCCGCCGTCCTCGCCGCGGCGGTCGTCGCCAGCCTGCTCGTCGTTCCCGTGACCGCCGCACCGGCCGCCGCCGCCATCGGCGGACTCACCTGGCAGGACGAGTTCAACGCCTCGGCCGGTACGCCGGTCGACCAGTCCAAGTGGCGCTTCGACATCGGCGGCCACGGCTGGGGCAACAACGAGCGGCAGTACTACACCAACAGCACCAGCAACGCGGTGCACGACGGGCAGGGCAACCTGGTCATCACCGCGCGCCGGGACAACCCGGCCAACTACCAGTGCCACTACGGTCGGTGCGAGTACACCTCGGCCCGACTGCTCACCGCCGCCACCTTCAGCCAGGCGTACGGCCGGTTCGAGGCCCGCATCAAGATCCCTCGTGGTCAGGGCATCTGGCCGGCCTTCTGGATGCTCGGCAACGACTTCGGCAACGTCGGCTGGCCGGCCTCCGGCGAGATCGACATCATGGAGAACATCGGTCGCGAGCCGAACACCGTGCACGGCACCATCCACGGGCCGGGTTACTCCGGCGGTGGCGGGATCACCGGCAGCCGCGTCATCGGGCAGCCGCTGGCCGACGCCTTCCACACCTACCGGGTCGACTGGGAACCGAACAGCATCCGCTGGTACCTCGACGGCCAGGAGTTCTTCCGCGTCGACCCGAGCCGGCTCGGCGGCAACCGCTGGGTGTTCGACCACCCGTTCTTCATGATCCTCAACGTCGCGGTGGGCGGCAACTGGCCCGGCTACCCGGACGGCAGCACCCAGTTCCCGCAGCAGATGCTCGTCGACTACGTGCGGGTCTACGGCTACGTCCCGGACGGCAACACCGGCACCACCCGGATCCGGGGCCAGCAGAGTGGACGGTGCATCGACATCCCCAGCGCCAACCCGTACGACGGGGCGCCGTTGCAGATCTGGGACTGCAACACCACCGCCGCCCAGGCGTGGACCTTCGCCGCCGACGGCACCGTGCGCGCGATGGGCAAGTGCATGGACCCGGCCTGGGCCGGCACCGCCAACGGCACCGAGGTCAACCTGGTCACCTGCAACGGCAACCCGGCCCAACGGTTCACCCTGAGCCCCGCCGGTGACCTGGTGAACCTCAGCGCGAACCGGTGCGTCGACGTCCGGGAGAACAACGCGAACAACGGCGGCCGCCTGCAACTCTGGGACTGCGCCGGCACAGCCAACCAGAAGTGGTCCCGCGCCTGACCGCAAGCGGTACCTGTGGGCTCACCGCCGTCGGCGGTGAGCCCACGCGCCTTCCCAGCCGTAAGAGTCGGTGACGGGCCCGGCGGGTAGTAGCCCACTGCGGTCACCGAGGTACGGGAGGCGACGTGGAGAACGCTCAAGCGACCGACGGGCGACGGTTCTGGTGGTGGCTCGGCGGAGCACTGCTGGTCCTGGTGGTGGTGCTGGTCTCCGCCTGGACCTGGGTCACGGTGCGCGGCGACGGCCGGGCCGGGCACGTCGTCACCGGCAGCGCCGACGACCTGCGGGAGGCCACCTTCGTCCTGCTCGACGGCGCCGACGTGGTCCGGCTGCGCACCGACGACCTCGGCGGGGACGCGTACCGGGTGTCGACGCCCCGCGACGCGGGCGTGCGTCCCGCGGTCTCCCTCACCGACGGCAACGTGCTCACCAGCCTGCGCGGCACCGGTCAGGACGGGCCGGCCATCGTCGAGGTGGTGCTGCACCACTCCGTACGCTGGCACCTGCGCCTCGGCGGCGGCGCCAAGGAACAGCACCTCGACCTCCGTGGCACCCAGCTCGGCGACGTCGAGTTCACCGCCGGGGCGAGCCGGATCGAGCTGACCCTGCCGCCCGCCGCTGGCACCCAGCGGACCGTCCTCAGTGGCGGTGCGAACCAGGTCGTCGTCCGCCTGGCCGGTGACGCCCCGGTGCGGGTACGCGCCGGCGGCGGCGCCGGATCGGTCACCGTCGACGGGTCCACCCAGTCCGGTGTGGCCGGCGGCACGGTGCTGACGCCGCCGGAGTGGGAGTCGGCCACCGACCGCTACGACATCGACGCCACCTCCGGCGTCTCCAGCCTCACCGTCGACCGCACCGACGGCGACGGCTAGCCGACCGAGCCGTCCGCCTGCGCGGCCACCGTACGCATGCTCGCGGCGTAGTACGGTCGTACCACCAAACGGGGAGGTCGATGTGGGCGCCACGCCGGGCATCGGACGATTCACCAGCGACCAGGCACGGAGCAGGTTCCTCACCGCCTACGAGGCGGCGATGGACGCGTGGCCGCACCCTCGGCAGGAGTTCGACGTCGAGACGCGGTTCGGCACCGTCCACGTGCACCACCATGGCATCGCCACGGGTGAGCCGATCGTGTTGTTGCACGGTGCTCAGGGCAACTCCAGCAACTGGTATCCGCAGGTGGGCCCGCTCGGTGTCCACCACCCGGTCTACGCGGTGGACACCGTCGACGACCCAGGGCGCAGCATGCAACGCCGACCGGTGCCGAGTACGACCGACAACGCCGCCTGGCTCGACGAGACGCTCACCGCACTCGGGCTGGACGGCGTCCACCTGGTCGGCCTGTCGTACGGCGGCTTCCTGGCGCTCGCCCAGGCCCTGCACCGGCCCGACCGGCTGGCCTCGGTCACCCTGCTCGATCCCGGTGGTCTGGAGAAGGTGCCACTCAGGTTCTACGCCAACATGCTGGCCGGAGCGCTGGCGACGCTGGCCCCCCGGCGCACCCGGCCCTGGTTCGCCCAGCGGCTGGCCAACCATGCCCTGGTCGAGTCCGCCGAGCAACTGGCCCCGATCATGATCGCCGCCCGGCACTGGCGGTCGGGCCGCCCGGTCGCGGCCCGCCGGTTCGACGACGACGAGTTGCGCGCGATCCGCGTGCCGGTGCAGCTGCTGGTGGCCGGGCGCAGTTCGTTGCTGGATCCCCGTCGGGCGGCGGCCCGGGCGGCGGAGCTGATTCCCTCGGTCCGCACCGAGATCGTGGCCGGTGCCGGTCACGGGCTGCCGCTGGAACGCCCCGAGCTGGTCAACCAGCGCATTCTCGACTTCATCGCGTCCCTCGCCCCGGGCGACTCCACCGGCCCGGCCCGCTGACCCGGCCGGCCGCAGCGGAGAGGCGGAGGCCCGGCTACGGTACGTCGAGCCGGGGTCGCGCCGCACCGGGCCGCGAGCCGATCCCGGCCGGGTACCCGTACTGTCGCGGGACCGGTGACGGAAGGAGTCGGCGGTTATGCGCCTGCACGTCGGGTGTGCGATGTGGACGCACAAGTCCTGGCAGGGCCGGTGGCTGGCCCACCCGCTACCGACGCAGGAACGGCTGCGGCACTACGCCGGGTGGTGCGACGCGGTCGAGGGCAACACGACGTTCTACGCCACCCCGGCCCGGGACACGGTGGTCACCTGGGCGCAGCAGACTTGTCCGGACTTCCGGTTCGTGGTCAAACTGCCCAAGGTGGTGACGCACGAACGTCGGCTCACCGACGTCACCGAGCCGATGCGGGTCTTCCTGGACGCGATGGCGCCGCTCGGCCCGCGTGCCCACGCCCTCTGGGTGCAGCTTCCCGGCTCGTTCGGCCCGGACGACGTACCCACGCTGGCCCGCTTCCTGCGCCGGCTGCCCGCCACCCACCGGGCCGCGGTGGAGGTACGCCATCCCGCCTTCTTCACCGAGCCGCGCGCCACGCGGCTGCTGGAGACCGCGCTCGACGAGGCGGACGCCGAATGGGTCCCGTTCGACACCACCGCCTTCTTCGCCGACCCGCCGACCAGTGACGCCGAACGCGACGCCTGGACCAAGAAGCCACGGATGCCGCTACGCACCCGCGCGCTGACCGACCGGCCCATCGTGCGCTACCTCGGCCGTGACGACACCGACCGGACGGTCGAGGGCTGGCAGCGCTGGGTCGACGTCACCGTGGACTGGCTGCGCGAGGGCCGCTCCCCCACCATGTTCGTGCACACCCCCGACAACGCCGACGCGCCGGTGCTCGCCCGCCGCTTCCACGACGAGGTCCGTGCCCGCGTGCCCGAGCTGGCGCCGCTGCCCGAGCCGATCCCGGTGGAGCCCACCACCCTGTTCTGACCCGCCGGTCGGCGGCCCGTGCTACGAGCCGACCTTGCTGACCTGCACGAACGGGCGGTCGTCCCACCAGATCGCGTGGATGATGAAGCTGCGGCCCGGCGCGTTGAAGTAGACCGCCATGTTGTCCGGCGAGTTCTGCACCTTCTGCACCGCGTACCCGTCCGCCGGGGTCGCCGTGACCAGCTCGACCACGCCCGCCGAGGTCATCCGGACGACCGCCTGGCCGCCCTCCACGCGGAACGAGCGGACGTAGCTGCGTACGCCGTCGTCGCCCACCGTCACCGTCCAACCGTCCTCGGTGGTCACGGTCGGTGCGGTGGTCCGGCTCGGTCTGGTCGTCGGGCGGCGGCTCTCCACCGGCTCCGGCGTGGCGCTCGGGGTGGAGGTCGGGCTCACGCTGGGTCGCGGTGACGCCGACGTCGTCGGCGGCGGTGCCGACGAGGGCAGTGGCGTCGGCGGTCCGGGCGTCTCCACCGCAGGCGGTGGGCTCAGCGCCCGGTCCTGGGCGACCGGCTCCCGCAACACGGGCAGAATCGCCACGGACGCGAGCACGATGCTCGACGCGGTGGCGACGCACCACCCCGCGATCGGTGCCCACCAGGAAGATCGCACGAAGACATCGTCTCATCTACCCATATGGTGTACGCCATGGCGATGATCCTGCTGGTCGAGGACGACCGCAACATCGCGGCCGCCCTCACCCGTGCACTGACCGACGCCGGTCACGTGGTACGGCCCGCCGGGCACGCCGCCGAGGCGTTGAGAATCGTCACCACCGAGCGACCGAACCTGGTCATCCTCGATCTCGGACTGCCCGACATCGACGGTGCCGACGCGCTGCGGATGATCCGTTCGGTGTCCGACGTACCGGTGATCGTGGCGACCGCGCGCCGCTCCGAGACCGACATCATCAGCCTGCTCGGCGCCGGTGCCGACGACTACGTGACCAAGCCGTTCTCCGGTGGACACATCCTGGCCCGCATCGACGCGGTGCTGCGCCGGGCGCGACCCACCGCGAACGAGACCCCACCGTCGATCAGCGTGGGCGAGCTGACCATCCGACCCCGGCAACGCCTGGCCGAGCTGGGTGGGCAACCGCTGCAACTGACGCGGCGCGAGTTCGACGTGCTGGCGTACCTGGCCGAGCGGGTCGGTCAGGTGGTCAGCCGTCGGGAGCTGATGAACGAGGTCTGGCACCAGGCGCAGATCGGTGAGGAACAGACCATCGACGTGCACATCTCCTGGCTGCGGCGCAAGCTCGGGGAGACGGCCGCCCGACCGCGCTTCCTGCGCACCGTGCGCGGCGTGGGCGTGATGATGGTCGACCCACGATGAGGTGGGCGCTGAACCGGCTGGCCATCGCCATCACCTCGATGGTGGCGCTGGCCTTCCTGGTGCCGCTGGCCATCGCCACCGGGCAGATCGCCCGGGACCGGGCGGTCAGCGAGGCCCGACAGCAGGCCACCGCGCTGGTCACCGTGCTGGGCATGGACGCCGACCCGACGCTGCTCACCAACGCCGTGGCCAGCACCACGGCGGGCAGCGCCGGGAGGCTCGCCGTGCACCTGCCGGACAGCGCGCCGATCGGCGTCACCCACGTCACCGACGCGCAGGTACGCGACGCCGCCGGGGACCGCCGTTCGGTGCTGGCCCCGGCCGGCGACGGTGTCGCGTACCTGCAACCCACCGTGCTCGCCGACGGCCGGACCGTGATCGTCGAGGTGTACGTGCCCGACGCCGAGCTGCGCCGGGGCGTACGGACCGCCTGGTTCGTCCTCGGTGGCCTGGCGATCGTCCTGGTGGCCGGCTCGACGCTGCTCGCCGACCGGCTCGGCGGCCGGCTGGTGCGCGCCACCCGGGACCTGTCCGCGTCGGCGCGGCGGCTCGGCGGCGGTGACCTGACCGCCCGGGCCGAGCCGAACGGCCCCCGGGAACTCCAGGACGCGGCCCGCTCGTTCAACACGATGGCCGACGACCTGCGGCTGCTGATGAACCGGGAACGCGAGCTGGCCGCCGACCTCTCCCACCGGCTGCGTACGCCGTTGACCGCACTGCGTCTCGACGCCGAGGCGATGCCGCCGGGCCCGATCGGCGAGCGGATGCGGCAGGCCTGCGACCTGCTCGACGAGGAACTCGACTCGATCATCCGCGGGGTGCGGCGCGGCACCGACGGGCGGGACGGGCAGAGCGCCGACCTGGTGGAGGTGCTCGCCGACCGGTTGGCGTTCTGGTCGGTGCTGGCCGAGGACCAGGAGCGCCCGTGGGAGGTGAACGGCGGCGACGTGCCGGTGGTCCTGCCGATGCCGCGCAGCGAGCTGATCCTGGTGGTGGACGCGATGCTCGGCAACGTCTTCGCGCACACGCCGGACGGCACCGCCTTCCGGGTCAGCGTGTCCCCCGACGGGGTGGTGGTGGACGACGCCGGGCCGGGCATCGCCGACCCGACCCGGGCGGTGCAGCGGGGCGTGAGCGCCGCCGGGTCGACCGGCCTCGGTCTCGACATCGTGCGGCGGGCCGCCGAGACCTCGGGTGGTCACCTGGTGGTCACCCGTAGTCCGCTCGGCGGTGCCCGGGTCGGGATCCTGCTCAGGCCGGTCGACCACGCTCCGGAGCGACTCGGGAGCAGTCACCGGCTTTCATGATCCTTTCCGGAGCCGTTAAGGCTCCTTTATGGAACCGCGCATTAGCGTCCTCGCCGTCACAGCCGCAGCGAGCCGTATGGAGTTCAGATGCGCAGGAAGATCACCTACCCACTGGTGGCCCTCGGCATGGTCGCCTCGACCCTGGCGGTCTCCTCGCCCGCCCAGGCCCACGGATACGTGTCCAACCCGCCGAGCCGACAGGCACTCTGCGCGGCCGGGACGGTCACCGACTGCGGCCCGATCCAGTTCGAGCCGCAGAGCGTCGAGGCGCCCAAGGGGTCCCAGCGGTGCGACGGCGGAGTGGCCCAGTGGTCCGTCCTCTCCGACGAGTCCCGCGACTGGCCGGCCCGCAACGTGGGTAGTTCGGTGACGCTCACCTGGGTACTGACCGCCCGGCACCGCACCGCCGACTGGGAGTACTTCATCGACGGCAACCGGGTCGCCCGGATCGACGAGGGCAACGCCCAGCCGGACGCGACCGTGTCGCACACCATCGACCTGAGCAACTTCCCGGGCCGGCAGCGGCTGCTCGCGGTCTGGAACATCGGCGACACCCCGATGGCCTTCTACAACTGCGTCGACCTGATCGTCGGCGGCGGCGGTGCCGCGCCCGCCCCGCGTCCGACCACGGCCGCACCCACCGCCGCACCGACCACGGCCGCGCCCACCACCGCACCGACCACCACCGCGCCGACCCGGCCGGGCACCGCGCCGACCACCGCCGCACCGACCAGCGCGGCCCCGCCGCCGGCAGCCGGCGGTGACGCCTGGGCAGCCGGCGTCAGCTACCGCACCGGTGACGTGGTGACGTTCGAGGGCAAGCGGTACGAGTGCCGGCAGGGCCACACCGCGATCAACAGCTGGGAGCCCTCGATCTACACCCTCGCGCTGTGGCTGCCGCTGTGAGGCGCCGACTGGTCGCCGCCGCCCTGGTCGTCCCGTTCCTGCTCGGCGCGTGCAGCTCGCCCGCCGCACAGCCGCCGCCCGTGTCGACGAGTGACACGACGGTCGCCGAGATCACGGCCGGCGACGAGTACAACGACACCGACGTGATGTTCCTGCAGATGTTCGTCCACCATCAGCGGCAGGCCCTGCAGATGACCGCCACCGCGGTGAAGCGGGCCCAGGACCCGGAGCTGAAGACCCTGGCCCAGGCGGTGCAGGTCACCGAATCCGACGAGCTGAAGATGATCGAGGGCTGGCTCAAGAGCTGGGGCAAGTCCACCGAGGTCGACACCGCGCCCAACCTGCACGCCCACCACGGTGGACTGCCCGGCACCGGACCGGCCGAGATCGAGGCGTTGACGACGGTGAAGGACACCGAGTTCGACTCGGCGTTCCTGAGCCTCTTCCTGGCCCACCAGCACAACGCGATGGAGCTGGCCAACCTGGTCCGCACCGGCGGCGAGAACGCCGAGACCAAGGCCTTCGGCGACCGGGTACGCGCCTCCCGGCAGGGCGGGATCCAGCAGATGCTGAAACTGATGACCAAGTAGCCAACACGCCCGTCAGGGCGGTTCGGGGGACGGCCGAGGCACCGGCCGTCCCCCGAACCCGGCTCGATCACCGGCTTCGCGGGCTACCCGAGTCGGTCCCGGTCCCGCCGACCGCCCTCGTCCCCCTGTTCCGCCCGACCAGGCATCGCAGGCCGGTTCCCGGTCGGCGGTCGAGCGCCACGTTCACTCATCCGCGTCACGCGGTAGCACCGGTTGAGCCGAGTCGGCCAGCCCAGGAACCTGTCGAACATGTCGGCGGCGCTGCCGGTCAGACAGGGGTCGAGTCGATGCAGGTCATTGATCGCCTCGTGCAGACAACCGGCCAGATACATGAAGAGGTTGACCGGGGCACCCTCGTAGTCGGCCAACAGAGCGAGCTTGCCCCGCGTACACGGCCAGGGTTGACCACAGTGGCGGCACAGCCACAGCGGGCGCATCGGCGGGTGTTCGGCCTGCTCGGCCACGACCTGGTGCGGAGTCGGCGGCGGAAGGTCTTCGGTCATGGTCAGTCCCGGACGGCCCGCTTGCCCTGCACGCCCGACCGGTGCACCCCGCTGCGGGACCGCCGTACCGACCAGAGTGTGAACAGGGTCGCCACCACCGCGACGACGCCGGTGCCGACCAGGACGATCGGCCACACCGGGCGTACCGGCGCGGGTCCTGGCACCTGGTCGGCGACGGCCTCGACCGGCGGCAACGCCGACAGTGGTGAAACCTCCGGAGTGCCGGTGATGGACGGCGACGGCGAGGCCACGCTCGGCGACGGGCTGGGGTCGGTCGGCGTGACCGAGGTCCGCTGCACCGCGCCCACGTCGCACCGGGCGGTGCTCCGCTGCTCGCCCCGCTGGTCCCGGCTCTCGCACGCGCGACCGGCGTCCACCAGCGGACTGTTCTTCGCCGGCATCATGTTCCAGGTGGAGCCGCCGTTGGCGGCCGGTGCGGCGAGCCGGGGATTCGCCGCAGTCACCCCACGGACGCACGGATTCGAGGTGTCCCGACCTGAGGTGAGCCACTGCACCACGTGCCCGCCGGTGCCCGTCGAACTACAGGTCATCGACTGGCCCCAGGGGTTCCGGGCGGCGTTGCCGACGAACACGGTGTTGTGCAGGACGAACTTGCCGCCGAAGAGGGCGCCGCCGTGGCCGCCCGCGCTGTTCCTCGCGTACGTGACGTTGTTGCTGCGGTGGCCGTCGCCGAAGATCGCGCCGCCGTAGTCCTTGGCGGTGTTCCCGTGGATAGTGCTGTTGCTGATGGCGCAGGTCGGCGAGCAGTCGAGATAGAAGGCTCCGCCGTTGCCGTCACTGGTGTTCGCCCGGATGCTCGACTGTCGGACGATGACCGAGCCGCTGCGCCCGGGCTGCGGGCCCACGCTGAGCCGGGCCGCCCCGCCGGCACCGTTGCCGCCCCGCCCGTTGGATCTGACCCGGTTGCCCTCGAAGGTGGTCCGTTCGATGATGATCTTGTCAGGCGCGTACGCCCAGAGGTAGGCGCCGCCACCATTGCCGTGCCCGGTGTTGTTCCTGATGGTCGAGCCGCAGATCCGGATCACTCCACCCGACTCGCCGATCGGCTTCGCGCCGTCGGTGCCGATCGCTCCGCCGTCGCCGAGACCACCACTGGTCGTGGTGCGGTTGTCGGTGAAGGTGGAGTTCGCCACCGTGAGCGGCGACAACAGGCTGTAGACGGCCCCGCCGTACCAGGACGAGTTGCCGGTGAAGATGCTGCGGACGATCGACAGCGAGCTGTCGGTGTGCACCGCCACCGCACCGCCGCCGATGCCGGCGCTGTTGTTCCGAAACGTGCTGCCGATGACCTCGACGCGGGTCTGGTACAGCCCTGCGACCGCGCCACCGGTGCCGTTCTTGCGCGAGTCCGACTTCTCCGCCGAACCGTTGACGAAGGTCAGGTTGCGCACCGACAGCGTGGTGCGGTCCTGCGCGACCAGGATGCGGTTACGTCCCCGTCCGTCGAGGGTGACCTTCCCGCCGCCGTCCACCACCGTGGTCCTCGTCACCGGGATCTCGCGGGTCACCGGGATGGTGACCTCGTCGCCGCACCGGAAGGTGACGTGCCCGCCCCGGCTAACCGCCGAGCGCAGAGCCGCCTCGGTGCAGCTCGCGGCGGCGCCGGTGCCCACCACGACGCGCGCGGCGGGCGGGGTGACCGGCGACGGTGTCTCACAGCTCCCGGCCGCCCAGGCGGTCGATCCCGCCCCGAAGACGACGGCGCACACCGCCAGCGCAGGCACGAGAAACTGCGCGAATGGCCTCAACTGCATACGGACTCCAGGGCTCGGACGATCGGCGTACGGCATGCCCTCGGCCGTGGACCGCCGATGCCGCACGCAGTAGGAGGCCGGTGCGCCCCGAGCCGCATTACGGAAAATTCGCCAACGGTCGGAAAGTCGTCGACAGGCCCGCGATCAGGCCCAGGGGGAACGGACCCGGAACGAGCTCTCCCGGGCGAACGCCCGGGTGCCGTCCGGAAGGTCGATCCAGAACCCGTCGGCACGGTCGTGCACCACCAGGTGCGGGTAGTTGTGCGCGCGCAGGGTCACCGACCCCGTCGTACCGCCACGTTCGGGGCAGAAGGTGGCGTCCTGCCGGAACAACTGGCTGCCCTCGTCCGGGCTCAGCCGCAGACGCAGGCCCGAGTGCCGCAGGTAACGCCCGTCAGCGCCGCGCAGGGTCACACAGTTCCGGTCGGCCAGCCCTCGACTGACCGTGAAGGTGGCCCGCCGTCGGGTCTGCGCTCCACTGGCTCCGGTCACCTCGCCGAGCGCGGCGAGATCACCGTCGACGGTCAGATACCGGCCCGGTACGCGTACCGACTCCAACGACCAGGTGCCCAGCGGAATGGTGCCGGCCGGGACCACCGGTCGGACCGCCGAGGGTGACGCAGCCGGGGTGGTGGCCGCCGGGGTCGGCGTGGGGCTGGGCGGATCGGCGGGCGGCGGCGCAGGTGCCGCCGCCACCGGTGACGGCGGGGCGGGCGCCGGATCCGGCCGCAGCATGACGCCGGCGGTGGTGCCGGCGATCAGCACCGCGCCGGCGGCGGCGCTCGCCACCGGATGTGCCGCCACCGCCTGGGTCAGCTTGCCCAACAACGAGCCGCCGCTCTGCGCGACCGCGCCACCGCCGGTGGCCGCTGCCGTGCCCGTGAACACCGCTCCTCCGGTGACGGTCTGCGCCGCCAACACCGGAACGCCGACGCCGGTACCGGTCAGCAGGCCCTTGGCGACCAGCGTGGCGGTCAGGCCGGCCGGTACCGCAAGCGACGCGATGCCCAGCAACAACCGTTCGGCGGGCACCCGGTCGACCGCGCCCGCCCCGCAGTACGGACAGTCGCGGACGTGCCGGGCGATCCGCTTGCGCCACACCGGTGTGGGATGTCCGTCCCAGCCACCCACCGTCGCCGCGAGGTCCGGGCAGCGCGGACGGGCCGCCAGCGCCGCGACGATGGTCCGGCCCAGGTCCAGTTGCTCCCGCATCCGGTGCAGGCGCACGCCGACGTGCGCGACCGTCGTGCCGGTGGCGGCGGCTACCTCACCCCGGGTCAGCCGGCCGACGCACTCCTGCCACCAGAGCGCCACCATCGGCCGGTACGCCGAATCCAGCCAGCGGGTCGCCTCGACCACCTGGCGACGCTGGTCCGACACGTGCAGGCGCAGAAGCGCCTCGCTCTCCACATCACCGTCGCCCGGCATCCGGTCCACCGCGTCGACCACGGTGACCCGGTCGACAGCGGCCCGGACCCGGTGCCGGTGACTGGCGATCTGACGTAGCGCGATCGCCACCAGCCAGGAGCGGAAGCTCTCCGGTGCCCGCAGGGTCGGCAGGTCACGGACCACCCGCAGCAGCGTCTCCTGCACCACGTCGTCCACGTCCGGATGCCCGCTCAACGCCCGGCCGACGAGGTTGTAGAGCAGCGGAAGGTGCGCCGAGACGAGTTGGTCGCGCGCCGACCGGTCCCCCGCCTGGGCGGCGACGACCAACTCGGCGTGGTCCGCAGTGATCGTCATACCGCACCGCCTAGGAGGGTCCCGCCGCGCACGAGGTCACACGATATCGACACTCGCCGGCCAACGGCATGTTTCATGAGAACTGGCCGGCCTCAGGTGGCGGGCCTCAGGTGGCGGACTCCGGGCCGGGGCGGGGCGGCTCGCGGTTCTCCTGGAGGGCCCGGGTGACCTGGTCCAGCAACTGTCGCGGATCGGTCCGCCCGGTCACCTGCACCTCCACCTCCGACTCGCCGATCCGCATCCGGACCGTGGCACCGCTGGGCTGCTGGCTGAGCCACGTCTGCAGCAGGGCGAACAACCCGGGCAACAGGCTCTGCGCCACCACCGCGATGATGACGGCCTCGCTGAAGCCGGCCCGCCCGCCGGTACGCCCGCTGCGGTCCCGTACCCCGGCCCGGAACTCCGGCCGCCGGTGGATCCAGTCGACGAGCGGAACCTGGGCCGGCTGCCTGAGCGTGGTGATCAGCTGAAGCCGGACGGGTTGCCGTCCCGCTGCGGACCCGCCGGTGTTCACTCGTCCACCTCCGGTTGGAAGGTGAGCTCCTCGCCAGCGGCGGTGACCATACCGGTGACCGCGAGCGTGTAGGTGTCGATGAACTCCTCTTCTCCGAAGTAGGACTCGTAGGTCCCGGTCACCCGCACCTCGCCCCGTTCCTCGTACGGCGTGCTGACCTGCGCCGCCGCCGGGCCGAGCAGGTCGATCTGCGGCGTGGGGTAACTGGTGATCGTCCACTTGATCCCCTTGGCGCCCTGGTAGCCGCTCAGCCGGAACGGGCAGTCCTGCGGTGCGGCGACGGTCTGCCGCGCACAGCCGTCGAGGTACTCCTTCACCTGCGCGTCGACCGTCGACCGGGCGGCGGGCGTCAACTCGGGCACGACCTGGATCGGCGTCGCGGAGCCGGCACCGGGCAGCACGGTGATCCGCTGTGCCGGTGTCTCGCTCAGCGGGCTGGCGGCAGCGGTGACGACGTACACGCCCGGCACGGAGAGCACCGACTGCCCCTCCGGGCCCTCCGGGACCGCCACCCCGTTGACCAGGAGGCCCGGCTGACCGGCGACCGCGTCCAGGCTGGACACCCCGCCGACGACGTGCCAGCCCCGGAAGATGCCCGCCGTCGACCCGTCGTCCCGACGCAGCGTCAGCTCGGCCTCCATGCGCTCCTCGCCGAGCCGGAACGAGACCGTTGCGGTCGCGTCGTCCTCCTCCCGCTCGATCGCCGTGACGTCGACGGCGGAGGGCGGCTGGTAGTCGGCCGACTCGATCATCCTGCCGAGCAGGTCGTCGCCGCGCACCGCCGCCTCGACCTCCGGGCTCAGCCATCCGGCCAGGTCGTCCACGTCCCGGTCCGCGAGCGCCGAGAAGTATCCGTCGACGGCGGTCACCGGCCGGAAGAAGCCCCACTGCACGACCCCGAGCAGGCTGGAGACCAGGCAGAGCGACAACAGGACGGCGGCACCGATGAGGGCCGGTCGCCGGACGCTGACCGGGTCGTCGCCACCGAAGAGTTCTGCCGGCGCGACCACCCGCCTCGGTGGCGTCCCGGTGTCCGGGATGTCGCCTGCGGCCTGGACCTGCTCCAGTCGGTCCAGGCGCAGCTCGTTCGGCGGGTGCTCGGCGCAGACGGCCTCGTCCCAGCCACTGCGCCCGCTCTCGAACGACCGCCGACGCTCCAGGACGGCCCGCAGCCCGTCGGCATACCCCGCTGCCACGGCGCCGAGGTCCGCCCGGTACTCCGCCGCCCGCACGTCGGCGCGGTGCAGCGGCTGCACCAGGTACTTCATGGTCAGCAGGACCGGCCAGAAGAAGAGGAAGACGAACAGATTCGTGGCCGGGTGCGGGAACCTGCGCATCAGCCAGGTGGGCACCGCGTGCACCAGGACCAGGGGCAACCCGACACCCCGGACGAAGGCCGAGGTGATCTCGTCACCGGTGCGCCAGTGCACCAACTCGTGGCTGAGCAGCGCGGCGATCTCCTCGGGCGAGTCGGTGAGCAGACCGGTGGTGACCACGACGTGCCGGGCGTACGCGCGCGCGTTCGTGGTGACGAGATCGTCTTCGACCAGCAGTCGCGGCACATTCGGCAGACCGAGCCGCTGCGCGCATTCGTGCAGGATCGGGAGAATCAGATCGCGTTCCCGCCGACTGAGGTCGCGGGCACCCGACACCCGCAACAATCGGTGCTCCAGCAAAACCCGGTAGAGCGTGTAGAGGAGGCCCAGCACAATGGCCGCGCCCACCATTCCGACCAGTTGGGCCAGCAGGGAGACGAGACCGTCCACCTCGTTGAACCGGAGGACCGGAACGATCAGCAGACCGATCAGGAATGCGATGGCCGCGCCGACGAAAGCACCGATCGGGCCGCCGGACTGCTGGAGGAAGGAATCGATCAGGCCACCGATGATCGGGGCGTCGCGTACCGCGTGCGGCACCTGGTCGGCGACCATCCCGCCGCCGGTGAACGCGAGCGTGAGTGCGGCGACCGTTGCGCTCACCACTGCGGTGAACAACGCCACCGGCACGTAGAACCAGGCCGCGAGAAAGGCGCCCAGGACGCCGCGCCAGTCCCGCAGGATGCCGACCCGTAGCCAGACGACGGCGTTCGGATAGCCGGGCGGACGGTTGGCCAGCCGGCCCCCGCCAGGGTCGGACCGAGTCCCCTCGCCGACGGACGCGCGCAGTGGAGACGGCGGTGACAGTGGAGACGGCGGTGGCAGTGGCGGTGACGCCGAAGGGGAAGAAGTGTCGGCAATCTGATTCTGCTGATCGCCGTAAGGCTGCGCCGCATCGGGATCGTGCTGCTGCACGGAAACTCCTCCACGAGGCTGAACAGGGCAAAGGGCGACCCGGCACCCATCGGAGAATTGTTTCCTCGGGAGGCCGCCGGGCCATGATTCAGTCAGGAGACGTAGCGGGGTAGGCGCAGACCTTACTCCGGTCTATGCCGACCGCGCCACCCCGTTTACTCCGCCCCTTATCCACCCGATGCGGCAATTCGACATCTGTCGTCGATGATTGCCGCGCGAGCCCCGGCAAAGATGAAACTTCCACGGATAACCACCTGGGTCGCAGCGCGTTTCCCCGGCCCGGCCGCACGCCCCTCAGGGCCCGGTACGACCAATCGGGTCGACGGTGATCGGCACGCCGGTCAGCCGCTCGCTCTCCGTCCACAGCCGCGCCGCCACCGCGCCGTCCAGCGCCCGCGCGCTGCGGCCGGCCCGCACCGGCGGACCGGAGTTCTCCATCCGGTGTGCCGGCCCCCAGTAGCTGCCGCTCTCCGCCTCCGGGTCGGTCGCGGCCCGCAACGTCGGCAGCACCCCGTCGTCGAGCTTCATCGCCACGTACCGCCCGACGGCGTTGACCACGTCGACGAACCGGTCCCGGCCCTGAGAATGGCCGGTGTACGTCCACCCCGGATGGGCCGCGGTCACCCGCACCGGCGCACCCGCTGCGGTCAGCCGGCGGTCCAGCTCCAGCGCGAACAGCAACACGGCGAGTTTGCTCTGCGCGTACGCGGCGAACCGCCCGTAGCGCCGCCGCTCCCAGTTCAGGTCGTCGACGTCGATCCGCCCGGTGCGGTACGCGTTGCTGGCCACCGCGACGACCCGGGACCCCTCGGTCGCGAGCAGCACCGGGAGCAACCGACCGGTCAGCGCGAAGTGCCCGAGGTGGTTCACCCCGAACTGGGACTCGAAGCCCTGCCGGGTACGCCGCAGCGGCGGATACATCACACCCGCGTTGTTGACCAGCAGGTCCAGCCGGTCGTGCTCGGCCCGGTACGCGGCGGCGAACTCGGCGACCGAGTCGAGATCCGCCAGGTCCAGCCGGAGACACCGCACCTCGGCCGCCGGGAACTGCGCACGAATCCGCGCCACGGCCGCCCCGCCCTTACCCTGGTCACGGCAGGCCAGCACCACCCGCGCACCCCGGCCCACCAGCAGTCGGGCGGTCTCCAGCCCGAGACCGGTGTTGGCGCCGGTGACGATCGCGGTACGACCCCGCTGGTCGGGAACATCGTCGTACGTCCAGCGCCTCATCCGTCACCCCTCCGGCCCGCCGCCGACGACCGGCATCGCAGGCGTGACAAGGCTTCCCGCGTACCGCCGTCCCGTCAAGCGCGGTCGGCGTCGGTGGGCTGTGGCAGGGTTCCGTCCGTGCCCGACCACCACGCCCTGCTGGCCCGGATCACCGCTCGCATCCGTGCGGACGACATCGCCGACGACCTGCCGGCACCCCTGTCTCAGGACGCCATCGCCCGCGCCGAGCAGCGGCTCGGCTTCCGCCTGCACCCGCTGCTCGCACAGCTCTACGGCGAACTGGCCAACGGTGGCTTCGGCCCCGACTACCAACTACTCGGCCTGGTCGACGGAGCCGACGGCGACCAGGCCGTCGACGTCTACCTCACCGCCCGCACCGACGACGCCGGTACGGAATGGGCTTGGCCCGAAGGCGTCCTGCCCATCCTCGACTGGGGCTGCGGCATGTACGCCTGTGTGGACTGTCGATCCGTCGACGGCACCGTGCTGCTCTTCGAACCCAACCCGGGCGACCCCGACGCCGCCTGGTACGTCGACTCGCCGAGCCTGCACGCCTGGCTCACCCACTACGTCGAGGACACCGGGTGGTGGAACGCGGCGGAGGCGGGCGAGGACCCCGGCGACATGTCCCTCTGGGACGAGGCCCGCGCCCGCGCCGTCGGCTGAGCCGGGCAGGGGGCGGCCCATGCACATCCCGAGTCCCCTGCCCGTCACGGTCCGTCTCCTGCTCCGGCGGCCTCGTCGAGGCGCTGGCGCAGCTCGGGCGGCACCGTCCACGCGCTGCCTGCTCAGGCGGCCCCGTCCAGGCGTCGACGCAGCTCGGTCGGCAACGTCAGGTCGGCCGCCGCGAGACACTCGTCGAGCTGCGCCACCGAGCTGACCCCGACGATCGGCACGATCGCCGGCTCTCCGCCCATCAGCCAGCTCAACACCACCTGGTTCGGGGTGGCGTCCACCTCGGCCGCCACCTCCCCCAGCACCCGCAGCCGACGCTCGGTGCCCGGGTGTGCGTAGTGCTCCGGCAACGGCTTGTCCGCCCGGGTGTAGGTGCCCCACAACAGCGTGCTGTACGCGAACATGGTCAGATCGCGACTGCGTACCAGGTCCAGCAGCTCGTCACTGGCGTGCACGTGCCCGCCCTCGGGCAGCACGGTCGCCGGACGCGGCAGCAGGTACGAGTAGCGCTGCTGGACGACCGTGTACGGCGTCCAGCCCCGCGCCGAGGCCAACGCCCGCGTCTCGGCCAGCCGCCACGCGGCGTGGTTGCTGGCGCCCAGCGCCCGTACCCTGCCCTCGGTCACCGCCTCGTGGAACGTGGCCAGGGTCTCCTCGTCGGAGGTCTCGCGGTCCTCCCGGTGGGAGTAGTAGACGTCGAGATGGTCGACGCCGAGCCGCTTCAGCGAGCCGGCGAGCTGCTCCCGGATCACCGACGCGCCGAGTCCCTCGGCCCCTCCGCCGGCCGCCAACCCGGAGCCGACTTTCGACGCCAGGACCAGGTCGTCCCGGTTGCCCCGGCTGGCCAGCCAGCGCCCCAGCACCGCCTCGCTCTCGCCACCGGACCCACCGGGTGCCCAGAACGAGTAGCAGTTCGCGGTGTCGATGGTGGTGCCTCCGGCCTCGACGAACCGGTCCAGGATCGCGAACGAGGTCGCCTCGTCGATCACGGTCCCGAAGGACATCGCACCGAGACACATTTGGCTGACCTGAATTCCCGAGCCACCGGACAGTTCACGTTGCCGCATCGTTCCTCCAGAGATGGGCGGAATCCGTCGCCCAAGCATAGGAACCACACCGGAGCCTCATTCGCGGACGAGGCCATAGGGTCGGTGCATGGCCGAGACACCGAGCGGGCCCGACCCCTCCTACCTCGCCGGCCTCACACGCGTACGCGCCGCTGCCGGCATCGTCCTGCGGGACGAGGCCGGTCGGGTGTTGGTGGTCTGCCCGACGTACCAGGACGCGCGGGAGATCCCCGGCGGGGCGGTGGAACCGGACGAGTCCCCGGCGGAGGCGTGCGCCCGCGAGGTCAGGGAGGAACTGGGTCTCTCGATCGCCACCGGAGAGCTGCTCTGCGTCGACTGGGTGCCGCCGAACCCGCCGTGGGACGGCGGCCTCATGTTCGTCTTCGACGGCGGGACACTCACCACGGATCAGATCGCGGCGATCCGCTTGTGCCCCGACGAGGTCAGCCGCATCGAGTTCGTCGAGCCGGAGCGAATCGGCGAGGTGCTCATCCCCCGGCTGGCCCGACGGGTCACCGCAGCGATCGCCGCCATCGGACACGGCGGCGTCTACCTGGAGGACGGCGTCGGGCTCCCGCCCCCAGCAACACCGATCATGGACCCTTGGTCGTCACAAAACACTCCTAACCCGGCGTAACGGCAGCCACAGCTCCATGATCGACGCTGACGTCCCCGGCCGGGTGGTGAGACATGAAAGAGGCCCCGACCGGCAGCGATCTGCCGACTCAGGGCCTTGCTGCTGGTGCGCCGCCAGGGACTCGAACCCCGAACCGGCGGATTGAGAGGCGGCGTTGATCGGTGCGCTCCCGTTCCTTCAGGTCTCGCCGGTCCACGCGCTGCCTGGCTTTGCCCGATTGCGCCAACCGATGTATCCCCGAATCCACTCCGAGCGATCCGGTCCATGGCGGCCGAGCACCCAGGGAGCATCACCGTGACGCGCCTCGGGTGCGCTGTCGGCGTAGCGTTGTCCGCCGATGCGGCGCGACGTGCCGAGTGAATGCGCCCGGCCTACCCGGGCCAGTTGGCCAGGTAGTCGACAAACGGGACGTCGTCAGGCCGCTGCCCGCCGATCTCGACGTAACCGTCGATGTTCCGGTCGTACGGTGGGCCGACCAGGATCGGCATCTCGTGCGTGGCGTGGCGGGCCAGAAACCGCCAGGCCGCCCGGTTGAGCACCGGCTGCCGGGAGTTGGCCGGTGCCTCCGGACCACCACGGTGGAAGAACAGCACCCGACCGCCGACGTCGCGTACCGCCTGCCCCAGGCAGAGCCGTTCCCGACAGCGAAAACAGGCCAGGTAACCGGTCTTCGACACATCCCACCCGCTACTCGAGTAGTCGGCGAAAGAGTCCTCTGGCCAGCCAGCCAGATAGTCGCTGAACTCGATACCATCCGGCTCGTCACCGCCGATCTTGGCCGGCGGCCCGGGCGGCTCCCACATCTCGTCGTACTCCAGCTGAGAGTCGTAGATCACCTGCAACTGGTGGCCGACATGCTCAGCGAAGATCCTCCACAACGCCCCCGACATCTCCCGCGACTGGCTGTGGTTGGGCGTACTCGGGTGCGCGTAGGCGAAGTAGATGATGTCGTCCCACGAGTTTCGTACGGGCCTGCCGAGAAAGAGACGGACTCGTCGGCAGAGGCAGAACAAGCTGGCGTCTATCCCCACAGGTCGTTCCCCCCGTTCAGCCCGGCACGCCCATGCCGCGCGCGCCCGGCATCCACAAGCCGAGCGGCCTTCCGTCCGAAGACCGGAACGCCACCCACATGTTCTGGTAGGCGGCCAGCCGCGCATCGGAGCGATTGCCCCAAAAGCCCTTCATCATGCCCTCCACGGCCGTCGCATCGACACCGGGCGCTACTTGGACCAGCAACTCTCCGTCGTATCGCATGTTGGGCGCCGCATCGCCGAGCCGGCCCGGAAACTGATTCGGTTGCCGGCGAACGTCATGACCTGCCGTCCCAGCATCAGCTTGCACGCTCATGTCTCCTGCGGTGCCTGCGGTTCGGTCGTAGGCGGGCGGCGTCTCCGGTGCTGGGTGGGCCAGCCGAGGAATCGGTCGAAGACATCGGCGGTGTTACCGGTGTTGTGGGGGTGCACCTGGTGCAGATCGTCGATCGCGTCGTGCAGGCAGCTGGCCAGGTAGAGAAAGAGGCTGACCGGGCTGTCCCGGTACTCCGCTAGGAGGACGACCTTTGCCGCGCCGCACGGCCACGGATGGCCGCACCGCCGGCACAGCCACAGCGGCCGCATGGGCAGATGCGGCCGGGATGGTTCGGCGCGGACTGCCTCGACCGGCCGTCCTGGTGAAGCCATCGGCCGTAACGGCGGTTGCTCCGATGGCGCGGGCGGTTCAGCGTCCACGGGGCGGCCTTCGTCGCTGTTCATCGGGAATCGCGCTTCCGTGCCTGCCGCTCGAACACGATCCGCCAAACGTGCGTCAGCAGCGGCGGGTCGGCCGGTCCCGGCTGTATCGGTGGAGCCGATGGCGACCGCTCTCGCGGCAGATCGCCCATCATCGCGTTACGCGAGATGTACACACTCATCACCGGCCCCCACTCGGACCCGCTGCTTGTACGCGGTGGGCTTGCCGACCTACCGGCAAGCCCACCGCCGTCGGCCAACGGCGGGGAACAGACCGCCGGTCACCCGCCCACGCAGCCCCGATGGCGGTACGCGAACGAGGAGTCACCCGTACGGTCGACGGAGTGCCCGGCGCGAGCACTTGCCGGTGCCTCGGGTCGCATTCCGACCTGCCGCCGTAAGGCACGCCCATCTGGCTCTCCCTGAGGTGAGTTGCCGCTGACCTGCCGGAGCGCTGGGGGAAGCGGCGCGCCGGCACGTCCAGCCTGGTACGGGGAGGCGGGTAGACGGAATGTCCGATCGGTGCACTAGCGGTGCACCTGCCGTCACCCCACGTGCCGGTACGATCACCGGGCCGAGGACTGTCCGTTGCGGAAGGACGTGCGATGGCTCCGGTGACGACCTGGACCGGCCGAGAAGCGAACGCACTGCGCAACGCGCTGCGGATGAGCGTGACCGCCTTCGCCGAGCACTTGGGCGCGGCCCGACGAACGGTGGCCAAGTGGAGTAGCCAGGGGGACAACGTCCTCCCACGCGCCGACATGCAAGCTGCGCTGGACACCGTGCTGGCCCGAGCCACGCCCGACGCACGGGAACGCTTCGAGGCCCTGTTGGTGACGCGCACCAGCGGTGCAACCGTGAGCACCACGCTGCCGATCGCCGGCATGGATACGGATACTGGCGATGACGGACACGGTGACTCGGGCTCGGATGGTGACGTGCGACGAAGAGATCTGCTACGAGGGGCGACGATCGGCGTCGCCGCTGCGCCCGGCGTGGCGCCACTACTCGACGCGCTCGTCTCGCCACGCCCTCCGAACGCGGTGACGCTTTCCGCTCAACAGTTCTCCCGCGCCGTGGCCGCAGTGAAGATCGACTACCAAGCCTGCCGGTACGAACGCGCTCTTGACCAGCTCGTAACGCTGCTGCCCGCACTCGAACCCGCCAGGGCCAGCGCGCAGGGCGAACAGAGAAGGCACATCGAAGTCCTGGCAGCGGACCTCTACCACGTCGTCGGCAGCGTCCTGCTCAAGGTCGGTGACCGAGGCATGGCCCTGGTTGCGGCCGAGCGCAGCACCCGAGCCGCTGCGACGAGTGCAGAGCCGGTCGCGCTCGCCGCGAGTGCCCGGATCATGACTCACGCCCTGATGAGCAACGGCCACGACAAGCAGGCAGTGACCCTCGCGGGCAACGCCGCCGGTGTGCTCGACCGGGACACGCGCCTCACGTCGACTGACGCGGTAGCCGTTTATGGCGCCCTCGTCCTCCGAGGTGCCGTCGCCGCCGCCCGCAGCGACGACCGTGACACCGCGCAAGCGATGCTCGATGAAGCGAGCCGCGCCGCCGCCCGACTCGGCTACGACGGCAACGACCGGTGGACCGGGTTCGGTGCCGCCAACGTGCTGCTTCACCGGGTCAATGTCGCCCTGACCCTCGGCGATGCCGGCACAGCCATCGGCATCGCGCGCACGGTACCTCTGGACAAGGTGACGCTCGCCGAACGCAAAGCCTCGCTGTACGTCGATGTCGCCCGCGCCTACACCCAGTGGGGACGTCACGAGCACAGCCTGAGCGCGCTGCGCACCGCATACGAGGTGGCACCCGAGGAAGTTCGCTGCCGCCCGGCCGTTCAGCGCATCGCCACCGATCTGGCGCTCCTTGCCAAGGGCTCGGCCCGCACCGCCGTCGTCGACTTTGCACGAGGGGCCGGGATCCCGCTATGACCGGCGGCCACCTCCAGATCGTCGTCTGTGCTGCCGGCCCCGCCGCCGACGTGACCCAACTGATCAGCGCCGCGCAGAAGCACTCCTGGACGACCGCCGTCACCGCCACACCCAACGGCATCGACTTCATCGACGTACCTGCGATCGAGAAGCTGACCGGCGCTGCGGTGCGATCCAGCTACCAGGCGTCCTCCAGCGGCCGCCGCTCGCTACCCGCCGCCGACAGCCTGGTCATCGCGCCCGCGACGTACAACTCGATCAACAAGATCGCCCTGGGTATTGCTGACAACTACGCCATGACTTCGGTCGCCGAACTGATCGGACGGCAGGTACCGACCGTCATCGTCCCCTTCGTCAACGCCGCACTCGCCGCCCGCGCTCCCTTCTACCGCGCCGTGGACAGCCTCCGCGACGAAGGAGTACGAGTCCTGCTCGGTCCTCAGGACTGCTGGGAACCGCACCCGCCAGGCACCGGCAATGACCTACAGCGAGCCTTCCCATGGACCACGGCGCTCAACACAGCAATCCGGGGCACGAACGGTGGGAACCCCGACCGTTGATCTGCTTCAGCAACCGATGTGCCCCATAAGGAGGCGACTGCCAACCCGCTGCTGCCGATGCGCCAGCCCTGTGTGAGGTCGAGAACGACGTGGCCGAGATCTGGACCGCTTACCAACATTCGCGATACGGCACCCTCGCCCGCCGGCTTCCGTACCTCATCCACGACTGCCTGACTGCCGCTGAGGCCTACGACGGCGACGGCGGCCAGCGCGCACACGCGATGACCGCCTACGCCCACCAGCTCGCCGCGCTGTTCCTCACCAAGCTCGGCGAAGGCGACCTCGCCTGGACCGCGGCCAGCCGAGGACTGGCTGCCGCCAACGCCAGCCACGACCACGTCGTCATCGGCTCGCTCAGCCGCTCCGCCGCGCACTCCCTGGTCTCAATCGGCGAATACGCGCAGGCCCGAGGTCTCGCCGCCACCGCAGCACAGTTCCTCGAACCACGGCTGACCAAGCCCACACCAGAACTACTGTCGGTCTACGGCAGCCTGCACCTCGTATGCGCGCTGGCCGCCGCCCGTGACGACGACCGCGCCTCCGCAGACACCCACATCGCCGAAGCCGACGCCGCAGCGACTCAGCTCGGCACCGACGCCAACCACGTGTGGACCGCCTTCGGGCCCACCAACGTGTCGATCCACAAGACGACCGTGGCGATGGAACTCGGCGACGTGCAACGCGCCATCGCCATAGGTGCCCCACTCGATACCGGTGTCCTGCCCGTCGAGCGGCAGGTCCGCCACGCCATCGAGACCGCGCGAGCACTGGCGCGCTGGAACCGCATCGACGATGCCCTCGGCGCACTGTTGGACGCGGAGGTCATCGGCCCAGACCAGGTGCGCTACCACCGACTCTCCCGCGACCTTGTCCGAGACATCCTCGTCCGCCCCCGGCCGCCTCGACTGGCCGTCGAACTCAGCGAACGGATGGGTGTCCGATCGGGTGGACCACGCTGGTAGCCGTCGTCAGACCAGCCGGCTCGTGTAACCGGCCGCCACCAGTCGCTCAAAGGCGGCCCGGACTTCGTCCGGCATCTCCTGTGGGATCGCGAACCCGCGCTCGGCGTACACCTCGATCCTCTGGGTGTCGCCGACCAGCATCTCCACCACTCGCCGCGGGTCGCCGATGCTGTGTACGTAGTCGTCGAGTGCCAACGGGTTCGACGCGCAGACCACGTCAACCTCCGGCCACATCAGCCCGCACGTGGCGTACGCCCGACGCTGCTGGTACGGCCGCGACATGATCAGCACTGACTGCACCGGGATACGCCGTTCGGCCAGCAGTTTCCGGGTGTACTCCAGGTTCTGAGCGGTGTTCGTCGCCCGTGGCTCCACGAGAATCGAATCCGCTGGCACGCCCTGCTCCATCGCGTATTCGCGGTAGTGCACAGCCTCGCCGCGAGGGAACCGCTCCACCGTCGTCGGCGCGTTCGCCCCGGTGAACACGATCCAGGGAAACAGCCCCTGGTGGAACAGGCGCGTCGCGATCACCGCGACACCAAGGTCATGGCTGCCCAGCCCGATCCCCACGTCACACGGCCTCAGCTCGTGGCCCATGTCGTGGTAGCGCCACAGCGTCTCCACATCGACACGGATCTCGTCGGGGATCGAATCGGCAGGCGCCGCCGGGCGCTGACTCATCAACAGGTACCAGGCCGGACCGTCACCACAGCCCCTCGTCGGATCGGCCCAGTGCCGCCAGGCCCGCCCTCGCTACCTCCAGCGGCACGACAGCGGCGACCGGTTCATCCTGCTCGCTGAGGTAGACGACCTGCCCCCCACGAACACTCTGCAGCAGCTCAGGCAGCAAAGCCGAGATCGGGAGGTCGTCCGGCGTGGCGTAGGTCCGGTCCGCACTGGGTTCCCTCATGCCGCCAGCGTAGGGGTTGTGAGGCGACGGGGCGACGCCGACTCCACGCAAGGATGCTCTGGCCTAGCTGCCCTGCGCCGAGAGCAGGGCCTCCTGGTGGGAGGTGATGAACTCGGTCAGCCCCTCCGGCTTGAGATCCACTGCGCGCAGCCTGTCGATCGTTATTCGATCAAGCTGATAGTCACCACGCGATGGATCATCGAACTCCGGCCCAGTCCGAGCAGTCTCCCGCAGCTCGACTAGCCGGCAGACGAAGAAGTGCTGCACGGAAACGCCCTCACCAGCCGGGGCCGTAGACAGGAACACCTGGACGAACCGGTCGGCCTCGGCGCCGAGCTCTTCATGCAGCTCCCGACGAAGTGCCGCCTCCAGGGAGACATCCGTCGGCTCCACGCCACCGCCCGGCGTCGTCCAGTACGGCGCCTGGCCGGGCTTGATCCGCTTGATCAGCACGAGGCGGTCGTCCCCGTCCAGCAGAATGGCCCGCACCGACCTACGCACGATCCGGCGCACGACCGCCCCTATCCACACCCGACGAAATGCCCTCGCGGCAGCACAGCCATTTGATCTTCGGGCCTGACCGCTGGCGTCACACCGCGTCCCACCGACGCCGACCCGGTCCAACGGCTCCCGAGCACCCAGCGAGCGACCATCCATCACTACAAACACGAAAAAGGCCCCGACCGGCAGAGTTCTACCAGATCAGGGCCTTGCTGCTTGGTGCGCCGCCAGGGACTCGAACCCCGAACCCGCGGATTAAGAGGTTGATCTTGGTCGAGTCGTCTGGTCCAACGGGGTCACATGGGTCCATCTGTTCGCGGTCAGGCCCCAGCTTAACGGGACGGCGTCCGGCCCAGTCCGTCGCGCGCTGGCCCCGTCCCATCGCGCCCGAGCACCCACGGAGACACCACATGGATCATGACAACCAGCTGGCAAAGGATCACGGTAGGCCCTGGGCCATGCTCGCGCAGAATCACTCACACGGACCGGACCCACTCTCACTCACCGATCCGGGGGCCACGCGTGCCTGAACGTCCTACAACGACGGTCGGTCGAGCCATGTCCCAACGCAAGGTCGGCACCTAGAGTGTTGCGGTGCTGACCCTCGGCGTCGACCTCGCAGCGGCGGACAAACGTACGGCGATGGCGACCATCGAATGGCTGTCGGACCGTGCAGTGGTTCGAAACCTCGTCATGGACGTCGGCGACGCCCAGATCGTCAAGGCCAGCCAGGACGCGGACAAGGTCGGGCTGGACTGCCCACTCGGCTGGCCCGAACCCTTCGCCGCGCTCGTCACGGCCCACCGGTCCGGCCACGTCACCGTCGCCGACGGCGATGCCGCACAGTGGCGGCGTCGTCTGGCCTACCGGTTGACCGACGAGGTGGTACGCGAGACGACCGGCATCATTCCGCTCAGCGTCGCCGCGGACCGCATCGCCCATGCCGCTTTCCGATGTGCCGGGCTGTTGGCGATGCTGGCCGCCGCCGGCCAAGACGTCGACCGGTGCGGCGACGGCAGAATCGTCGAGGTGTACCCGGCCGCGGCACTGTGCCGCTGGGGGCTGACGTACCGCGGTTACAAGGGACGGGGCCAGAAGACGCAGCATGCCGACCTCGTGACCGCGCTCTGCGCGGCCGCACCCTGGCTGGAACTGGGCGCTTCCGAGGCGCTGTGTCGCCGCAGCCACGACGCCCTCGACGCGGTCGTCGCGGCCCTCAATGCGCGTGCCGCCGCCATAGGCAGGGCGACCCGACCCGACGACGAGCAGCGGCAGGTCGCAGGGGTCGAGGGCTGGATCGCCCTGCCCACGGGGCTGCTCAGCGACCTTGTCGACGGCACCGAAGCCGGCGGGAGGCGCTCATGGCCTCGGGGCTGAGTTGGCTGGACACGTCTCGCGAGGATCAGCAACGCATGCGTGAGTTGCTCAAGCTCTTCAGCGACACGGAGAGCCGGGACGAGCTGGGCATCGGCCAGGTCCGCGACGCGTTCAGCGACCTGCTGTTTCCCGGCACGTCGGTCCTGCAGGACCGCGCACGGTACCTGTTGATCGTGCCCTGGTGCTACCAGGAGGCGCAGAAGCGTGGGCTACGTGGTGACCGTCTCGCCGCGCGGGTCGACCGCAACGAGCGGAAGGTGATCGTCGCTCTGCTGCGCGGCAGCGACACGGAGGGCATGATCGGCAGGCGTTCCGGAGTCGGGGTTCGCACCCTGCCCTCGAACATCTACGCCGTGGCTCTTCAGGAGTACGGCATCCGCAGCGGTGCGGATGATACGGCACCGGACCGACGGCTGGTATCCCGGCTGGCCGAGGCTGATGAGCTGACCGAGCGGTCGCGCGGTAGCTGGCATCCGACCCTGCCCGGGGCGCCGGCGAACTTTCCGCAGGAGGTCGAGGGTGGGCTGAGGTTACACCCGGACGAGGCCCGTTGGCTGCGCGAGCGGATCATCGCTGCGGTTCCCGGCACTCTGCTGGCGTACTTGCTCGAGCCCGCGCATCGCCCTGGGTCGGAGGGTGATGCGCCGTGGGACGAGCCGGTGGCGCTGGCCGCGCCGGAGCCGATCGGTTCCCTGGTTCGGGACGCGCAGCGCTTCTCGCTGGCGATGCATGGTGCGGCGTTGTTGTACAACCTGCTCGTCGCCGAGCGGTACGAGCGGGCGGGCCTGTCCGAGCTTGAGGAGCCGGCGGCTCGCTACCGCGACAGGCTGTCGGCATGGAGCGGTCGGGTGTCGGCGGAGCCGGACCTGAAAGGCTGGGATCGGTCGGGGATGTGGACGCTGCTGATCGGGAAAAATCCCCGGATCAGCACGAACGTCAGGGCCCGGCAGTTCATCGAGCGGTGGCTCGACGCGGTGACCAGTGGGGCTGCCGGCGAGGCGATCAGCGACCCGGCCCTGCGGGATCTCGTCGGTGAGCGGGAGCGGTCGGTGAAGAAGGGCCAGTCGCGGTTGGTCAACGACAAGTTGTTGCGTACGTGGAGTGGCGCGTCGGGCAGTCGACGGCTGGTGTTCCGTTGGCCGCAGGTCCGCCGGATCCTCACCGACATCCACGACGGTTGCGCTGCTGGTCCTTCGGAGGCTGCCGGTGCTCGCGCCTGACTCCCGCGCGCTGTTGCTCGACTCGTTGCGCCCGCCGCCGGGGGCGCGGTTGTGCCGGGCGGCGGCGTTGACGTTCACCCTGGATCTGGAGAGTCTGCTGGTCGCACCGTTGGCGTTCGCCGCGCATGGCCTGCGGGAGTCGGCGGACCCGATCGCGGTCATGGAGGGTGTACGGCGCTGCGCGGACCGCATCGATGTGTTCTGTCAGGCGGGGCAGATCGTGGTGCCGTCAGGGGCGTCGGCGCTGTTGGCGTTCGTCGAGCCGATGGTGCACCAGGTGCACCGGCCCAAGCCGGGTCACCTGTTCCATCCGAAGCTGTGGGCGCTGCGGTTCATCGACGATACGACGGGAGAGGTGTCGCTGCGGCTGCTGGTGCTCAGCCGCAATCTGACCAAGGATCGCGGCTGGGACGTGTGCCTTCGGTTGGATGGCGTGCCCGGCACCCGCCCGAGGGCGGACAACCGGCCTCTGGCTGACCTTCTGCGGCATGCGGTGCGGCTGGCGGTCACGCCGCTACCGGCCGCCCGGCAAACGGCGATCGAGGCGCTGTGCGAGGACCTGCGGCGCGCCGATTGGGAATTACCTGAAGACTCCCGAAGCATGGTCTTCCACGCCCTCGGGGTGCCTGGTAGCCGCCCGCCGGACTTCGCGGGGACGCGTCACCTGGTCATCTCGCCGTTCTGCACGCCGGGTGGCCTGAACCGGTCCGCACCCAGCGGGGCGCTGTCGATAGTGAGCCGGCAGGAGGCGCTCGACCGCCTGCCCGGGGAGAGCCTGGCCGGTTCCGAGGCGTTCGTGGTAAGCGCCTTGGCCGGTCTGCCCGCCGAGGAGGCGCCGCAGGGTCAGGAGGTGCTGCACGGGCTGCACGCGAAGGTGTACGTGGTGGAGAAGGGCCACCAGGCGCGGGTCCTGCTCGGCTCGGCGAACGCCACCGACGCGGCGTTCGGCGGCAACGTCGAGTTGCTGGTGGAGTTGGCTGGCAGCCGGAGCCGGTGGGGGATCAACGCCCTCCTCGGTCCCGACGCGGGTTTCCGGGAGATCCTCGAACGGCACGAACGCCAGGACGTCACCGAGCCGGAACCCGACACCGGTTTGCTACGCGACCTCATCCGTGACATCGCCGCATTACCCATGTCAGCCACCGTCACGACCTCAGCCGTCGGGTACGAAATCCGGCTCGACTCGCAGGAAGCCGTTCCTGAGGTGACGGGTGTACGGATCACCGTGCAGTTGCACACGCGCCGTGGTGAAGCGGTGTCGCTGGTTCCGGGGCAGCCGGTGTCCGCGGTATTCGTCGGGCTGGCGCTGGCCGATATCACCCCGTTCGTCCTGGTGGTCGCCGAAGACCGTACGGGCCGGGAGCAGACCGTCGTTCTCGCCACCCTGATCGGTGACCCGGCCCATCGGCTTGACCACGTCCTCGCCCAGCAGATCGACACGCCGGAGAAGTTCCTGCGGTTCCTGTTGTTGATGCTCGGCCTCGGCACCGAGGCTGCCGCCGCCGTGAGCGGAGACGCTGGCGGGCAGGGCGTCTGGCGTACCGGCGGCACCGGCATCCTCGAACTGCTACTCAATGCTCTCGTGGACCGCCCGGAGCAGCTCGACGACCTGGCCCGGTTGGTCGCCCGTATCGAAGCCGACGGCGACAGCAGGCGGCTGCTGCCGCCCGGATTCACCGAGCTGTGGCGGGTCATCGACCAGGCACGGGACGCGGACCCAGAGGCGGTGGGCCAGTGAGGCGGTACGACGCGGGGCCGGTCATGGCCGGCCTGAAGGACTTCCAGCGCGCCACCGTCGCGCATGTCGTCGACCGGTACTTCGGTGCCGACCCGACCCGCCGGTTCCTGGTCGCCGACGAGACCGGACTCGGCAAGAGCGTCGTCGCCCGGGGCGTCATCGCCCAGACCCTGCAACGGCTGCAGGACGACGACAGCGTGGAACGGGTCGACGTCATCTACGTCTGCTCCAACCAGGACGTCGCCCGGCAGAACATCGACCGGCTGCGGGTCACCGCCGACAAGACCGTCACCCTGTCCAGCCGGCTCACCCTGCTCGCCAAGCACGCACATCGGCTCAACGCGGCGACCGCCACCACCGGCAAGCCGATCAATCTGATCGCGTTCACCCCGGGCACCTCCTTCGACCAGGGCTGGCGGACCGGTGCCGTGGAGGAGCGGGCGCTGATCTTCCTGCTCCTCGAACAGGCCCACTCGTGGGGCGGCTGGCGAACCCGAGCCGCGCTGCGCGCGTTGCAGGCGACCGTCGCCACCCCTGAACGCTTCGAGGAACAGTGCGACAAGCTCTGGGAGCAGCTCGAAGGAGAGATCGAACCGACGATCGCCGAGGGGTTCCTGCGTCGTGCCCGCCACGGCGGCCTGCTCGACGAATTCGACGCGCTACTCGACGGCATCGGTCGACGCACCGCCCTGCCCGATGCGCTGCGGGAGAAGGCCCGCACACTCACCGGTGCTTTGCGAACGGCGCTGGCCACCGCCGGGGTCGAGGTCCTCGACCCGGACCTGGTCATCCTCGACGAGTTCCAGCGCTTCCGGGAGCTCCTCGACCCGGACGGTGGCGATAGCGCGGAACTCGCCCGGCACCTGTTTGACCATCGAGCCGCCCGAGTGCTGCTGCTGTCGGCCACCCCGTACAAACCGTTCACCTTCGCTGAGGAGGCTGGTGCCGGCGAGAACCACTACCGCGACTTCCGGCAGGTCCTGCGCTTCCTCACCAACGACGAGTGCTGGCACGCCGACGTGACGAAGACCTTCGAGGCGTACCGGGACGCCCTGGTCCGCGGCGAACCCTGCGGCGACCTACGCGACCGGCTGCGCGCCCTGTTGTTGCGGGTCATGTGCCGCACCGAACGGCCCGCGCTGGGCCAGGACGGGATGCTGAGCGAACACCTCGACCTCGCCGACGACCTCGACCCCCGTGACGTGCGCGGCTACGTGGCGATGCGCCGGGTCGCCGACGCCGTCGACGCACGGATGTCGGTCGAGTACTGGAAGTCCGCCCCCTACTTCCTGAACTTCCTCGACGGCTACCAACTCGGCGACAAGGTCCGAAAAGCGCTCGACGGCAAACCGGACCCCGACGTGGCCGCGCTGCTGGCCACCGCGCAACTACTCGACGCCGACACGATCAACCGACGAGAACCCGTCGATCTCGGCAACGGCCGGCTACGGCGACTCGCCGCGGACACCGTCGACCGGGGCTGGTGGCGACTGCTGTGGCTGCCCCCGTCCCTGCTGTACCACACTCTCGACGAACCGTTCGCCACCGCGGCGGCCGAAGGCATCACCAAGCGACTGTTGTTCTCCTCCTGGAACGCCACCCCCACCGCGGTGGCCGGACTACTCAGCTACGAAGCCGAACGCCGGCTCGGCGGCCACGGGGAGGGACACCGGCACCTCGACTACCGCACCGAGAACAACCGCCCAGCGGCAATGAGCGTCCTGGCACTCTTCTGGCCCCATCCCGC
Source organism: Micromonospora sp. NPDC003241 (assembly GCF_053589795.1). NCBI lineage: Bacteria > Bacillati > Actinomycetota > Actinomycetes > Micromonosporales > Micromonosporaceae > Micromonospora > Micromonospora sp. NPDC003241. The sequence goes on along the minus strand of NZ_JBSFSO010000012.1, from coordinate 120,298 downwards.
TCTGGCCGCGCTGTGCGATCCGCTGGCCCTGGCCCGGCGGCGGCCGGACGAGACCGCGCCGCTGGCCGTGTTCGAACGCGAGGTGCGGGAACGGCTACTCGCTCACGCCTCCACCGATACGGCGGTCGCCGAAGCGAGCCCGGCTGAGCCGTGGGAACTGATCTTCCGGTGGCCAGGCGCCGACCCCGGCCCGGACGACGCCGCTGCCGCCCTGGGTACCTCCGCCGACGAGCGGACAACGGCCACCGGCCTAGATCGGCACGTGGAGCGAGCTCGTGAGCTGGCCAGCAACGCCCGCTACCCGGCAGCAGACCATCTCCACGGTCTGCTCGGCAGCGTCGCGGAGATCGGCATGCACGGGCCGGGCAACATCGCCTGGCGGGCCCTGTCCCGACTGATCCACCCCGACGACGCGGTCACCTCCGCAGGGCACTGGCGCGCCGCGGCGGTACTGGCCAACGGACTGCGGTCCCTGTTCAACCGGCCGGAATCCGCCCAACTGCTCGACAGCCTGTCGATGGGCCCGGTCTACTGGCAGGCGGTACTGCGCTACTGCGCCGCCGGCGATCTGCAAGCCGTCCTCGACGAGCACCTGCACACCCTGCGCAGCGGGGCCGCCGACATCTGCCTCGACGACGAGGAACTCTGCCGGCTGGCCGACGAGGCACGGCAAGCAATCGCCAGCCGACCATCGACGTACGAAGCCTTCGACCCGCGTCATCCCGACGAGCGGATCAAACTGCCCGGCCGGTTCGCGCTGCGCTACGGCGGCCGCGGCGAAGAACAATCCCAGGCCGACCGCAAAGCAGTCGTACGTCGGGCCTTCAACAGCCCGTTCTGGCCGTTCGTTGTCGCCACGACCAGCGCCGGCCAGGAAGGCATCGACTTCCACCAATGGTGCTCGGCCGTCGTGCACTGGAACACCCCCGCCAACCCCGTCGACTTCGAACAACGCGAGGGCCGAGTGCACCGCTTCGGCGGACACGCCGTACGCCGCAACATCGCCGCCGCACACCGCGCCGCTGCCCTGCGCTCCCCCGAGCCAGACGTGTGGAAGGCCCTGTACGACGCGGCACGAGCAGAATCCGGAGAGCTCGGCGACTTCGCCCCGTACTGGGTGTTCCCCGGCCGGGCAAAGATCGAACGGCACGTCCTGCCGTACCCCCTCAGCCGCGACCAAGCGAAACTCGACCGGCTCAAATCCGACCTGGCGATGTACCGGCTGGCGTTCGGCCAACCACGGCAGGAAGACCTCCTCAACCTGCTCCGACGTCACACCACCGACAGGACCAACACGACCGAAATCCTGAACCTACGACCGGCCCCCGAAAGACTGCCTCAGTGACAGACCAAACCAGCCGGCTTCCTTGACCAGCGGACTTCACAGCATGCAGCGGGGCGAAGCCCCACTGGACGAGCAGCTTCAACACTAACGTCCGCACAGGATCACCAGGTCAGCCCCAGGAGTCTTGGAGTGAACCGCCTGACAGTCGTCGGGGACGTCAGCGGAGCGGCCACTCCCCGCGGTTGAGTCGCGTCAGCACGTCGTTCGCCTCCTTGAAACGCCAATTGCACACCCGTCCGAAACCGCCCACCGCGGAGGACTTGCAGACCTGCAACAGGGACGTCGCGTACTCGATCCAGTTTCGGTGCGGTGACGGGGCCTCCCAGTCGAACGGGTCGGGATCATCGCTGGCCTGGGCCGCGAGCAGGATCGCCCGGCCGCTGAGGAACTTGGTGACGAGCGGGGTCTTGCCGGTGCGGTCCTGCTGGAGGATGCGACAGGCATCGAAACAGTCGAAGGCCCGGCGGGTGCGTTCGGCCACCGCGGTGGCGTCGTGCTGCCCCTCGGTGAGGTCGGCCCGCCTCAGGTAGATCGAACCGAGCGCCTGCAGGAGATCCACGTCGGTGAAGTTCTCCAACAGCAACTCGCCGAGCATCGAGGAACTCTCGTCCTCCACCACCATGGCGTCCTGCTGCTCCACGCCGTCGCCGTCCGCCGGCTCCGCGACCGGGCCGCCGTGGGACAGTTGCCGTAGCTGGGTTCTCACCTCCGAGCTGAGCTGGTCGGCGACCGATCTGTGGAAGACCGAACCGTACCGTCGGATGGTGAGGTACCGGCCGATGTTACGGGAGTAGTCGTCCCCGATGATCTCGTCGAAGACCCGGTCGACCCGATCCCAGTCGACCTCCTCGTCCAGTTCCAGCGCGACCCGGTGGCGAAGCAGCGCGAAATCGGCGGGAAGCGAGCGCTCCTGGATCTCGTCGTCGAGCAACTGCCGGGCGTCCGTGAGCATCTGTTGGCGCTTCGACCCCGGAAGGCGGTTGTCATACTGGGCCTGGGTCACCGCGCTCTCCACCGCGCCGTAGACCGCTCGGAGCCGGTCGTGCGCGTTAGCCTCGGTCTTTCATTTGAGTGTGGTTGCATAGCTGGTTCTCTATGAGTCTGATTTAGGTGGTTGCTGGCGTTTTGGCGGCATGTTGAGGGCCCGGCGTGGGGCCGGGTTCCTCCGCGTCGGCTGGTAGTGGTGTGGGGCTGCGGGGTCAGCCGGTGGGCCGGGGTAACGCGGCGAGAGCGGTGAATGCGCTGGTCAATGCGTCGGTCCAGGGCCAGTCGTTGGCGATAGCGAGCCGGGTTCGGCGGGCGGTGCGGGTGATCCGGGCTGCGACGTGTAGCAGCCGGTAGCGCAGTTTCTTGGGCTCAGCGGTGGCGAGGTCACTGTCGAGCAGCAGATTCTGTGTCCAGGCGAGCAGGTCGATGCCGGTCAGCGCGAGTTGGAGCCAGGCATGGTTGATCGCGAACAGTCGGGACGGGAACCGGCCGAAGCCGGTGTCTTTCCCGGTGCGGATGCGGTCTTCGATCCGGGCGTGAGCCCGGTGGCGGGCTTCCAGGAACTGGATGCTGCCGGTGCCGGGCGGGGTGTCGGTGGCGACGATTTGGTGCCGCCAACCCTCGACGGTGTCGAACAGCGACAGCTGGGCACCGGGGTGCGGGCGTTCCCGGCGGACCAGGAAGCGGGTGCCCTCAGGCCAGCCGCCGGCGTCGAACAGGCCGCTGATCTCGCAAACTTCGGCGTGTTCGCGCAGTTCACCGTCGGTGTCGACGGCGGGGATCCAACCAGTTGCGGCCCGGATCGCCTCGCGTACGGGTTCGGTGATCGCGGCGCCGACCGAGAACCGGATATCGAGGTGCTGGTCCCGCAGGCTGCGGATGTGGGCGAGGAACTCGTGACTGGACCCGGCAGCGTCGGCGCGGAGCAGGATCGGCGTGCCGTGCCGGTAGGCGTCGGGGATCTGGGCGAGGGCGTGGTCGAGGACGGTGATGTGGTCGGCGGTGGTGTTGGAACCGGCGCTGCCCTCGCGCAGCAGCCCGGCGAGAGCTTCGCCGGTGTTGTCCAGGAAACACAGCAATGGGTGGTAGCCGAAGCTCTTCTTCCAGGTGCGGGTCGCCGCTTCCTTCTCCGAGTGGCAGATCACGATGGTCGCGTCGATGTCCAGGACCAGGCCGTCGACCAGCTGGCCGGCGACCGCAGGCTGCGGCAGGTGACCGCGGACCTCGGCGTACTGGGCCCAGACGACCTCCCGAGCTCGGGCCCGCGCCACACGCAGTTGCGCCAACAGCGTCTCGTCGAGTCGTGACAACAGTCGCCAGGCCGTGGGGGCGGAGGCGACCGGCCCGAACAGAGCCGCTTGGTCACGCAGCACGGCCAAGTCAGCGATGGCCTCACCGCCATCGGCGATCATCACCGCCAGATCGACAGCGATCCGGCCCGGATCATGACCGCTGCGACGCTGCCGCAGACCCGCCATAGCCTCACTGAACGCGCTGGTCAACCCGGTGGCATCAGCGAGATCAGCGAGCAGCCGGGCACCGGCATGACCGACCACGCCCCGCCCGTCTCCAGTCACGATGATCTTCGGACGTGTTGCGGTAGCCTTCACCCTGCAAGTGCCTTCCGTGACGGGACTATGGGACCTTCGACAAGCCCTATTTTCCCTGATCAGAAGGCACTTCTTCGTTCTCGGTCCACTCCTTGGACAACCCTTAACGAAGGGCTGAGGTTAGTCGCCATCGTCACAAGCTTCTGGTATTCGGCAATCGCCTCGCCGTGCTCCCAGATGTAGCGGTGGAAATCGGCGATGGACGCCACCAGGGCCGGATTGTGTGGCCACCGATCTTCGGCTCGCCGAAGCAGCTCCCAGACCGCGCTGTTGTCGACATTCCTCCGCCAGATCACCGACTGCCACCGCTGGTACTGCCGTTCGAGGTGCACCTGCATCCGGCAGAGTTCGATCGACGGTCCGTACACCCGCTCGTGCCCCAGCAACGACCTCCGGCGCTTGCGGTGCGCCTCCTCTAGCCGCTGCTCCTTAATCCCCCGGGGCAGCCGGCTGAAATCCTCTCCCTCCCGGGCCGACGCGACGGTCAGGTTGCCCTCCTCGGACCACAGCGTGCGCATGCACCACAGGTCGAGCACGGCATGGGCCCACGTCATCGGGCCGTCCTGGTTACGCAGCCATTCCTGAGCGATTCCGGCTTCCCGCTTCAGCTGCGTCCGGGTGCCGCCCGGCGCATCCCGTGGCGGGCTCCACAGGATGACCGTCCGGAGTGCCTGGAGCCAGAGCAGATAGGCACGGGCAGCGGTCTCGCCGCCGGCGGTGGAGACGCTCAGATCACGGCAGGTCTCGGCGAGGCTCAGCGCTCGGCGCGCCTCCGTGAGCGCCTCCTGGAGCTGGTCGTTGACCCGCAGGGTACGGGCCAGGAACAGGTGCGCCTCGACCTGCGCGATCAGCAGGGCCTGCTGCCCCTCCCGCTCCTCGGCGTCGCCCTGCAACAGCAGCGACAGGGATCGGCGCGCGGCGGTCAGCCGCCGGTCCGTCTCGACCAGACCACGGAAGGTCCCATGCATGAACCGCCAGACCGCGACGCGAACGGCGACCGGCCACGGAGCGTGCGGCTGCCACACCGTCGTGAGCTGGTCAAGCACCCCGGTGACGAACGCCTCCTGGTCGTCGGCCGCCCGGAGCTCCAGCGCCAGCACGGAGGCGGTGTCGATGTGCCGGGAACACCAGAGCGCGAGTTCGTCGGCGCGTTTGGAGAGGCCGAGCCCGGTCTTCGTGCGCGCGAACGCCCGGCGCAGGCCGCTGATCCGGTCGGCGTGGCTGTCGGCGCACCGCGCCTGCAGGCGACCCAGGCGGTGCTCCATCTGCAGCCGGGTCATCTGCTGCCGGGTGTCCCGCGCCTCCGGGAGCAGCGTGAATATTTCCTCGGCCTTCCCCCAGGTGCCCCGGGCCTGGTCCCGCCGGCCGGCGTCGACTTGGGCCTCCGCGGTGTTGAGCAGCCAGGAGAGCACCACCAGCACGCGGTCCGTCCGGCTGGCGCCGGCGGTGACGGCTCCCTGGTAGAGGGCGTCGGCCGCCCGCTCCCGCGCGGCGAGCAGGCTCGTCGTCGACCGGAGCCGCCGGCCGGCCAGGAACAGGGTCGCGTCCACGGACTTGAGCAGGTGATAGGACACCAGGTCGGCAGGGCACGCCACGATCGCGTCGGCGACCTCGGACGCGGCCCGCACGAGTCCGTCGAGTATGCCGGCGGCCGTGCCCTGCTGCCGTGCGGCCACGGTCAGGCGTGCCGCCGCCGCGAGGAGACGCTCCAGGTCGGCGGTGTCCGGCGAGAGAGCCGATTCAACGGCGTCGACGGTCACCGGCGACGCCGAGCGCTCTGGGACGACGCTGAGGTACACCGCGTCACCGTCGTACGCATTGATCACGGAAAGCGCGTCACGCAGCCGCGGTAGCCGGCCGGCGGCGTCCTCGTCGATCCACCCGACCGCCCACCGGACCGCCTGGACGAGTTCCGGGACGCGGTCCGGGCTTAGCTGGCTGATCGTGGTCTGAAGCGCCGTGCCAGCCCTGGCCAGCGCCTCGTCCAGCTCGTCCGGAGACGCCTCGCGCTCGGGGCCGGGTAGCGTGCTGATGGTCCGTCGGATCGTCGCCATGCCCGCCGAGTCCACGCCCTCGGCGCTCTCGTCGACACCGAGCAGGACGAGCAGGAGCAGGCGCAGGGTGTTCCGGCTGGCCGGGCCGATCCCATAGGACGGCGCGCCGTCCCCGGCCTCGATCCGCAGGACTCGGGCATCCGTGAGCTGCTCGATCTGGGCCCGGAAACCCACGTCCGCAGATTGCAGGACCTGATGACTGACCGGCAGCCCCTCGGTCAGCGCCCAACAGATCAGCACCGCGAGGGGCCCGTGCCGGTGCCCGGTCGGCGACGGTTGCCGCAGTTGCAGGCCACCGGCGTCGCGCAGGGCCCGGAGCACCGTCGGCACGGAGCGGTTCAGCAGTGCGTCGACCAGGCTGCCGGCGACGAGTTCGCCGGTGTCGGTCAGCTGGTGGTCGGCGATGAACCCGTCCACCCCGTTCACCAACACCCCGGGCAGCCGAACCAGCGGATCATTCAGCCGTCGCAGGACCTCGGCCTTGAGGTCGAGGCCGTCGAGCTCGATCTGCTCCGCGTCGAGCAGGTTGCCGAGCAGCTCGCCCGCCTCGTCGTCGGAGAGCTCACCGAGCGGGATCGGTGGCAGGTCTCGTAGTTGCCCATCGCCGGTCAGGTCCAGTTTGGTGCGGGCCTTGACCACCGTCACGGCCCGCCGGAAATAGGGGTCCTCCAGCAGGGTGTCCAGTTCCGCCCGCACGGCTGCCGGGTCGGGCCCGAGCCGTGTGCAGTCGATGTGGATGAGCAGTTTCCGGTCGCCCACCTGCTGCATCAGGCTGGTCACCAGCCGTCGGCGGCGCCCGTCCAGGCTGGCCATCGCCGCCGGCTCGATCGCGTCCCGTTCGTCGAGATGTTCGCCCAACGCCCGGGACAGGCTCTCCAACACCGGTTCTTCCGCGGTGGCGATGGGGATCTCCAGCCCGAGCAGGACATCCTTCTCGTCGAACGTCCCGCGGGACCGGACCTCGGCGATCAACTGGTCGGCGAAGTGGTCCTTACCCGCCTTGAGCGGACCGGTGACGGTCAGCACGCCACCCGCGACGACTCGCTTGGCCCCGAGTTGGAGTTCGCGCTTCCGCCCGACGAACCGGGCATCCCGCTCCGGCCAGGCCAGCAGCCCGGGCAGCCCTCGGTGTCCGCTGAACGGACTGGCGGGTGGCCTGTTGGCCAGGAGGTTTCTGGTGACGGGCGGTGGTCGGTACCGGCGGTTCCGCAGCCACGGGTCGTCCTCCCAGGCCGCGTGGTTGGTTCTCGGCTCCCCCTCGAGCAAGGTCGCGGCGTGCGCCAGCACCGTCCTCGGCGACAGGCTCCGCCCCACCCCGGGCGAGCCTTCGAAGCTGGCGAGGAGCGCGGCGGTGAACGGGGTGAACTCCTCGTCCAACCGCGCGTTCTGGGCCGGCACCACGTCGGTGGCCGCGATCAGCAGCCAGCCGGCCGCCTCATTCGCCGCCTGAGTCTCGGCTTTGAGACTGCCGGCGGCGGCCCCGGAATAGCAGCAGTCGAGGATGAGCAGTTTCCGAGCAGCCGCCGATGACGCGGCGGCTTCGGTCAGCTCGGGAATGGTCAACAGTGTGCTCGTCTGGCTCAGGTTGGCGTCTGAACCGGCCAGATAGAGCGTGCCACCGCCGTAGAGGGCGTGACCGACGAAATAGATGAGCAGAATTCCGTCGTCATCCGGGATCCGGGCCGCGTTGGCGACCGCGTCGAGCATGTCGGCCTTGGACGGGTCAGCCTCGACGACGAGCCGGTGGTTGCCGCGTAGCCCCCACAGTTCCGGGTCGGCGAACGAGCAGCGCAGGGCACCGGTGTTCCGTGGCGCGGCCGGCACCGGCTCCAGCGACGTGTTCGGATAGGTCTCGACGCCGAACAGCACCGCCGACGACTGCGAGGGATCTACCCGATCCGACCTACTGCCCATCGGAACCTCCTATCGTCGACCGCCGCCCCCTCTACTCGGCCGACCTGAGCGCCGCCACCACGGCGTCGACGTCTCCACTGATGCTCACCGTCTCGTGGCGGGCGCCATCGGGCAGATCGGTCCGGGTAATCGTCACGGAGAGCTGCTGGGCGGCCCGGCCACCTAACCGACTCTTCAGATAGTCGTAGAGGGCCTGCACGGTGAGCGGGAGCAGGATGTTCTGCCCGATGAACTCGATCACCTCGGCCGCACCGAGCGTCTCCGGGCGGGGCGGCGGAAAAATTGTCCTGACCCGCGCCTGTCGGGTTCGGGGATCAGCGGTCAGCACCGACACGACGCGGCGGTTCTCGTCACTCTCGCCACCACGCACGTCAATCAATAACCGCATCGCCACCCCTTCACCCCGTCGGCAGAGCCGTCGTCCATTCTGGCAGGCGAGGTCAACATCCCGTGATCGGATGATCATTGAGAACCTTCGTGTCGCTGTCCACGGCGACCGAGCACCTGCCGAGCACCCGTATGTACGTTGAGCCGGGGCGTACGCCGAAAGGCGATAACCGCCGCCCAAGACGGAGCCCAATGCTTCGGGCCAATGGTTCACCAAGTTGGTCCGGCGGCAGTCACAAACCCGCCGCCGGACCAGCCGGTTACCGCTGTCGCGCTTTCCTCCACGCCGCCGCGAACACCGGCTCCGGTTCCCACAGCCCGTCGTCGGGTCGCTCGACAAGCACGTCGAAGTACCGCAACGCCTCCACCGACCGGGCGCCGCCACATTCGGTTACCTCGAGCCAGGTGGCCAGGTCTTCGCTGCTCATCGGAGCGTTGTAGTCGAGCAGCGAGTCGAACGCGGCCGCCAGCGTCGGGTTGTTCGCCAGTCCGACCTGGTCGACGAACACACCGGCGACTTCGGCGCTGTTGAGCCTTGCTGCGGTGATCGCATCGCACACGCGTCGAGCGGTGCGTTCGGTGGCCGCGAGCCGGGCGGCGTCGTCGAGCAGCACCGTCCATCCGCCGGTGGCTTCCAGCAGCGTCTTCTGGCTGGCCGCGTCACCGAAACACGAGATCTCGTTGTCGACGACCCACGACCGCAGGCCGCCCGGCGACAGCCGACGCAGCACGATCACCCGGTCGGTGACCTCCCCTAGCGGCGGAGCGTCGTCCTTGGTGAACAGTTCGCTAACGCTGGCGTCGACGACCGCGACCACGGAGCGGGTCACCCCTGCTGCCGGCAGCAGGGTGTCGACCTGAAGCAGTTCGTTGAGCGCATTGTCGAGCCTCGTTGTTGACAGGTCGCTGAGCACGACCCGGTGCCGGTCACCGGGCGCCCCACCGCGCAGTTCCCGCCGGTAGCCTGCTGGTCCCCGGGTCACGTGCAGGGTGAACCGCGCCCCGATCATGTCTGCTTCCTCAGTCAGCCGCGTCGCGACCCGGTCGATCCCGGTCGCCTGGGTGCCGACGACCACCCACAGGTGGTTGCCCCGTTCGGTCAAGGTGGCCAGCTGCTTCTCGGTCACCGGCGAAATGCGGCCGTCCGTCAGCGTACGACGGGCCTGCTCGGCCGACAGGGTGGTGACGACGTTACGCCATTCCAGGGCGCACAACTCTTCCTCGATGGTCTCCGCGGTGCCGAGAAGACGCAGCACGTTGCTGGACCGTAGCCGCCACCGGCCGCTAGTTTCCGACAGGACCCCGAGGCCGCTCATCTCCGACAGCAACGACCGGAACTCGTCAGCTCCCTGGTCGACGAACCCTTCCGGCCACCACGCCAGGCACTCGTCCCGCAGCACGTGCGTGGGGATGGCATGGTCGGCACCCTTCTCCAGCGCGGAGAGGGCGACGACGAGAGCGATCAGCTTGTACCGCGAGTCGAGGTTGAGGGTCAGGTGCACCGTCTCACGGATCTTCTGCCGGACGGCGTTGGAGCCGATCACGCGTTCCAGGTCCTCGTCGCGGATGCGGTACCGCGGCCCTTCCAGGCCCCGTCGGCTCAACGCTTCCCGCACGAGCTCCTCGCCGACCATCTGCAGCAGCTTCGGCTGGTAGTTGCAGTAGGCGAGGACCCGATGGATGAGCTCGTCGGAGTCAAAGGAGATCCCGAGGGTGTCCATCGGGGTGAACATCAAATCGTGGGCCGCGGCTGGTGTCAACGGGCCGATGGCGATCGGGTCGCCGAAGTGCGCGCTGGCGAGCGGCTGGTTGGGCAAGTGTGCGAACCGCTGGACCTGGTGCAGGCCGGCGAACACTGGCTTGAAGTTACGGTTTGTGGTCATCATCAGGTTACGCAGGCGGGTGGTGTGCTCGAACCCTGTCCGGGCGTCGGCGTCGAAGAACCCGTCGCATTCGTCGAGAAGCAGCAGCAGTCTGCGCTGGTTGTTGCTGCCCAGCCACGTGGTGATCGTCGTCTCGACGTACTGGGCGGCGTCGCGGGCCCGTTTGCGCGGCGAGGTGATACCCCGCTGGGCGAGCCGTTCGGCGATCATGTTCCACAGGTCGTCGATCTTGACCGTGGCGCCGAATCCGCCTGACAGCGGCAGGTACACCGCGACCCGGTCCTGGTAGAGCTCGAACTGGCGAGCGGCGGCCTGCAGCAGCGCCGACTTGCCCAGCTGCCGGCCGCCGTAGAGCAGGTTCGCGCCGTACGGGTCGAGAATGCTCTTGCGTTCGTCGACGCGGCCGAAGAAGATCTCCCTGGGCAGCGCGTCGTGTCCGCTCGGGTGGTACGGGTTGGTCGCCGCGTACGGCAGCAGGATCCGTTCGGTCGTAGCGAACAGCCCGCCTCCGCGGGCGGCGAGGAACGCAATCGCGGCGTCGTCGACGACCATGACCGGCCGGTCGGCGCGGGCCGCACACTCTTTGGCTAGGACCTTACGCTGTTCAGCCGACATGCTGCCGAACAGCAACACGAGGATCGGGTCGTTGCTCTCGTCCTGCTCCACCCAGGTCAGCAGCGTGGCGGCGTCCTGCACGCCCCAGCACAGCATCACCTTCAGCAGGTCACCGGCGCGGGACCCGAACGCCGGAACCCGTGCCCCACCGGTCAGCTTGACGCTGGTGAGCTCGACCCATTTCCGGGTCGGGGCGTTACCGAGCTTGTACGGGGTCCTTTCGCTGGTGAACTCGACACCGGCCAGCCGCAGCGCATACCCGAGCACCGACTTCGTCCGTTGGTGGCGCAACGACTGCCGTTCCGTGGTCAGCCGGTGCCACTGCTCGAGGCCCTCGACGGCATTGGTCCGTTCAAAATCGTTGAGCCGGCTGAAGTCAAGGCCGTTGTGGGCGCCGCCGTCCCGGGCGGCCCGGATCAGCGCCGGGGTGACACCGTCGGTGGCAACGCCGAGGGCAGCGAGGAACTTCTCCAGGTCGGTAGGCCGGGTGGTGCTGGGTGGATCCTCTCCCGCGAGGGCGTTGAGCAGGTACTCCTCGGCGGTGGCGAGGTCTCCGGTGTCGATGCGGGCGTTGATGAGCTCCGCGGCGTTCTCGGCGACCTTGGGTCCGTTGGTGTTGGCCGCCCGGCTGGCGGCCTCGTTAAGTTCGATCGTGACACGGCTGCGCATCGCATCCCGGGCCTGTTCGGCGTATTCGGGCAGGCGGCTGACGATGTCTTCGAGTTGACGTCGGACCGCGCCCAAATCGGGCCGGTCGAGGCGGGCCGCCTCCAGTTCGGCGAGGACGCGGGAGTTATTGGCATGGCTGAGCTGTCCCAGCCGGGCTGCTTTCTCCACCTGCGTGGCGACATCCGCCCGCAACGCCCGCACCTCGTTCTGCGACCGGGCGATGCTGCCCTCGATGCGGTCCACCATTTCCTCGGCCCGTCGAGGGTCTTCGTCTGCGACCGCGTCGATGATGATCCGCGCCGCGCCGTAGTCCTCGATGGCAAGCCGGGCGTCGAACGCGGCCGCCCACGATGTCGCCACCGCCGACTCGATATCGGTGATCGTCACCGGCCTGGCGAAGTTCAGTTTCGCGTCGACCGGCAGGGCCCGGCTGCGCAGCACCTCCCGGTTGAGGACGGTGTTCGGGTCCGGTTCGGCTCCGCCCAGCCTTGTCCCGTCCAACAGCTCGACACTACGGGCGACACTCTCGCGGCAGACCGCCGCGGCCGCTGCAAGCAGGCCGTCGTCGCCGGTCGACGCCGTGTCGTGCAGTTCGATGTCGGCGTCGATCCATCCCGCGCGGACCTCGTTACGCAGCTCCGCCAGCTGCGGGGGCACCTGAAGGCTGTCGCGGGCCGCGTCCGGGTTCGCCCGGACCGCGTCGACCCAGTTGCCGACGGCGTCGAGACATTCGCGTGCGTGATCGGTGAGGCGCCGGCGGACCGCGCCTTCCAGCGGCCGGGTGTTCTTCGCCCGGATCTGGGCGTCTTCCCGCATCAGTTCCTCGACGATTGCCTCCCGGCGGGAGAACTTGCGCAGCCGCTCGACGGCGACGTCAATGTCAACCCGACGGTCGTGGGCGGCGATGTCGAGCACCTGGCCGATGAACCCGTCGGCGGACCACCACTGGTCGGCGATCTGCTGCGCGCGGGCGAACCGCACGGTCCGAAGCCGGTCCCGTGCCTGGACGGCGGCTTCGACGGCGGTGGCGATGCTCTGGTCAGCGCCCGCGATCGGGGCAAGCGCGGCGAGTGTCGCGCTGCTGGACAAAAGCCCGCGAGCGGAGGCCGTGCCGATCGCGCCGGCGACCCGGGCCAGGTGCGGCAGTTCATGCAGAGAACCGACCAAAGCCTGCAGGATCGTTCCGGCGTTAGGATCGGCGGTCACCAGCGCCGCCCGAACGGCGGCGGCGAGCAGCGCCAGTTGGGCGGCGCGGTCACCGTCGAAGTGATGAACGTGCAGCGCGTCGAGGTCGGCGCGCAGCGCAGCCGACGTGGCGCCGCTTTCACTGCGGACCGCTTCGGACAGCGCGAGCATACGCAGCGACTGTGCCCGGGCGGCGCTCCCCCGCACGGTCTCGGCATGAAACGCCAGGCAGTAGCGCCGTTTGCGTAGTAGCGACGCGATGAGGCTGTCGCCCGCGGCGTCATCGGGTTTTCGCGGCGAGACAGCTGGCTGATGCTGCTCAGACGGCGCCGTCGGCTGCAGATTGATCAGATCGGCCCCGTCGCTGGGCTGATCTGTGGTGCGGCGGGGCGCGCTGACGTCGTCGGTGTCGCCCGTTGCGGCAGCTACCCCCTCAGATGCTGCAGCCGCCTCCGTACCGTTGTCCGTTGTGTTTCCTGGATCGACGTGACCGGGAGCGGTGTCCGATACAGGTACCGGCGACTGGGCGCTGTCGGAGGTGATGTCCGTCGCGGCCGGCGGCGCGTCGACGGAGATACTCTCGGTGGCCATGATCGGACCAGACGGTGGCGCACCGACAGCGTCTACGGCCTCGGTGGGGACCCGGTCTTCGGGCGCCGGCCCGGCCACATGCTCGACGGCATCGTCCTGGCTGAGGTCGCCGACCGGCGCCGGGGTGTTGTCGATTCCGGTGGTCAGTTTGCCCATGAGCGCGACAACCAGGACCGGTCCCAGTTCCGTGGGCAGGCGATGCTGGGCGGTGGCGTACAGGTGCATCGCCGTGGCGGTGTCGTCGGCTTCGGCGGCGTCGATGATCTGCACCAGGGTGGTCAGCGCGACGACATGGTTTCGCTGGTTGTCGTCCCAGCAGTCCTTGTCGAGCAGCTGCTCGGCGAGTTGGCGGACGCCTCCCAGCACATCGGCGCTCGTTGCCGGCCCAGACAGATGAGTCAGTCGTGTCAGCTGCTCGCGGGCGGTGTTCTCGTTGTCCTGCTCGGCTGAGGCGCGGTCGAGCGCGGCGGCGAGGGCGTCGCAGTCGTCACCGAAGTCGGTGTCCACACCGAAATCGGCGAGGACGGCCCGGGCATGCGTGACAACCGTGCCCAGCTCGGCAATCCGGGCGAGCAGGTGCGGATCGGGCAACTTTGACGCGGCGAGAGCGTCGAATATCTGCTGGGCTGCGTTGTGGGCGCTGTCGACGGCGGCACGCACCCGGGCGGCGAGCTCGGCGGCCGTCGTAGCTCCCGTCAGGTCCGGGTCGACGCTGTCCGGCGCCGTATTGGTGGTGGCGTCTGGTCCGGGAGGGTTGGTTTCAACAGGACCGTGGTGGCCGTCGACCACGTCAGCGGTGGCATCGCCGACGTCGGGCACGTCCCCTCCGTCTTCGGCATCGGCGCCTGATTCGCCGCTGCCGACGGGTTCATCGCGCAGCACCTCAAGGCGGCCGCAGGCGGCGGCGATGTCGTCGACGACGTCCGCAGGCCAGGTCGGCAGCGCCAGCCCGCTGGTGAGTGCGATCCGCAGCGCGGCGACGACCTGTGGAAAGTCGTACCACCAGACGAGCACCATCAACCGGACCGCATTCGCCTGGCTGACATCGTCGACCAGCGCCTTACGCAGAGCGGCGTCATCCCCGTCGATGAGCCACGCACTGAGTGGCTCCATCAGCCGCCGCAACACCGGCCGGGTGATGGTTCGGGCCGCCCGCCGGCGATCCTCAGTGGTCCACGTGCGCAGCCTCGCCAGCCCGTTCGCCGCCGCGATCGGCACGGGTTTCTTCGCCGACGGCACGCGCAGGTGACTCAGGAAGTCGGTGCGTTCCGGGTTGGGGATCCGCCAAACGAGGTCGGCGAATTCTTCCGGGGTCAAGACTTTGAACGCCGCCTCCAGCGCATCGTTGAGGCGTTCGAGCTGGGCGGCGAGTTCCGCCTTAGCGGTGTATCCCTGCCGCTCTGCCTCGTCGGTGGCCTCTGCGGCCAGCTCGGCGAACCCTTCCGATGTGCAGATCAGCACCGGTGCTTGCCGGTGGCGGTGCCGCAGACGACCACTCACTTGGGTGTGACTCCTATTCGCGGATGGCTGTGCGCTGGAAACGGTGCTGGTCGTCGGCGGCCGCCGACGGCGAAAAGGGCAGTAGAACGGCCGGGTATGACATCGATGACGTCGACACGGTCACGTTGTCGGTGTCACGTCATCGGTAACCAAAATGGACCGGGATCACTCCCCCGTTGGTGCCCATTGACGAAGGTGAACCCTTCGGGAAGCCTCGTGTCGGCGTTCGGGCCCCAAACCTTGCGGACGTGCCGGGCATAGTTCTCCTTCGCCTGGTCGCTGGCGCGGTACCCGTGCGGAAGCGCCCGGCAGTTGGGCGGCACCCAATGCTCGCGGGTGCGCTCCCGCAGCGCCGCGTGTCGCTGTTGCGCCGCGGCGTAGTCGGCGTGCTGGCGGGCCGACTGGCTGGGCCACCACACGAACGTGTCCGGTCCACCGCTTCCCGGCTTGTCGGCACGTCCCGGGTTCGGTTCACAGGTGAGCTTGCCGGCGTCGACAAGACGTTCACAGGTGTAGATCACCTGCCACATCAGCGGCGGGTTGTCGAAGTCTGCGCCGAACAGGACGCCGAGCAATTGTTTGCCGGTCAGCCTGCGGGAGCCGAACGTGCCCTCGATGCCGTGACGGCGAAACGCGGCGAGGATCAGCCGCCGCAGCGGGTCGATCCCCTGGTATTTCGCCGGCACCGTCGGCGGTGCCGGTTCGTCGTCTGCGTCCGGCTTGGTGCCGTCAGTCAACTCGGGTGCCGGGTCGGGGTCGAGGTCGATTCCAAGGGCGGTGGCAAGCAGTCGATGGTCGGAGTCCCAGCGGAACTCGTCACCGTAGGGCAGCGGCCGTTCGAGCAACGTCGTCGTAGCGGCCAGTCTGCGGGCGCCGCGGGCGAGCGAGACCATGACCTTGATCCCCGGGTAGAACGACAGCGGCCAAGCGACGCCGGTCAGCGCCCCGTCGCCGTGTTCGACCGTGTGGATCCTCTCGTCGTCGGCGAGGTCGTCGCCGTCGTGGTGCAGTTCGATGACGAGGGCGCCGTCGGCGAGCATGGCGGCGATCCGGTCAGGTACCGGCAGGGTGTCGTTGTCGAGGTGGATTGGTCGCAGCGCGACGGTGTACACGGCGATGTTGTCGTCGAGGTGTTCGACAACGACCTCGTCTCCGGCGGGTTCTTCTGTCTCGGTGTCGTCCGGTTCCGGGTGGGTCGTGTCGGGGTCCGGACCGGGTTCCCGCTGATCTGTGCGGGTGCCGGTGATCGCTTCGGTGTCGTCAGTCGGCTGCTGGATATCGGCCGGATCGGTCGCGCCGGTACCGTCATCGGTGCTCTGGGACGGCGGCTGTGACTGGTGGTAGCCGAGCCCGAGGGGTCGTAGCGGGTCGACGTCGCGCAGGTCCGCTGGGACCGGGGACGGTTGCGCCAGCCACACACCGCCCACCTGCCACGGGTCGTCGACGCGCAGGTGGACTCCGTTCGGCTGCAACCCGTCGACGGCTGCCGTGGCGTGATCGGCGACGGCGAGGTTGGCGTGCACGACCGCTTCGGCGGCCGCGGTAAGCTCGAACGGGTCGACGTCGACGTCTCCCGGGTCGGTGGCGAACACCTCGTCGACTCTGCCGGCCAGCAACGGCCACACACCGGTGAACCGTGGTCCGGTCCCCGACCGTGCGATGGTGTGGACCAGGTCGTCGAGGTCTTCCCCGCCCAGCAGGCCAGGGTCTTCCCGCCGCTGGTGGTACCGGTCGACCGGGGTGGCGTAGCCGCCCCATCGACGCAGGTGCGGTGCGACGTCCAGCAGTTTGTCGATCGTGTGCAGCGCCGTCTGCAACGCTACGGCGAGGGTGTCGTCGTCGTGCGGGTTGATCAGCAGACCGCCGAGCGGGCCACCGACCAGTAGTGGTTTGCCGGCGGTGAGCAGATGGTGGGCATACAGGGCGACGTCGTCGAGGCCGGCCAGACGAGGACCGGGGTAGCAGACCTGTCCTGTCAGGTGTCCGCGCTCGTCGAGGAGCACACCGCGCTGGCGCAGCCGGTGAAGTTCGGTGCGTTCCCGGGGTGTGAGTGGTGCGCCGAACGCTTCCGGGTCGACGATCACCCGTTCCGACCGGCAGCCGGTGTCGTCGAGGACCGCCGGTGCTCCGGACAGGCGTGCAGGGACCCACCCGTCCGGGTGGACGCCGTCGGCGGTGCCGAACCGGGCGACGACCTCTGCCCACAGCGACTGCTGACCCCGTTCGATGCGCACGAACGTGCCGACGGGCAGCGCCGGCGGCGTCGCGGCATCGGTGGTCAGCCGCACGAACATTTCGGGGTCGAGGACGGCGGCCTGGTAACCACGGGCCTGGGGGTCGAAGCCGAAGTGCAGCGCGTTGAACGCGGTGGTGGTGTGTAGCGGCGCCCGGCGAACGTGGGCGACCTGCTCGAGGTAGGCGATGACGGCCGCGCGTACCGCGTCGGGGATGTCGTCGACCTCGCGTAGCAGGTCGTCGGTGAACAGCGGTTCGTCGTCGAACGGTCGCCATGTCGGTGTCGCGGTCATCGTCATCGGGCGGCTCCTGCCTGCCGCGCCGCGGCGCGGGCGTTGTCACGGTCGACGTGCCGGCGAAGCCGCCAGACCCGGCCGCCGTCGGTCAGGACCGCCTCGCCGGTGGCTTCGAGCCGGGCGAGCGCGTCGGTGACGTGGGTGAGCTTCATGCCGGGGTCGACGCCGCGCAGCCGGTGGTAGAGCAGCTGCGGCCACAGCGGTCGCAGTCGACCGGAGCGGCTGTCGCGGTAGGCTTCGTCGCCGCGCAGGACCCGGTGCAGCATCCCGGCGGTCAGCCCGTGGAAGTTGTCCCACAGCAGCGCCCGCAGGTACCGGTCGACCGCCGCCTGGTATGGCGCGCCGTCACGGTCGGCGGCCGGCCGCGGCCGCGGGGTGTTCAACGCGTTCAGCAGCGCCGGTGTCGGTGTGGTGTCGGCGCTCGACGACCAGCAGGTGGAGCAGCGGCACGCGGCGGTGCTGCAGGTGCCGTCGGGTACCGACCGCCCAGGCTGACCGAAGTACTCGGCGAAGCCGACGTTGGCGCACCGGGCCTGCTCGGCGTACCAGTCCCGCAGCGCGGTGAGTTCGGTGTTCAACCGGGCCCGGTGGGCGTTCATCCGGGTGGCGAAGTCAGCGGGCAGCCGGCCGGTCCGGTCGAGCATTCGCACCGAGACCAGGGTCTGGGCGTTGCCGGCCTGGGAGACGTCGACGACGCCGAGGTCGTGCAGGGTCGCCAGCAGCGCCCAAGTGCCGGCGACGTCGTCGGCGAGGCCGTCGTAGCCGGTCACGGCTGCGGCGAGCTGTTGGTGGACGTCGGTGAGCTGGTGACGTCCCGGCCGGGTCGCGGCGAGCTGCTGCAAGACCGCGGCCGCGTCGGCGAGGGTGTCGTCGCAGCGGATCGGATCGTCGAGCGGGGTCAGCGTGACCGTCGCCGGGAAGTCGCCGCCGTCGTCGACCGTTCCGGCCGCGTCGAGAGCGGCGAGCGCCCGGATCACCGTGGTGCGGTACATCGTCATCGTCGCCGGTTTGCGGGCGTCGTCGAGCGACATCCACCCGGCGTCGACCTCCTCGCCGATAACGATGTCGGCGACGTGGTCGGGATTGAGCACTCCGCTGCCCCGGGCGGCGGCCACGACCGCGTTCCCGATGCGCTGCAAGGTCGGGTTCGCCAGACCTTGCGAGATCATCCACGCGACGGTCCGGAAACCACGGCCGGTGCCTAGGGCGAGCCCGTACGACGGTGCGGTGATCTCCGCGGGGTCACAGCCAGCCTGGTCACGGCCGGCGCGGCCGAGTTGCTGGTACAGCCCGGCGAGGTCGGTGGGTGGGGAGACCACGAACACGCAGCGGATGTCGCCACGGTTGACCCCGAGACCGAACGCGCTGGTCGCCACGATCAGCAGCGGAACGTACCCCTCCTCCCCCTTCTTGGGCGCGTCGCGGAACTCGGTGAGGGCCGCCGCTTTCTCCGCCTCCGACAGCCGGCCGTGGAAGCGGCGCACCCGCCGGGTTTCGCCCTCCCCCACGAACTCGCGCAGGTGCGCGTACAGCGTGTCGACCTCCCGGACGGTTAGGCAGTAGAAGATCGCATGGTCGTCGCAGGCGGAGGTGACCGTTTCGGCGAGCCCAGCGACGACGTTCGGACCGGCGGCCCGGAACGCCCGCCGGTAGATCGCAAGTTCGGGCCGTAGCGGGTCCGCGGTGACGGTGACAAGACGTTCACCGGCGGACGGGGTCTCGGGCAGACCGAACAGGCCGCTGCGCAGCCCGGCGCGCACCCCACGGTTGGCGGTGGCGGTGACCGCGGTGACCCGGACGCCGTGCCGGTCGCGCAGCTCAGTCAGCAGACCGGCGGCGCGGCGGAAGCTGGGGCGGAAGTCGTCGCCCCACTGCACGAACGTGTGAGCCTCATCAACGGCGACCCGCCGCAGCTGCCCGTTGGCTGCCCCGGTGCGCAGCAGCTGCTGGAACCGCCGGTTGCCCAGCCGTTCCGGGGAGATGTAGACCAACTTGATGCCGTGGTCGTGGACACTGGTGAGCTGTTCAGCGACCTCCGTCTTGCCGCGGCGGCTGTTGGATTCGGCCATCGGCCCGACGAGGGCACGGACGGCGCCGCCGACGCTGGCGTTGAGTTCGAGGGCCTGGTCGGCCATCAACGCCACGAGCGGTGACACGACGACGGTGACGCCGGTCAACGCGAGCGCGGGCAGCTGGAACGTGTAGGACTTGCCGAAACCGGTCGGCAGCAGCGCGAGCACGTCAGCGTTGTCGGCGACCGCGCGGATCACCTGCTCCTGCTGGTCGCGCAGCTGCAGTGGGACGTCGGAGAACCGCAGGTACCCGGCGATCTGGGAGCAGCGTTCGACGAGCAGGTCACCCAGTTTGCCTTCGGCACGGGCAGTGGTTTCGGTGTCGTCGTCGATGCGGGCGGCGAGAATCTTTCGGGTGGCCGGCAGCAGGGTGTGTTCAGCTAGCGCATCAGCGGTGCACAGCTCGTCGGCCCGCGCGGCAGTGATCTTTCCGCAGTCGGCGAGGAACCGCCAGATCCGCTCCCAGCCGTCAGCCATCGTCGTCAGGTTCCCACCGGCGGCCTCCCCCGTGTCGGGGTCGGCGACCAGCAGCCCGGGGTCGAGCGACTCGAGGAACACCCGCCGGTAGCTTCGCCGAAGCGCGGTCTGGCCGGCGAGTTTGCGGTCGCTGATGATCACGACACCGCGGTGGTGGGCTGACCGGATCAGCCGGCCGACGGCCTGCCGCAGATCCATCGCCGCTAAGGGCAGGTAGTACGACTCGGTCGCGACCCGGTCCGGGTCCGGATGGCCGGTGTCAGCGGCCCGGCGGGCGACCGCGGCGCGGCGGGCGGCGACGACCGGATCGGCGAACGGCGCGAATGGCAGCTTGTTGATCCACACCAGCGACAGCCGCTCGGCGGGAAAGTCGACCCCCTGCCACATCCCGCGGGTCGCGACGCAGAACCCTCCGGTTTCGGTGAACGCCCGCGCCGCCCGCGCGTTGCCGAGGATCGGGGCGACCGCGACCGGGACGTCCGGCGCGACCGCGGGCAGTTCGGCGAGCAGCCGTTCGGAGATCGCCGACGCCGCCCGTGTCGACGTGGTCAGCACCAGCGCACCACCGGTGAACGCACCGGTGGCCGCGCTGCCGTAATCACCGGCGGTTTCCGGGCGGGTGACCTCTCGGGCGTAGCCGGTGAGGTGGTGGGCGACGGTGCGGACCGCACCGTCGGCCTGCTCCGCCCAGCTGGGGAAGTCGGTCAGACACACCAGCCTCGCCTGGGAGGCGAGGTCGAACGGGCCGGGCAGGTAGTGGGCGTCGACGTCGGATCCCAGTCCGAGCCGACTGCGGATGTAGTCCCATCGGCCGGACACCTGCAGCGTCGCCGACACGTAGAAGATCCGGTCGAACCTCGACCGGGCGAGCCTCCACTGCGGGTCGTGGGCCAGTTCGATCGGCGCGGACGTCACGGTGAACGCGTACCGGCGGGCGGAGACACTCAGGCCTTCCAGCTCCAGTTCGGTGGCGAACACGACCCGGTTCGACACCACCGGCGCCAATGCGGAGTCGTCCGGCGTGAGGTCCGGCCCAGCATCGTCAGCGCCGACCTCGCCGAGGCGCTCCTCGAGCGGGTCCATCGGCGCTTCGGTCTCCCCCGACTCATGGTCGTCGGCGCCCGGAGCGTCGTCCCCACCGCTGCCGGCAGCTTGGTCGGCTGGCGTGCCCGGCTGCCCAGCAGCGTTCCCTGCGTCGGGGCGGGGAGGGTCGAGGATGGCATGGGCATCGGTGACGATCTGGTCGGCTGCTTCGGCCAGGGTGCACACCCTGCTGGCAAGCGACGTCGCCCGTTCCCGTTCCCACCACGACGCCGCCTGCATCTGCTCCGATCCGAGGTGACCGGACAGTTGCCGGTAGACGAGCCCGGCGACGACGGCAAGGCGTTCCACCCGGGCGAGCAGCTGCCGCGCCGAGGCGCTGCCGCCGAGCCCACCGAACGGGCTCGCCAGGGTCGCCGCGCGATTGCCCGGCTCTCCGCCGGCGGCGTCGAACACCGCCTGCGCGGCCCGTGGCATCACCTCAGTGTCGAGCATCGCCTCCAGGTCGGCGATCTGCTCCCCCAGCGCTGCCGGTTCCCCGCGCTGGCTGGCAAACCAGCGACGCAGCTCGGCAACGAGGTTCTCCACCGCCCGATAGTCCACCTCGGCGCTGGCGGCTCCTGTCGCGGCGTGTTCGAGGGAGTGCGACTCGTCGACGACGAGCAGGGTGTCGTCGGCGAACGCGTCCGGGTTGCTCAGCAGCAGCGCATGGTTGGCGACGACGAGGCGATTGTTGGCCAGCGCTTCGCCGACGGTGTCGGTCATATGGGCAAGCGGCGACGCGGAGCCGGGCCCGTAGTCGTCGGACTCCTGGCTCACACTGCCCAGCCACAACCCCAGCAGCGGGCCGGCTGTCGTCGAGATGTACTCGGCGAGGAAGATCGGAATGTCGGCGGTGTCGACACTTCGTGCCACCCACGCCTGCTGCGCCGATGTCGCGGTGGCCAGCCGCTGGACCAGGTACACCAGCAGCTCCCGGTAGCCCGGGTGGGCGGCGAACCGGTTCCGGCGATCCCGGCGGCTTGCTCCGGCGGCCACGGCGACCGCGTCGGTGAGCGCGGCGACGAGTGCCCGCAGTGAAAGCCGGTTGCGTTTACCTTTCACCAGGTCGGCGACGTCGTCGAGGCCGGGCACGACCATGGCGAGCCGGGTGATGTCGGCGGCTAGCTGGGTCTGCAGCTGTTTGGTGAACGTCGCCAGGACCACCCGTCGGCGGGAGTTGCTGGCGAGCCAGTCGAGGGCGGTGGCGAGAACCGCGAGGCTCTTACCAGTTCCCGTCGGTGCTTCACACAGCGCATCCCGGCCAGCGTCGACCTGGCGGGCCAGGAGTTCGGCCATGTGCTGCTGCGCCGGCCGGCGTTCGACCGAACCGTGCGCGGCCGCCAGGGCGAGTGCGTGCGGGTCCACGTGACCGGTGCGGTCGAACAGTCGCTCCGGCACCGTCAGGTTCTCCGGTACGGGTCGGCCACGCCGGGTTGGTTGCCGCAGGTCGCCACTGCCGAGCACGTCCGCGAGCACCTGGGCGACCGAGCCGTCGTCCGCGGCCGGCCGACCAGATGGTGCGGATAGCAGCGACGCGAGCAGGTCCCAAGCAGGTGACCCGGCACCGGCGGCGAGCAGCAGATCCCGCAACGGCCCGTCCCAGCCTGAGACGGTGTTCGCGGCGTGCCGCAGCAGCCGGGCTGTCAGGTCGGCATCGTCTGCGGCGTCGTGCCAGCTCAGCCCGGACCGGCCGACACCTACCTCGTCGGCGAGCTCCGCCAAGCGATGGGAACGGGCGGTCGGCCAGACCGCGTGGGCGAGGTACAACGCGTCGGCTCGGCGCAGCGCGCCGATCGGTGGCTGCTCAGCGCGGGTGGCCGCATCGTCGAGCATCGGAAAGTCGGCGCTGATGCCGTTGTAGGCCACGAGGACGTCCGCGTCCGTCAAGTAGTCCCGCAGATCGTGCAGCGCCTGCTCGACAGGGATCGCGTGTGCGGCGTACTGGTCGCGGACGGCCGCGGACCGCAGCTGCTCTTCCCAGTCAACGTCCGGCAGCCGCACCCAGGCGGTGAAGCGTGGTGACTCCTCGACCCAGCGCCGTTCCGACGACAACCGCACCGCACCGATCTGGTAGATACGCCGGTCCCCGTCGGGGTGATCCGCAGTGGGACGCACAACAGCTTCGACGTCGACGACGACAGCCCGGGGAACCTGCGCAGTCCCCGCCGATCGATGCCCGGACGGGTGTGGGGTTGCGGGCGCATCGGCTGCCCTGAGGATGCCGTTGTCTTCGTGAATGAGCCCAGCACTGAGTGCCGAAGCGGTGATCCTCTGAAGTCGCGCCTGCGTCATCGCCGGCCAGCGCTGCCGCGCGGCCTCGAGAACCTGGCCGCCGTTACAGGGTCCGACGTCCGAGATGAGCCGCGCGAGTTGCTCCTCGCGGCTCCCTGCTCCGTCCGTTGTGCCGTTCCTTCCGTCCGTTCGGCACACCGCCCCGGCGTGCGGCGTTGACACCTGCTCGTCTATCGCACGTTCCGATTCGTCCTATCAACCCTGCATGCGACTGCCACCGTGGCCGCTCAACTCCTGCAGGGCACTTAGTACGAGCAGCCACCGTTGGAGATCTTGCTGGTGAGGTGACATCTACAGCGACTGATGCGCTGCCGATCACGATGAGTGCGTACTGTAACGAGACTGCACGGTTCGCGGGGAGGGGCTGCAGGACCGAAGTTGTGTCGGGAAGAAGACAAACAGGACGTACGCATCGCCGATGAACCGCAAGCGCCCGGCTCGAGACACGTCGGCGTCCTACAAGGATCGCCTCGTGGCATCCGTCTAACTGCAGACGTGCTTCGGAACGATCCGCGACGTGAACGACCCGGCCCAGTCCTCGGGGGACCTGGCTGCCGACCGGACACCGCGAACCCGGCTCGGCAAATCGGCTATCCCAACAGCCACGGATGACAAGCGGGGACTTCGGTCGGGCTACCGACAGAAATTTGCATTGCTTCGAGACGCAGTCGGCCTTCTCAAGTCAGAATTCCGATCGCGGTTCAAGCTCCCTCTGGGCAGGCAGCACAAATGCCAGTTCGAAGATCAAGACGGAGTTGACCTTTCGGATGGGTTGAGGACTCCAATTGCATACGTGAGCACGCGGGCCCACATCGGCCGCCTAATACGGATACGCTTCGCATATGTATCGGGCTGTCTGGTTGTCATACCGATGCGGTCCAATGGAAGTCACCCCGCCTTGCCTACGTCTCACTCACGCGGAGTGCACATATGATCGATGCACCTTCAGACCCGTCATGGCTGCCCATCCCGCGGGTTGCTGTTGCGCAGCTCGCAAGCGGGATCCTCGAGTACGCCCAGCAGACCGCATCGGGTGACGCGTTCCGGCTGCCGTACCCGGCAAACCTGCAGCTCGCGCTGGACCGGCTGACCCTGCTCGCCTGGCATCAGGGCGCGCCCGCGCCGGCCAGCGTGGTGGAGCTGCTTCAGCTTGCACAGGAGCCGTTCAGCGACTGGAAGATCGACCTCACCGGCACCGACGTCGACCCTGACGAGGCGCTGCTCATCTACGGCCGCCCGACGGCGGCCTGCGAGGAACTCGGCAGCCTCCGTGGGGATGTCGAAGGCGAGATCCGCGAGAACGCGCTGTTGCGGGCGGTGATGGACAAGTCCCGGGCCCACAACGCACCGCAGTCCTACATCGCGTTCCGCGAGCTCCTGATCCGACAGCCGGCGATCGCGGCGATGGAGCTCGACGCACGGCTGGCCGATCCTGACTTGGCGCTGCTGGCGGATGAGGTGCGGCAGGCGTACGTGGAGGCACCACCGGAGGCGATGGCGGATGGCGTGATCCGGACCTGCGGCGGGTGCAGCGGTCTTCGATTGCCACTGGATGACGACCGGACCTGGGTCTGCGAGGACGAGACCTGCCCGGCACCCGGTACGACCGGGACGGACCACCCCGCCAGCGAGGGCGTGTGGTGGTTGCGGCGTGAGCTCCGCACCTTCATCACCGCACCGGGTCGTGCAGAGCTGCGCATCGCCGACGCGATCGGGAAGCTCGGCGTATCGGTGGCGTTGTGGCCGGACTTCGACGCGTGCGACATCGCGGTCTTCGCGGAACGACCGTGGGTCGCCGACATCAAGGCCTGGCGCAACCCGGTACGGCTGGCCCGACGGCTGCGGGAGCGGCTGTTCACCGTGTCGCCCGAGGCGGAGAGGGCCTATGTCGTCATCGGCCAGGAGCAGGTCAAGGCACATCCGCGGTACGTGGCACGGCTGCGGAAGGCGTGCCCCCAGGTGCGGCCGGGCCAGCGAATCGTGGCGGTCTCCGAGGCGGAGTTCATCGGTGCCGTGAAGCGGCGGGTGGAGGCCGAGGCATGAGGCATATCAACACCATCCGCAACCGCTTCACCCGCGCACTGCGCGGCCACTACACCCCGACCGGCGACCAGCCTTCACCCTCCCGGCTGATGGACACCGAACTGTGCCTGTATCTGCTGGAAACAGTCGCCGCCGACCAGGCCGCCAGCGGAGTACCCGCGTTGCTCGACGGCTACCGGGCGCTGTGGGACTCGGTTCCGCGCCCACCAGCCGACGCGGCGGTCCGGCTCGCCAACGCGCGAGCCCTGCTGTGGCGCAGCCAACGCCCCTACGGGTGGGACGAGTTGCTGCGGGCTTACCGGTCTGCCCCTGAGACAGTGCGGGGTTACCACCTGGACTCGCTCGGCCGACCGGTACGCCGGCAGTGCAGCGTGGCGACCAACCGGTGGGACTGGTACGAGCAGCTACTCACCGAGCCCTTGCCCTTCGCCACCACCGGCGTCCGGTTCGCCGCACCCGGCCGATACCGCATGAGCTCCACGGCGCGTGGTCACGGCCTGACCGTGCCGGACAACCTCCCACCCGCGCCGACTCCGGCTCTGCATGACCTGGCCGTCCGGACGCGTGCACCGATCGAGGTCACGTGGCAGGAGTTGGTGGAGACCGCCCGAGGTATGGACGCCGCCGATCTGCAGGCCGGACGTTCCTCTCACCGGTGGGAGGAACGCCTGCAGGACATCACGCTGCAGGTCCGGCTGGCCGACGACACCTTCGGCGACGCCACGACCCTTTGCATCGACCGGGTCCTGCACATGGTCGGCATGGTCAGCGTCGGCAAGAGCACCCTCGTGGCGATCCTGGCGACCTGGGCAGCGCAGCACGGCCTCCGGGTGACGATCGTGGTCGGCGACAACTCGGCAGCCCTACGCATGGCGCACGAGCTGTCCTGGTACGACGGCGTGGTGGCGGCGCCGGTCATGGGGCAGAACCGCACTCGGCATGCGGAACGGCTGCATCGGCTCCAGCCGCCGGCCCCCGGCCGGCTTCTACCCCTCGAGCCGTACGGGTTCGACCTGGTCAGCACGGCCTGCCCGCTCGATGCGGTCCGAGACAAGGCCACCCCACTTGAGGTACGCGAGGCGCCCTGCCAGCACCTGATCGAGACGGATCCGGACGCGCCGGTGGATGGCTGGCGGGACGGGGCACGGCGCACCTGTCCCCTGTGGCATCGATGCCAGCGGCATGAGGCCGCGCGCCGGCTGGTCACGGCGAACGTGTGGATCGCGACGCCGTGGAGTCTTGTGCACACCCCTGTGCCCGGACCGTTGAGCCACGAGCAGCTGCGGTACCTGGAGGCGGCGTGGCGGCGCAGCGACCTGATCCTGGTCGACGAGGCAGACCAGGTGCAGGCAAACCTCGATGAGATGTTCGCCAGCGCCCAGGTACTGCTTGGCCCCAGCCAGGAAGCGTGGATCGACGAGATCGGGGCGCGGGTGGCGGAAAAGTTGCGTGCAACCGGCCGCGCACCGGTCAGTTCCCGGCAGATCCGGCGGTTCACCACGGCACTGAACCAGGCTCGATCCGCAGCAGACATCATCTACCAACTGCTGCAACGAGACCGGGTTCGCGCCGGCAAGCCGGTATTGAACTGGCTCGACCCCGACTACTTCACCGCATGGACCCTGTTCAATAGCCTTGCTCAGGACTGGGCCGGCTACGCCGCGGCAAAGGGCCGCAGGCCGGACCCCGGCTGGGACAACGATGAGCTCTACAAGCTGCTGCGCGAGCAGTTCAACGCCTTCATCGACGACCCGACCAGAGCATCCGGCGAGGTCGCCGGGGGTCTAGCCACCTTGGCCGAGGCGCAACTGTCCGACACCGAAGAGGAGACGCGGGAAGACGCCGTCCGGCAGTGGCTGACCGAGCTGAGCGATCGAGAGCTGGTCGAAGGTAGGAAGATCGCACCAGCGGAGCTCGACCGCAACGTGTGGCGGCTGGAGCTGGCGGTCGCCGTAGCGGTGATGGCTCACCGGCTCAACCTCATGCTCGCTATCTGGCCGGAAGTCGCGGCCGAGCTGGACATGTTCGACACGCTTCCGGCGGAGGTACGCCGCCCGCCCAGCGACCTCGCCGTCGCGGTACCCGAGTCCCCGATGGGCAACGTACTGGGCTTCCAGTACGTCGAGGACGAGACCGACCGCCGTGATGGCCAGCTGGGCGAGTTCCGGTTTTTCCGCTACACGGGCGTAGGGCGGGCCCTGTTGGTTGGCCTGCCCGACCTATTTCCCGCCGACGGGCCGGGCCCGAACGTACTGCTGTTGTCCGGGACCAGCTGGGCCGGAACCTCGCCTCGCTACCACATTGATGTGCCGGTCGAAGCGATCCTGCGCCCGTCACCGCAAAAACTCGCCGCCATCTCCGAGACCACATTCGCCCTGGACATCCAGCACCAAGGCGAACGGAGTACACCGATCTGGGTGTCCGGCCGCTACGGGGAGGAACGCACGAGCGCCCTGCGGCAGATGGTCGCAGCCCTAACCCAGCCCGGCGCGGGTCCCGGGCGACCGAACCGCCTGGAGCGGGAACGAGCCGCCCTGCCGCCCGGCCGGCAGAAGGTCATGCTGCTGGTCGGCAGTTACGCCGAGGCCCGCACCGTCACCAACGAGCTACTTCGGCGCAAGGCCTCCTGGGAGGGGCAGGTGCGCTGCCTCATCGGCGACGACGAGTTGGAAACTGGCTGGGACGACGGCCACTTGCTGCGCCGCGGTGACGTCGCGGACTTCGGCACCGACAACGCGTGGCTGCTGGTCGCCCCCATCCTGGCCGTCGAGCGCGGGCACAACATCCTCAACAACGACGGCGTGGCCGCCATCGGCGCCGCGTTCTTCCTGGTACGTCCCCACCCACGGCCGAAGGATCTCAGCTACGTCACCCAGCGGATCAACCAATACGCCCTCGAACAACTACGCCCGCACCCGCTCGACGACGACTGCCCGGCACACGAACGCCTCGCAGGTGCCGGCAGCCAGCGACGCCGAGCCGCGCAGCGCCAGTGGCGGCGGCTGCTGCACGCCCTGGTCGCCTACAGCCAGCTCGGCACGGACGAACGCCAACGCGTGGCCTGGACCCAACTCGTAACCATCTGGCAGGTCGTCGGCAGGCTTCTACGCGGCGGCCAAGCCGCGAAGGTCTACTTCTGCGACGCCGCCTTCGCACCGGTCACCGCACGCAGAAGCGACACCGACACCGACCTCGACGACGCCAGCACCAGCCTGCTGCACGGCATGCGCGAGGTGCTCACCCCGTACTTCGAACCCACCGGCGCCAACACCGATCGGCACCTGGTCCAGGCGCTCTACCAACCTCTGTACCGCGCACTCACCAACATGGGAGACCACTGAATGGCACCCCGCTACGACGACCTCGCTGTCACCGTCCTGCGTCTCGATCCCGAAGCCCCGATCCAGCGCACCTACCACCTCATGCGGTTCCCAGGCCGCTGGAAGGAGCCGTTGCGCCGGCTCGCCCAGGCGCAGCGCGGCGGCGACGTCGCCAGCATCCCGATCGCCTCACTCAACGACGCGATCACCGCCCTCGTCCCCGACTGCGTCGTCACGCTTCCGTACGCCGGACGTGGCGACGACGACCAGGAGTGGCTGCTCGCATACCGCGCGGTGAACCCGGCGGCCATCTTCAACCTGGTCGCGGCGTGGGTACGCGCGCAGAAGGGCACCCCGGAGCAGATCTCCCTGACCCTGTCCCAGCTGCACGCAAGCCACCTCACCTGGTCGCCGGTTCACCTCAACCTGACCGGGCCGGAAGATCGACAGCGCGCCATGCGCCTGCTTCCGATGGAGATCGCGGCGACGTTGTCTCGCCCGGGCGCGACTTGCCCGCATAACGAGTTGCGGTTCCTGCGTTGTCCGAGCGCCGACGGCGCGGAGATCATGTCCTGGCCGCCGGAGCGGATCGAGGACCAGACCCCGTTCTCGGTCAAGATCGGCGTCAGCGTGCAGACCCTGCCCACCAGTGATGAGCTGCTGGTCTATCTGTCGTACGGGGTGCGGCGCTGGATGCCCGTGCGGGGCAAGCTCGCCTTCGACCACGGCCACTCGGTGTACCTGGCGCCGACCGTGCCGTATCTGGCCGGCCTGGAGAACTCTCGTCACTTCGGCACGGCGCGGATCAAGCAGGTCAAGGTGACTGAGAGGGACGGCTCAAGCAGCTATGGGCCACGCTGGGACGACGCCCTCGCGAGGGTACTGAAGAAAGCCGGTTGTCTCAATCGCCTGCCCGACCCGCAGCAGCTGGTCGACAAGCCACTGGACTACCTGCAGCGCCACGGCGACGCAGCTGCGCTGGTCTACAGCACTGGCATGCTGTCGGCTGAGAAGGTCAGCGCCGGGCTGTCGGTCGCCGATCGCCAGCCGCTGATGGACTGGGTCATCAACGAGCTCACCCCACACCTCCGTCCGGCCACGGCGCTCCCCCGCGAAAAGTGCACTGTGTACAAAGGGCTTGGCGGCATCAGCGGAAGTCGGGTTTCGGCCACCTATCTCAATGAGATCGTCGGGCCGCGCCTGGACATCGAGTTGCTCACCGACACCGACCGCGCCACACAATACGCCCTCGACCGGCTCGCCACCCGTCTCGGTGTCCCGATGCCCCGTGCCGAGCAGCTTGACGAGGCCGGATCTCACGTCGACCTTGGCGCGGTAACCATCGGGATTCGGCGGCTGGCAGCACCCACGATCCGCGCCGACCTTGACCGGGTCGGACGCCGGCCCCAGGCCGCGGTGGAGGCCCGCATCGCGCACATCGCCGACACGCTCGGCCAGGCGGCAAACCCGACAATCGCCCTGGTCGAGATCGCCCACCCCGACGCGTATCAGGGCCGGCAACGCGGCGACGATCCCAAGTTCGCCATCCGGCATGGCCTGCTGCGGACGGGACGGCTCAGCCAGTTCGTCACCCCGGTTGCCGAGCCGAAGCGTCCCCCTCGTGCCCATGAGGGCAGGGAGCCCTCTGACCCGAACCGAGAGCGGTTCGCCGCCGCCGTCGATGATCTGTTCCGGCAGCTCGGCGTACGCCCCGAACCGCTGCCTGGGCCGGCGCGGAATACCCTGCTCCGGCAGCCTGCCCTCCTGGCCATCTGGATGATTCGCCAGAACAAGGGACGCGTCTGGGGGCTCGCGCGACAGGTCCCGGTCGCTGTGCTCGTCAACCCCACCGGTCAGCATGTGCAAGTCCGTGCGCCCAAGGTGCCCTGGCAGCCTCTGCATACCGGGCTCGTGGACATCGGTAAGCAGTACGTCAACGTGGACCTCAAGTGCGGCCCCGACGACGTGGTCCGGTTCGCCAAGGACGTCATTGATGAGGCCACCAGCGCTTTCCCCGACACCCTGCTGCTCACCCATGCGCAGAACCTGCGCGGCGTCTGGAACACCCTCACCAATGGCCGTATCCAGCTCGACAGCCTCGGCTTCGGCGCCGCTGAACCTCAGCCGATCAGCAAGCTGTCCGGCCTGCGCCATGTGCGCGTTCGCACTGCCGAAGGTGGCGAGACGCCGGAGTGCTACGGCGTGACCGATGATGGCACAGGCCAGCCCAAGGGTCTGTGGCGCTTCCTGGTCCCTCGGGTGTACGGCAGCACTACGGGCAAACCCAGCACGCACTCCGGGGCGTTGAAGGGCATGTCGAAACTGGTCCCCGGCGAGCACAACGGCAAGCTCACTGCCCCGAAGCCAAAGGCCCAGGTGTGGAACCCGCAGTTCATCGAGCTACTTGTGGCGGGACTTCAGGATGGCGACCAGCCCGAGCACTGGGCGGCGCTGGCGCACGAGCTGCGGGATGCAGCACCGTACGTCCGGGGCACCACCGTTCTGCCATGGCCGCTTCATCTCGCAGAGCAGATCGAGGAGTACCTTCTGCCAACCAAGATCACTGACCTCGGTTCGCAAGAGGTTCTCGGGGACGAGTAGGGGCCGTGGCCTCCCTGGCCCTCTCTGGGCGAGGGAGGCCACGACCGCGAGCATCTGCCGCTGGGCCCGGCGGCCTATGCCGATTGCGCTCCGCTGCCCCGCCGTCGGGGTACCACAGCCGCTGTTACCTCGGCGGCGGCGTGGGACAACTCCGGGAGGACGTCGCCGTAGAACTTGGCGGTGAAGTGTGGGCTGGAGTGGCGGAGTCGGTTGGAAATGACTTTCATCTGGACGCCGGCGGCGAGGCCCATGGTGGCGGCGCCGTGGCGGAGGTCGTGAAGCCGGATGGGTGGTAGTCCGGCTTGGGCGGTGAGGTGGTGGAAGTGGTCGGTGACGTCGGCGGGGTGGAGCCGTCCACCGGTGGGCGTGGTGAAGACGAGCCCGGTCTTGGTCCAGGCGGTTCCGGCGGCGAGGCGTTCGCGGTGTTGCCGGGTGCGGTGGGCGCGCAGGACGGTGACAGTTTCGGCGTCGAGGGCGACTGCGGCCTCGCTGTCGCTGGTCTTCGGGGTGTCGATGGCGGTAGCCCAGCCGTGTTGGACGAGTTGCCAGCGGACGGTGAGGGTCTGGTTGTCGAGGTCGAGGTCGTCCCAGTGCAGGCCGCATGCTTCGCCTCGTCGGAGGCCGGTGAAGGTGATGAGGTGGTAGAGGGCGTAGAGCCGGTCGTTTGCGTCGTGGGTGTGGTCGAGGAATCTGCCGGTGTGTTCGGGGGTCCAGATCATGACGGGGCTGGGGGTCTTGCCGGTGTCGCGCCAGGTGCGGATGCGTTGGTCGGTCCATACGGTGGGCTTGGGTGGTCGGGCTGTGGGTAGTTCGACCATGAGGGCTTGGTTGGTGTCGATGTAGCGGTGGCGGCGCATCGCGTCGTTGAGGGCCTTGCGGAGGGTGGCGTGGATCAGGTGCAGGGTCCGGTTGCCGACGATCCGCTGGTTCTTGACCTGGTCGCGCTTCGCGGGGTCGCGGCTGGCGCGCAGGGTGGTGATGGTGGTGTTGCGTTCGGCGATGGCGTCGTACATGGCGTCGATGTGGCCGGGGCGGAGCCGGTCGATGCGCAGGTGGCCGAGGTGCGGGATCAGGTATAGCCGGATGTGCCCTTCGTAGGAGCGCACGGTGCCTGCCTTGATGTTCTTGCGTCCGGCAAGCCAGTCGGTGAGGTACGCCTCCATCGTGGGCAGCTCGGTCGGGGTGATGTCCAGGTGCAGCGCCCGCCGGATCTGATCGGGGGTGGGGACGGGCGCGCCGGTCTTGACGGCGGTTTCGATGAGGTCGCCGGTGGTGACGGTGGTGTGCGGATCGGTGGGATCGGGGACGGCCAGCGCAGCCCGGATACGATCCAGGACCGCGTCGGCGTCGGCCTGGGTGGCGTACGGGCCGTGGCGGAGTGGGCGGCGGGTGCCGTCGGCGCGGGCGGGGATTTCGATCTGCCAGTGCCAGTGGCCGTGGGTGCGGGACCAGCCGCCGCCGGGCCGGCGAAGCTGGGGACAGGAGCGTCCCAGTCGCCGGCCCGTGACGCTGTCGCGGCAGCCGCAGCGTTTGAAGGTGGATCCCTTCACTCGTAGTCTCCTGGATGCTTCGTATGGTGCCGCCAGCGGTGATGGGTGGAATCCGCTGGTGGCGGGGTCGTCGCATCCACGCTCACCTTCGGGTCGGGTTCAAGTCGCCGGCCACCGCCCGCCGGGGCGGGGTCGTCGTGGAGTAGCAGGAGGTGGAGGAGTCCGGCGACCGGGACGATGATGCGGCTGCCAGCGCGGATCAGCGGCGCGGGGAAGGTATCGGTGGCGGCGAGCCGGTAGGCCTGGGATCGGCTGATCCCGAGGACCGATGCGGCGGTGGCGAGGGTGGTGGTCACGCCGAGGGTGCGGACGCGGTCGACGGTCCATACTTCGCTGGCGGGCGTGGCTGCGGTGGGCGTGATGTCTGTCGTGGTGTCGTGCTCGGTGGGGTTCACGTTGGTGCTCATGATTCGGGGTTCTCCTGCCCGTTCAATGGATGTCTGGGATGCGTGGGTTCGAGATGGCTTGCTGGTGGGGGCAGCCTCGTGCCGCCGTACGCGATCGCGTGAGTCGCTTGCTGCCGACTTGATGGCGGTCGTGGTGACAGGCTCACCGGTGGAGTTGAGTCCTGCGGCGCGGGCGGCGAGGTTGCCTCAGCTTTGAGGGTCTTGAGGAGTTCGGATACCCGGGTGTTGGACACGGTGTGGCCTATTCCACGGAGGGCTTCGGCGAGCGCCGCCCGGGTCAGGGCCTGCCCGTCCGCGGCGAGGTGGTCGCGGACGCGGCGCGCCGCCGGCAGCAACTTGGCCACGTCACCAGGCTGCGCGGACCGTCCCCTGCCGGCGTTGCGGTGACGGCGGTTCCGTCCGTGAGGTTGATGAGCGACCTCTGCCAGGCCGCTCGTCCGCGTGGCGGACCGCCGCCCTGCCGTCCCGCCGGACCGCGTCGGCTCGGCCGGTCCGCTCGGGGGCGTGGTGTGCGTGGGCTGGTCCGGCAGGTGGTCCGCGGTCCGGGCGGCGTTGGTTGGGGTCGTGGTGCCGGCGTAGCCGAGGGCGATCTTGACCATGACGAGGAAGCCGAGCGCGGGCACGGCTGCGGCGGTCCAGCCGATCGGTGACGGTTCGGCCTCCACGACCTGCGCGGCCAGCGAAAGGGTGACCGCGCAGGCCAGCACACTCGCGGGGAACACTGTCGAGGTGTGGGCGCGTTTGCGGCGGCGTAGCTCCAGGCCGGAGGCGATGGACATCAGCTCCAGGACGATCGCGTCGGCCCAGGCCAGCCATCCGGGTTGGCCGTGGGCGGCGGCGACGTTGTGGACGTGGGTGAAGCTGGCCGCACCAGCGGCCCCGCCGATCGCCAGCATGATCACGATCTGGACGGCGCCCTCGACGCGGCTGCTGCGCGGACCACCGTCCGGGTCAGACGTCGGTGCGTTCGTGACGGACCACCTCCCCGGACCGGACTGAGGCGAAGGCTCGTCCGCCAGCCAGGTAGAACTGGACACTTACGCGGACGGTCCAGGCGGCGTCGTCCGGGACCGTGATCCCGGAGAGGAAGCCGCCGGACCGTCCGTGGTGAGCGCGCGACCATACCTCTGGCCTGTCGCTGTCGGAAGGGATCGCCGCTCTTCCCGGTCTGTCAGGTCCAGCGGAGCGGGCGCTGACAGACCGGTGACAGTGACCAGGTCTTGCTGTCTCCCGCAGACGCGAGGTACTGTCCGCGGCCGTCTTGGCGCTGCCAGGCATCACGCCGCCTCACCCGCCCGTCCAGCGTCGACGACGTAGGAGGCGAGGTCGACCAACCGCTGCCGCTGCCCTCCCCCGCCCGGGACGGCCCAGACCGCCTCAGCGGGACACAGGCCCGCCATGGCGGCATGGTCGCGGGCGCCGGTCGCGGCCAGCGCCCGCAGCGGCGTGTCGGCGAGCAGGCGGCGCAGATTGGCCACTCGGGCGGCGGAATGCAGCCAGAACAGCACCGGCCACACCCGATCGAGCGTGGCGAACAATTCCCCATAGCCGGCGAGCTTGCCGACCAGAACCGACAACGGCTCCGTCCCGGTGTCGTACTCAACGAAGAACGGAACCGCGACGCTGTCCTCGACCCACAGGCCGTAGCCGTCCGGACGCACCCGCAGCTGGTAAGCCTGCACCAGGACCGGATCCCCACGACGGGTGAACGTGCCAACGCGCTGGCAAGCCGCTTCCGGCAGCCACTGGACCAGCTCGGCGCCGGGGTGTGTGCGGGTGTAGCGGGCAAGGTCGGTGAAGAAGCCGTTCACCCCGAGCCGATGCGCCAGGCTCCGACTCGATGTCCAGCGTCGCCGTTCCACGCGGGCGTGGTCACGCCGCGGTGGGCGCTCGTCCCGGCTCGCCGCGACGACCTCGGCACCCAGCTGGTCGATGACGTAGTGGTACGGATACGAGCCGCCGTCAGCGCGCTGCGGCCGGAACCGGGCCACCAACCGCAACCGGTACAGAGTCCGCAACCGGCGCTGGCAGAAGTCCAGCGACGGGAACAACGCCTCGGCGATCTGGAGCGACGTCAGCACCCCGTGGTCGTACAGCCAGCCCAGCAGGACCCGGTCTCGGTCGGTCAGCTGCGACTGGACACGCAGAACCGGATCATCCATCCACCATCACCTCCTCTCCGATACGTATGGCCTCCCCAGGGGGAGACCCGAGACCAGGACGGGTCTGTCGCAGCACAACCAGCCAGTCCTGACAGACGGGCGGACCTGCGGTGTGAGCGGGAAAAGGGGGTCCGTTCGGGCGTCCGGTTGAAGACTGACCCCAACGGGGACGTCAACCCGGACCCCGGAACGGGCATCAACACGGGATCTGTCACCGCCACCGGCAGAAAACCGGAACACGGTGAGATGGGATGTACAGAGAACACAAAAGCTCCTTGATCGAAAAAGAATGGTGGCGTCGACGTCGCGACGCCGTAGGTGTGCACCGCAGCCACCGGCGGGCGCGGGAGACTGCGGCAAGGCGCACTGTGGAGTTGTCAATGAACACGCCGACCGGCGCACCGGCCGACCCGAAGACGGATCAGGGCAGCAACGACCGACACGACCACCAGTGAGGCGGTCGCGGCAGGGAACAGCGGTAGCAGTTACGGAGGGCAGGGCGGCACAGTGCCGCGCCGGCAGCGGGCTCGCCTCAGCCTGCGAAAGGTGCTCCGCGAGCCGTCGACATCACGACGGCCCGGCGGGGGCGTCGACTCAACCCGCCGGAGAAAAATCCTTCATCGCGAACCCCCTGCCACTCGAACCCATCGACGGCCCGCCACTCCCGAGCCTCGAACGACCGGCGACGCACCCGGAAGGAGCGCCACCAAAACGGCCGATCGAACCCGGCGGGCAAACCGCCACGCGGTCGCGTTCATACCAGTACGCCTCCGCCGGCAGCACCCTGTCAACCAGCATCCCCGGCAATCGATCACGACGTTTCCGGACCCAGCCGGACGCGCTGGCACCCGCCAAGCCGTACTAATCTCCAACTGGACGGACTCCCCGGCAAAAATGGCAGAAAAATCTTGGCCCACCTGCAAATATGTCTCACTTTGTGAGACAGCACTCCCGCTAACCGAGCGGGCCAGGGTAAAGGTCGCCGAGGGCACCAGCGGCGAAGTGGACCCGCATGGCTTCCATGCATCGGGCTGTACTCGGTGTGGCCGACAGCTCGGCACTGGCCCGCCGGGCGGCTCGGCTCGCGGTACACGTTGATCCTGATGGGAGCACCAGGCACAATCGCCGGGTGATCGCGAGCGTGTTCTTCGATGTAGGCGAGACCATCGTCGACGAGTCCCGGGAGTACGGCACCTGGGCGGACTGGCTCGGGGTGCCGCGCCACACCTTCTCGGCCGTCTTCGGGGCGATCATCGCTCGCGGCCTGGACTACCGGGAGACGTTCCAGGTCTTCCGGCCCGGCTTCGACCTGACTGAGGAGCGGAAGCGTCGGACGGCGGCGGGACAGCCGGAGTCGTTCACCGAGGAGGACCTCTATCCGGATGCTCGGCCGTGCCTGGCCGCGCTACGCGAGTCGGGGCTACAGGTCGGGCTGGCCGGCAACCAGACGGCGCGGGCGGAGACGATCCTGCGGGCCCTGGACCTACCGGTCGACGTGATCGGCACCTCGGACGGCTGGGGTGTGGAGAAGCCCTCCGCCGCGTTCTTCGACCGCGTGGTCGCCGAGGCGGGATGCCCGGCTGATCAGGTGCTCTACGTCGGGGACCGGCTGGACAACGACATCCGGCCGGCGCAGGAGGCGGGTATCGCGACCGCCCTGATCAGTCGCGGACCGTGGGGTTGGATCCTTGGTGACAAGGCGGTCAGCGATCGGTGCCTGTTCCAGCTCGACTCGCTGGCCGAGCTGCCTGACCTCGTCCGCAAGCACAACGACTCGGCGCGCTAACTGCCCGGCAGCGCGGCGCGGCCGGCGGTGAGGGCGGCGACGCGTTCGTCCAGCAGGGTGCCGTGTTGGCTGTCACCAAGCAGGGGACGGACGGCTCGGACCCGGTCGAGACCGACGCCGTACCAGTCGTTGTGCAGGGCGTCGACGGCCTGGTTGAGGTAGTCGGCGGCCTTGTCGCCGTCTTGGCCTTGGGCGGTGGCGAGGTCGGCGAGTACGACACTGCGCTGCTTGGCGCCAGTGGCCGTGAGCGCGGCAAGTGCCTGGTTGAGCTGGCCGGCGGCTTCGCTGTGGTCGCCGCCAGCGAGGGCTGCGTATCCCGCGAACGAGTGCAGACGGCCGTTGTCGTAGAAGTCGAGCCATTCGGGCGGGGTGTCGTCACCGTCGACCGCGCCTGCGGCGAGGTCGATGTGGCGGCGGCTCGCGGCGGCGCCTCCGGCACGCGCCTCGACCTCCGAGGCGACGCAATGCAGCCATGACCGGACCATGGGGCTGACGCCGTGCCAGGTGTGCTGGAGGGCAGCGTCGATCAGCGGCCGGGCGTTGGCCGGCCGGTGGCCGAAGGCGGGAACGAAGGCCATGTGGCCGAGAACAGCAGCGGCCAGGGCGTGGTCACCGGCCTCGCGGGTCGCAGCGAGGGCGACGTCAAAGCAACGTTCGGCGACGGCGGGTTGGCTGAGATCGAAGAAGGCGAGCCGAGCGGTGAGCAGCGCGGACTCCGCGAGGGCGGAGGCGAGGCTGGTTCGGCTGCTACCGGTCGCAGCGCGCAGAAGCCCGACGCCGAGCTGGGTGTGGGCGTAGGCAGCCTCGTAGAGCGGCCGGGCCGGACTGGTCCAGTACAGCTCCCGCTGGCACCGCACGATCTGCTGGTACGAGTCGGGGTCGATGGTCTTGCCGTCGGCGTGTGCGGCTTTCGGGTCGAGGGACAGCAGGGGTGCGACCAGGGGCAGCATGCTGGCACCGACGAGTGCGCGGAGCACCGACGCACGGTCCCAACCGTTACCGTTGTCGTCTGCAGTGAGCATGTCCCATAACCTCCTGAACTCGTGCAGATTTTCGGTGTCCGGGCGTACGGCCAGCTCGTCGGAAGTGAGTAGGCCGAGGTCGCTGGCCGGCTTCCCGAAGATCGCGACCAGGTGTTTGCGGTACCGGGGGTCTGGCCACCGCTCGCCGATCTCCCACCGCCGGACGGTGTTGGCGTTGAGTCCGGTGTCGGTCTCTCCAGCGCGGCTCATCTCGGTGCGAATGCGTTCGGTCACCTCCTCGTAGGACCAGCCGCGTTGGAGTCTTTCCCACGCTAGCCGTCGGTTCGAGGGGTAGCGCCGTCCCGCCATCGCGCACCTCCGGGCATCGCCTGTCGACATCGATCACGCTAGCCAGTCCGGCTACCCGTCGTCACCACGTGGTTGCGATTGGACGGGTAGTGGACGGTACCGGTCTGCTGCCGTGGACGGTTCGCTATTGCCGAACATCGAAGCCGCCTGCTCCGGGCTGGCCTCGGTGGTCGCCGACCAGTCCCGTCAAAGGCATGAGGTTCATGGTGGACATGTCGCACCGACCCGACAACGCGTCGCCCCGACCGGACCCGATTGCCACGACGGCGGTCGGCTTCGGTGCCGTGAGGTTGACTCCGCGCCCGCGTACTGCCAACGAGGCTGCGCAGGCGAGTGACCGGCGAGATTTTCCCACTCGCCGCCTCCCGGTTGCGGGCCCGCCAGGCTCCCGGCGGGCCCGCCACACCGGCAGCCGACGTCGCACGCCCGACCGCCGGCCACACCAGC
Source organism: Micromonospora sp. NPDC003241 (assembly GCF_053589795.1). Lineage (NCBI taxonomy): Bacteria > Bacillati > Actinomycetota > Actinomycetes > Micromonosporales > Micromonosporaceae > Micromonospora > Micromonospora sp. NPDC003241. The sequence goes on along the minus strand of NZ_JBSFSO010000012.1, from coordinate 81,456 downwards.
CCGAGCACGGTACGGCGCACGTGGGGGCACAGCGGCGATGACTCTTTACATCTCCCGCCATGCCACGGCAACGACTGCCAACAACTCCACCCGACCGGTCCGTTCTGAACCCGTGCTCACGGCCGAGCGACTCGACCTCCCTCGCATCGACCCGCCCCTGTTCAACCACGTCTGGCAGCGACTTTTCGAGCAGACCATGCGAAAGGAAGAGCAACGATGATGTCTCGGGCCCTTGTCACCGGTGCCGCCGGATTCATCGGCTTGCACCTCGCCGCCCGGCCGGGCGTACGGCTGCCACGCCGCACCCGCGGCGAGTCCCGGCCCGAGCTGTGCGGTGCTCGCCGGAACGGTATGTCGGCCTCGTGGTGGTCGGCGTGAGAGCCCGACAGGTCGCCGCCCCGACCGGCCCATGGTCCCCGGACGTTCTGCACACGCTCCTACGGGACGCCTCACCGTCGGCAGATGAGCGATGGCGACGCTGGTGCGCTGACCTGCTCCTCGCGGATCGCCTCGGTCCGGCGGAGCTGTCCGAGTGGTGGAAGGTGATCACCGAGTTCGACGAGGTGCTGGGTGGCTACGCCGAGCAGCCGCTGGACGTGCCCGAAGGCTCCGTCGTCGTGGCGGGCAGCGGCAAGGAGCAGTTCAAGACCTTCAACGTCAGCACCGCCGCCGCGGTCCTCGCCGCCGCCAGCGGCACGTCTGTGGTCAAAGGGATCTCGCGATCGGTGTCAGCGGTTTCTGGAGCCGCCGACATCCTGGATGTGCTGGACATCCGTGCCGTCGACCGGCCGGAAGCCATTCCCGAGATGCTGGCTCGATTCGGGATCGCCTTCGTCTCGTACCCCCTGTTCTGCCCGCGCTACGCGGCTCGATACGACGGCGTCTTCGGTGCCTTGAATCCGGCGAGCTTCTTCATGCCGATCGCCACCATCTGCGTGCACGCCAGGGGGTACGTGTTGGGCCTGGCGCACCGAGACGTCACCCTCGCCGCAGCAGCTCTCCTGAGGATCAGGCCGGATCTCACCACAGGCGTCGTCGCGTCCACGGAGCTGTCCCCCGGCGAAATGATTGACGAGGACGGTGACGTCGGTACCAGAAGGCTGGCGCGTCTCGCCGACGGACTCATCACCTGCGGAATCCGCCAGGGACAAGATCCGGCCCAATCCTGGCGTCACGCGGTTGCCCACCGGCCCACTCACCGTGGTAACGCCGCACTCGTGGTCTCCGCGCTAAAGCCCGGAGACGACACGCCCGTCACCGCACTGGTCGAGCTGAACGCCGCCCTCGTCGTCGCAGCGAGCGGGACAGACATCGACGAGGCGGTCGACCTGGTCCGCCATGCTCGCCAAGCTGGGCACGCCATCCGCCTGCTGAGCACGCTCACCTGATCGAAGGAGCCGCCATGCCCGCCATGTCTATCGACGCCGAATCAGCAGCAATCCTGACCGAACGGCTTGGACCGACCGCTGTCCGGTTCACCCACACCGACGACGCACTGTGGGTCTTGCACCCCGACCGACGCGAGTCGTTGGCGATCGTGACGGGCTTCGGCCCGACGAATGCACCGACCGCCGGCACCTTGTCGGTCATGCTCGGCGCGGTCGAGTTGCAGCGACACCTCGGTGTGCCGATGACGGTCGTCATCTCCGACCTCGGGGCGTGGAACTCCCGCAACGTTTCATGGTCGGCTCTGGTGCGGGTTCGCGACCAGATGCTGGCGTTCCTTGTCGAGCTCGGCCTGGGTCCGCACAAAGCCGAGCTGCGGTCCCACCTTGAGCACGACAACCTCGTGCGTGCCGGTCGGATCGCCCGTTATCTGTCCCGGGCTGACTTCCAGGAGCACCGTGAGAGCCTTCTGGAGCTTTACGCCGAGCACGGCTTGCTCGGCAGCGAGACCGGCGTGGTGGTCGACTCGCTGTACACGGTCGCTGACGTGCTCGGCCCCTTCGACAACGGCGCCAGCAACGTCCTCATGGTGTCGGGTATGGAGGAGGCGTACTTCACGGACCTTGCCCGCCTGGTGCTACAACGACAAGCGGACGCCGGTGAGCTGAGCCTCGGCTGGAGCGGTCGGATCGGCGGCCTGTACTTCCGGGTCCTCGAAGGGCTTGCCGGCTACCCCAAGATGTCCAAGAGCATCCCCGCGTCGAGCATTCACCTCAACATGACCCAGGCCGAGATCACCGACCGGGTGATGGACGACGAGGAGTCGTCGCAGGCCGCATTGCTGTCGGCGATCGAACTCAGCAGCGGCTGGGACGCCGTGGATGTCGCCCGCGCCCGCGAGGCGTTCGCAGACCGCGTCCTGCGTCCGGACAGTTGGCGCCAGGCTCGACGAGAGTTCTGCCGCTCATTCGCCCAATTCGCGGTGTTGTGGCAGCGATGCGCTCGGTGAGCCCGGTCCTCGTCCTCCTCGGTGCGTCGGGGCGCCTGGGCCGTGCCGTCCAGCCGCTGGCCGTCGCCGCCGGATTCCACGTCGTTGCGGTCGCACGGACGCCGCCGGCTGCCCCGAGATCGGGCAGCACTCAGTGGGTTGGCGCAGACTTGACGGTCGTCCGGGACCGCGCCCGAGTTGCCGCCGCCGTTACAAACCGGACCGCCTCATCCGGTCCTATCTACGTCGTGGACGTCGTTCTCGACCGTAGCGGGGTAGACGCCATGCGCCGCAGCATCCGAGGCGCGACCGAAGGCGTGCTGCAGCTACGAACCGAGTTTCGCGCCGCTGGCCGGGAAACGACGCTCATCGCCGCGAGTACGACCGCTGTGCTCGCTCCCGGGCTGTATCAGACGCCGTACGGGCTCGCGAAGCGCAGGCAGGTCGTCACCTATGCCCGCTCCGGCGTCGCGGGCGCGGCGCTACTGCTCCCCCAACTCGGCCCGGAAACGGGCACCGCATCGAAACCTCAACCGACCTGGTCCTTCGAGCAGGCCGCTCAAGCATTGGTCAGCGCCGTGTCGGCCGCACCGCACCACGGCTTCACAGTGCGTGTGCCCGCCCTCGCCGCCGACGTCAGGAGCAGCCACGTGGCTATCAACGACAGCACACTCCTGGCCCATCTCCACAGTCTTGTTCTCGACCGCGACTCCATGCTCGCCCATCGAGCAGCAGCCCGGGGCCGGCTGGGCTGGACTCCCGAGCGACTGCGGCTCCGCTTCGATCATCACCACGCACCGGCGGAACTGGTACGCCGATTCGCCAAGCGATACCACCTTGCCGTCGTCGATGAGCGGTCCGGCTGCGGTCCTATCCCCTGGGGGAGTCATGATTGACGACAGCGTCGATGTCCTTGTCATCGGGTCGGGGCTGTGTGGCCTCACCATCGCCGTCACCGCCGCGCGGCACGGGCTGCGCGTTCGCTGCCTCAGCGACGGACGCCCCGGGGCCTCGCTGGCCAACTTCGGCCAGTTGCACTCCGGCGCCGTCTACGCCCCGGTGCTCCCCGCACTCAGCACAGCCTGTTGGGAGCAGCGGGACCGCTGGCACGACCTGGCCAGGCCCGCACGCTTCGGGAAGGCTCACGGACTGGCGCTGTTTCACTCCGCAGATGCCGCGCAGCGCTACCTGGACGCCTGGAGGCGGATCGGTATCGACGCCTTGGAGGTGGACCCGCGCGGCGCGGGAAGGTTCCCGTCGCCGGCAGCCGCCTTTCGCATCCCGGACTACAGCGTCGACATGTCGGTCCTCAACGCCGGCCTCGTCGATCTGGCACGGACCAGCGGCGTACCGGATGTGCAGCGGTATACCGCCGTCCTGCGTCGCGATCCGGAGAGCGGCCTCGTCTCGATCGCGCCTCCAGCGCCGCCGTCGCGGATGGTGGTGCTGGCCGCCGGCGGCGGCACACCGACCTTGCTGTCCAACGCCGGAATCCAGCACACCCTGCACAACCGTCGAATTGCCTGGGGCCGACAGCCCGGGCTTGCGGCAGAGGGTGTGACCTACTGGCTGGACGGCGATCTGCTCGCCATCAGTCCGGATCGTAGCGGCATCCGCGTGGGCTTGCCCAGCGTGAAGGGTGGATACGGCACAACGGCGGAAGAGCGTGCCCGACTACTGGAAGCGCTCGATCGACACCGTCTCCACCAGTCCCGCTCGGACCTCAGCCTGATCTGGGGGACCGTGTGCGAGCCAACCAGTTTGCTGGCTGACCCATCCAGCCTTGTCGTGGACCTCCGGCGACCTCCGGATGGGTGGACTCCAACTGGGAACCTGCTCGTCGCGCTGCCCGGCAAATGGACCACCGCCTGGCACTGCGCCGACCAGGTGGTCGACGCACTCGCCTGACAGACGGGGCGCGAGCTATCCGATGCCGATGGCGTCTCTCACCCGCTCCAGCAACGGCCTGGTCTGCTTCCGGGCCTTGTCCGCACCGTGGGCGAGAAGGTCGTCCAGCTCGCTCCCCTGCGCCATCAGCGCCTCGTAACGCTCCCGAAGCGGCGCGAACTCGGCGACGAGCGCGTCAGCAAGCTGCGCCTTCACCTCTCCCCAGCCCATCCCGCCGGCCGACAGCCGCGCCCGCGTGTCGGCGACCACATCCACCGCACCGAACCGCTCAAGCAACTTGAACACCGCAGCCGAATCCGGGTCCTTCGGTTCCTCCACCGGCACGCTGTCAGTCGGGATACGCCGCACCAGTTTTCGCAGGCCGGGCTCTGGCGCGAACAGGGGGATCGTGTTGCCGTACGACTTGCTCATCTTGCGACCATCGGTGCCGGGCAGGGTGTGCGCCGACCCCTCGTCCGGGATGACAGCAGTGGGGATCTTGAACTTGAACCGGTCTCCGTAGACGGCGTTGAAACTGCCAGCGATGTCTGCGGCGTACTCGACGTGCTGGACCTGGTCGCGACCGACGGGCACCACGTCGGCGTCCATGATGAGGATGTCGACCGCCATCAGCACCGGGTAGTTGAACAGGCCCATGTTCACACCGGCGTCAAGATCCTCCTTGCCGGCTTCCCGGTTGCGGTCACGCGCAGCCTTGTAGGCGTGTGCCCGGTTCATCAGGCCCTTGCCAGCCATACACGCCAGGATCCAGTTCAGCTCGAAGATCTCCGGGACGTCCGACTGGCGGTAGAACGTGGTGCGATCCGGGTCGAGTCCGGCCGTCAGCCAGGTGGCTGCCACGGAGCGGGTGTAGTGCTGCATCAGCTCACGGTCGCGGATAGTCGTCAGCGCGTGATAGTCAGCGATGAAATACAGCGACTCGTAACTGTCGGCCAAACGCAGAGCCGGCAGGATCGCGCCGATGTAGTTACCCAGATGCGGCTCACCGGTCGGCTTGATGCCGGTCAGCGATACCCTTCGCGCCGTCGAACCCATGGGCACGACATTACCGTGAGCCGCCTTCGATCTTCCGTCCTCATCGGCTGTCGACGCGTACCGAAACGCTGTTGTTGGTATCGGCAAGGCCGAGCAGCGACGGCAACTCCGCCATGTCCCCGAAGGTTCGGACCGACCCCGACGTGGAGCCATCGGGCGCGTACCGCAGGACGCGCATTCCTGCGCTGAGTGCAGCCACCACTCCCGACTCGCTGTCCTCGACGACGACGCAGCGGGCAGGCGGTACGCCCATCCTGGACGCCGCCAGCAGGAAGAGATCAGGAGCAGGTTTGCCATGCGCGACCTCGGCAGCCGTGAAGATCCGGCCCTCGAAGTACGGCGCCAGGCCACAGACGCCCAGGGTCAACGCGACCTTCTCGGGGCGCCCGTTCGACGCCACGCAGAAAGGCACACGAAGCTGCTGCAGCACTGACACGACGCCGGGCACCGGGGCCACCTCGGCACGCAGCGCGGTATCCACCGCGACCGTCAGTGCGTCGAACCAACCGGTGGGCACGGCACCGCCAAGGCGATCGGCGATCAGCCGGGCCGCCGCTGCTTGATCGACACCGGCGAACGCCCTGGCGCACTCCTGGTCGGTGATCTGGATACCCAGGTGCCGCATCCGGTCGGCGAGCACCCGGCTCACGATCGGTTCGCTGTCCACCAGCACCCCGTCACAGTCGAAGATGACGAGATCGACCTTGCCATGATCGCCCAACGGTGATCGCCTCCCCTCCACGCCGCGTCCCACCGGAAACAGCCGGTCCCCGCACCGCCGCCCCGGTCCAACGGCTCCCGAGCACCCGGCGAGCGACCAGCCACCACGGCGTACGCGAAGAAGGCCCCGACTGGCAGAGTTCTACCAGGTCAGGGCCTTACTCGGTGGTGCGCCGCCAGGGACTCGAACCCCGAACCCGCGGATTAAGAGTCCGCTGCTCTGCCAGTTGAGCTAGCGGCGCTCGGTGGCAACGGGGGAAACCCTAGCACGCACCCTGAGGCGGGTTCCAATCCGATACCCGGGTCCTCCCTTCGGTCGAGCTTTCCGGACATTTGGCAACAAGCACGCACAAGGCGTGGGACGGGTTCATGTTGGGCGGGTGGGATGGGGCACGATGTGCGCCAGGTGCGCTAGGACAGGGGTGGGGATGGGCAGGTTCGCGCGGGCCGGGGCGTTGGTGGGCACCCTGGGTCTGGTGGCGTCGCTGGCATTGTCGGGTTGTCGCGAGGAGGGCTCGGCGGCCGAGTTCGTTCCCGGGCCGTCGACCAGTGAAGCGGTGACACCGGACACACCGCCGTCGAGTGGGCCGCCGTTGGCGGTGAGCCCGGCCGACGGGGCGAAGAAGCGGCCGGTGAGCGTGGAGATCGGCGCCGAGCTGCCGGACGGCGCGACGGTGTCGAAGGTCAGCCTGACCACGGCCAACGGCAAGGAGGTCAAGGGCAAGCTGCGTACGGATGGCTCGTCCTGGGTGCCGTCGGCACCGTTGAAGTGGTCCACCGAGTACACGGCCACGGTCACCGCGAACCGGCCGGACGGCTCGGTCAGCGAGGGGACCAGCACGTTCACCACGATGGCCAAGCCCGGCTCGATGATCACCTCGGGGCTCTACCTGTTCGACGACCGGACGTACGGGGTGGCCATGCCGGTGGTGGCGGAGTTCCACCCGGGCATCCCGAAGAAGGACCGGGCCGCCGTGCAGAAGCGAATGTTCGTGCAGACCGACCCGCCGCAGCCGGGTGCCTGGCACTGGGTGAGCAACGGCACTCAGGCGTTCTACCGGGCACCGGAGTACTGGAAGGCCGGCACGAAGCTGTCCGTACGGATCGCGTTGGCCGGCATTCCGCTGAGCAACGGCCGGTTCGGCAACGTCGACCGGAACGCCACCGCGAAGATCGGTTCGGCCTTCGAGATGAAGGTGGACAACGCCGACAAGCAGATGCGGGTGTACGAGGACGGCAACCTGATCAAGACCCTGCCGGTGAGTCTGGGCAAGAAGAAGACCCCGTCGTCCAGCGGCACGCTGGTGGTGATGGAGAAGAAGGAGGCGACGGTCTTCGACACGATGGACGATCCTGATCCGGAGAACCGCTACGTCACCGACATCCAGTTCGCCCAGCGGCTCACCTGGGGTGGCGAGTACATCCACGCGGCACCCTGGTCGGAACACGTCCAGGGACGGCAGAATGTGTCACACGGTTGCGTGAACGTGTCCCTGGCGAACGCCCGCTGGCTCTTCGAACGGACCAAGGTCGGTGATCCGATCACCATCAAGGGCACCGAGCGGAAGCTGGCCGCCGGCAACGGTTGGACGGCGTGGGATCTGAGCTGGTCGGAGTTCGTCAAGGGCAGCGCGCTGCCGGTTCCGGACGGTGGTGCGGGCGCGGCCTTGTGACCGTGCCAGATATGTCACCATCCGGACATCCCGCTCCACGTGTTTCGGTTCACCTTCCGCAACGGGTACGTGTTCCGGTGCGTCTGTGATGTGGACGGGCAGCGGACCACGACTGTGAGGACACCATGCGAGTTCGGGACCAGCGCAACCGCCGGCGGGGGGTGCTCGCTGCGGGGATGCTCGCCGTGGCGATGGTGCTGACCTCTGCCTGCACCGGCGGCAAGGGCGGCGACAACGGGCCGGGCTGGCAGGACGGTGCCGACCAGCCGGCACCGAAGGCGTCGGTGAGCATCAGCGAGCCGGCCGCCGACGCGAAGGACGTTCCCGCCTCGACGGCGATCACGTTCGCCGCCGAGCAGTCCGAGGAGACCACCGTCGAGCTGGCCGACGCCGGCGGGGAGCCGGTCAAGGGCACGCTGGCCGCGGACGGTAGGAGCTGGCTGCCGGCGAAGGCGTTGGGGTACGGCGAGTCGTACACCGCGACCGTCACCGCGACCGGCGACGACGGTGTCCCGGTGACCGCGACCAGCGCGTTCACCGTGATGAAGCAGCCGAGCAACCAGGTCCGGATCACCAGTTTCCTCGGCGACGACCAGACCGTCGGGGTCGCCATGCCGCTGATCGTGAAGTTCGGCCGGGAGATCCCGGAGAAGTACCGCGCCGACCTCCAGCGACGGATGACGGTCACGTCCACGCCCGCCCAGGAGGGCGTCTGGCACTGGGTCAGCCCGACCGAGGTCCGTTACCGGCCGAAGGAGTTCTGGAAGACCGGCAGCAAGGTCTCCTACCGGGTGCAGGCGGGCGGGCTGCCGCTGGGCGACGGCTGGTACGGCCGGGCCGACCTGACCGTGGACATCACGGTGGGCCCGAAGCTGGTCATGACGGTGGACAACCGGACCAAGCGCATGGTCGTCACCCGGGACGGCGAGACGATCAAGACGATCCCGGTGAGCCTCGGTAAGAAGACCACGCCCTCCTCCAGCGGCACGATGGTGGTGATGGAGAAGCTGCGCAAGACGGTCTTCGACACGTTCGAGGAGTTGGGCCCCGACGAGGGATACCGGACGAAGATCGACTACGCCCAGCGGCTGACCTGGGGTGGCGAGTTCATCCACGCCGCACCCTGGTCCGAGGGGCAGCAGGGCACCACCAACGTCTCGCACGGCTGCGTGAACGTGTCGATGGTCAACGGCGCCTGGCTGTTCGAGAACACGAAGGTCGGCGACCCGATCGTGGTCAAGGGCACCGAGCGCAAGCTCCAGAACGGCAACGGCTGGACGGACTGGAACCTGAGCTGGGACGAGTACGTGAAGGGCAGCGCCCTGCCGTACGAGCCGGCGGGCGAGGAGTCCGCACCGGACGCCGACACCACCGAGTGAGTCGGCGGCCGGTCCGCTAGCGGTCGGTGCCGAGCGCGTGTGCCAGGACCCGGTGCACGCGCTCGGTGTCGGCGGGGACGTTCTCGATGAGGATGGCGGTGCAGAGGCCGTCGGAGGCGGCGACCAGCGCGTCCACGGCCCGGGGGTCGTCGGTGAGGGTGGCGGCGAGCGCGGCGACGTTCTCGCGCCAGTGCCGGGCGATCGGGGCGAGGGCGGGTCTGCGGGCGGCGAGCGTGGACAGTTCGCGTTCGGCAAGCGCCTTGTCGCGTCCCGGTCCGGCGGACTCGACGATCAGCTCGGCGAGGCCGCGTAGCTTGTCCCCCGGGCCGTCGATGATCTGGCGGATCCGGGCCGTGTAGCTGTCGGCGACGCTGGACAGGGCGGCCACGAGGAGGTCGTCGAGGGTGGCGAAGTAGTAGATGCTCAGGCTGGTGGCGACGCCGGCCTGCGTGGCGACCGCGCGGTGGGTGACGCCGGCTGCGCCCTCACGGAGGACGACGGCGAGGGTCGCCTCGATGATCTCGGCTCGGCGCTTCGCTCCCCTGGCGCGTCGACCGTCGACGGGTTCCTCGCTCATGCTCCCTCCCCTGGCGCCCAGGGTAGTCGAGCCGGCTCAGTGACCGTCGGCGTCCTGATCCCCACCGAGGGGAGGGACGTGCCGCAGGGCCACCAGGCACAGCAGGCTCGCCACGACGATGGCGACGCCGGCCACGGCGGAGGCGACGTTCACCCCGGTGGTGAAGGCGTCCCGCGCTGCCCGTACGGCCTCGGTCGGCACCTGGTCGGCGACGGCGAGCGCGCCCGCGAGGCTGCCGGTGAGCCGGTCGGCGACCTCCGGTGCGGTGCCGGCCGGTGCGACCATCCGCGCGGTGTAGAGGGCGGTGCTGAGGCTTCCGAGCAGCGCGACGCCGACGGCGATGCCGAGCTCCTGGACGGTCTCGGACATGGCGGCGGCCGATCCGGACTTGGTGGCCGGTGCGGCGCCGACGACCATGTCGGTGCCGAGCGCGGCGATCGCCCCGAGACCGAGGTAGACGGCGGCGAACCCGGCCACCACCATCACCGTGTCGCCGGGACCGGCGGTGGCCAGCAGCGCGTAGCCGAGCACCGACGACCCGAGCGTGGCGGCCATGACCAGGCCCGGTCGGACCCGCCGGGCGACCAGGGGCGCACCGACGGCGGCGGCGAACATGGCCAGCGCCGGTGGCCCCATCCACAGTCCCGCGGTGAACGGGGTGAGTCCCTCCACGAACTGGAGGTACTGCGTGACCATGTACATGGTGCCGCCGACACCGACGAGCCCGATCAGCAGGACGGCCAGTGCCGCGGAGAAGGCCCGGTCGGCGAAGAGGGTGACGTCCAGCAGCGGCGCGGCCAGGTGCCGTTGCCGGCGGACGAACGCCATCCCGGCGATCGCGCCGACGACGAGGAGGACCGGTGTGCGCGCACCGGCACCGTGTGAGGCGGCGTGCTTGACGGCGTAGACGACCGGCAGGATCGCGGCCAGAGACAGCGCGACGCTGATCATGTCCAACCGTCCGGCCTGCGGGTCGGCGTACTCGGGCAGCAGTGACCTCGCGCCGGCCAGGACGGCGATCGCGACGGGAACGGCGAGCAGGAAGGCCGCACCCCACCAGAAGGTGTCGACCAGGGCGCCGCCGACGACGGGACCGGCCGCCATGCCCAGGGCGAACATGGTCGCCCAGGCCCCGATCGCCATCGCGCGCTGCCGGACGTCGACGAACATGTTGGAGATCAGCGACAGCGTCGAGGGCATCAACGTCGCGCCCGCGATCCCGAGCAGCGCACGGGCGGCGATCAGCAGTTCCGCGCTGGGTGCGAAGGCCGCGAGCACCGACACGAGCGCGAACGCGGTCATCCCGATCCGGAGCAGACGTCGCCGACCGATGCGATCGCCCAGGGTGCCCATGGTGATGAGGAATCCGGCGATGAGGAACCCGTAGGCGTCCATGATCCAGAGGGTCTGCGTGGCCGACGGGTCGAGCGCCTCGGCCATGCTCGGCAGCACGAGGTACAGCACGGTGACGTCCAGGCCCAGCAGCAGCGTCGGCAACGCCAACAGCCCCAGGCCCGCCCACTCGCGCCCGCCCGCCCGGCGGATGGCGACCTCCGACACGACGACTCCCAGATATTTGAACGACAGTACAAGTAGAACTATCGTTCAAATATCTGTAGAGGGCAAGGCAGGGGAAGGTCAGGTCGCATGGTGGGCCGAGAGGAGGTACCGCCGGAACGAGAACGAGGCCCGAACCGAAGGGTTCGGGCCTCGCTGGTGTGGGGTGACTGATGGGAATTGAACCCACGACAACCGGGACCACAACCCGGTGCTCTGCCAACTGAGCTACAGCCACCATGCCGCCGCGCCCGAACTCATCGCCCGTGCGGGTGCGGGGAAATCATACCCCCACCACGGCCGACCGCGTCCAGCGGGTTGCCGGGGTGCCTCAGAGGTCGGCGGCGATGGCCTTCGCGCTCTCCACGTCCGGCCCGGGCAGGGGTACGAAGACGGTGCGGCGGTAGTACTCCAGTTCGCGGATGCTCTCCCGGATGTCCGCCAGCGCCCGGTGGGCGAGGCCCTTCTGCGGCTGGCCGAAGTACACCCGGGGGTACCACCGGCGGCACAGTTCCTTGATCGAGGAGACGTCGATCATGCGGTAGTGCAGGTGCGCGTCGAGGCGGGGCATGTCCCGGGCGATGAAGCCCCGGTCGGTGGCGATCGAGTTGCCGCAGAGCGGCGCCGTCCGTGGGTCCTTGACGTGGCTGGTGATGTAGTCGAGCACCCGGTCCTCAGCCTCGGCAAGGCTGACCGTGGAGCGGCGGACCTCCTCGGTCAGCCCCGACTTGCCGTGCATCGTGCGGACGATCTCCGGCATGGCGTCGAGCGCCGCGTCGTCGGCGTGGATCACCACGTCCACGCCGTCGCCGAGCACGCGCAGATCCGGGTCGGTGACCAGCGCCGCCACCTCGATCAGCTTGTCGCCGCCGAGGTCGAGCCCGGTCATCTCACAGTCGATCCAGACGAGAAGATCAGCCATCGGCACAGCCTACGCGCAGCCCACGCACCGTGGCTGCGCGCCGCCGACCCGACCGACCGCTAGGGTCTTTCCCGTGCCCGCCGAACCCGCCACACCGTCCAGCGTCGACCTCGAAGACCCTGGTGGCCGCAGTGCACGGCGGATCGTCGGGGCGCTGGCGCTCGCCTCGGTGTTGCCGGTGCTCTACCTGCCGGGCACCGTGCACGACTTCTTCGATCTCAAGATCTATATGGCGGCGATGGACTGGTGGGCCGCCGGCAATCCGCTCTACGACTACGCCCAGCCGGATCGGGTGCAGGGTGAGCTGTTCTTCACCTATCCCCCGTTCGCCGCGTTGCTGCTGCTGCCGTTCTCCCTGCTGAAGCTGGGCGCCACGGTGGCGATCTTCACCGGGCTGACCGTGCTCGGCGTGGTGGTCACCACGAAGTGGCTGCTCGACCCGGTGATCCGCCGGCACCGTCTGCCGTACGCGTTCACCCTGGCCGTGGGCGCGCTGCTGGTCCTCGGCGTGGAGAGCACCCGGGAGACGATCACCTTCGGACAGATCAACATGCTGCTGGTGGTGTTGATCCTCGCCGACCTGCTGTTCGCCGTACCCCGGGGCAGCCGGTGGGCCGGGGTGGGCATCGGACTGGCCACCGCGCTCAAGCTCTTCCCGGGCATCTTCATCGTCTATCTGCTGGTCACCCGGCGCTGGCGGGCGGCCGTGGTGGCGAGCGCCGCCGCCGCCGGAGCCACCCTGCTCGCCGCGGCGGTGGCACCCGGCGACTCGTGGCGCTTCTGGACGCACGAGCTGTGGGCCACCGACCGGGTCGGGCGCACCGACTACACCGGCAACCAGTCGCTGTTCGGGCTGCTGAGTCGGCTGACCGCGCCGGAGGAGCCGAGCCGGCTGATCTGGCTGCCCTTGGTCGCGGCCGTCGTCGCGTACGGCCTCTGGCGGGCGGTACGCGCCACCCAGGCCGGCGACGTACTCACCGCCCTGACCCTGACCGGCCTGGTCGCCGCCCTGATCAGCCCGATCACCTGGACGCACCACATCTACTGGTTCGTCCCGGCGGTGATCATCCTGGTCGACGCGACCTTGCGCACCGATCCCCGGACGCCCGAGGGAGCGCGGCGGCGACGCCGGTTGGCCGGACTCGCGCTCGGCACCTCGATGATCATCGTGTACGGCGTGGTGTCGTTCTACGACTGGGGCGTCACTCCGACGCCTACCCAGACGCCCTGGGAGTTCGTGCTCCGCAACGCGTACGTGCTGCTCTGTCTGCTGCTGCTGGTCGTGCTGCCGGTGCGCCCACGGGCGGACCGACCGCTGACCGAGTCGTGCGAAGCGGACACTCTTCCCGAGACGACCATTCACCGGTAATCTGCCCTTAGAGGCATCATCCTCCGATGGGCACCGATATCCCCCGGTGATGGGCGGCCCTCCGCGTCGGCAGCGCGGAGGGCCGCCCCACCCGTTCCGGCTCCGGTGCTCGCCCGACGGACCACCGCTGCGGCGCCCGCCTGCGGGCGGTCAGGACGGCGGGGCGGGCGGGCGCAGCGGGTGGTGCGGGGCGGGCAGGTCGGCCAGGGTCTCCGGGCGCGGCACCGGGGCGATCGCGGCCCGGGGCGCGGCGGCCACCGACACCAACTGCCGCTCGGGCGTCGGGCGCGGCGACGGCGGCGTGCCCAGGCCGCTGAGCGAACTCACGCCCAGCCGGCCGGCGAGCACCGGCACCTGGTCGGGTTCGACCACGAAGACCACCTCGCGCGGGCGGACCGGACGCAGCAGCACCAGCGCCGCGAGGACCACCAGCAGGATGCCCCCGGTCAGCGAGCCCCAGGTGGCCGGGGCGACCCATCCGGCCCGCAGTTCGGCGCGCAGGTCCAGGGCCAGGTCGGCCCGACCGTCGGGATGCATCAGCACCAGACTCAGTCGTTGGCCGGCCAGTTCCCCGGGACTCCATTCGAGGGCACCGGCACCCGCGCGTACCCAGAAGGTCTGTGCGGCCGGGGCGGCCGGCACGGTCGGCGGCGTACCGACCTCCGGGGTGCGGTGCTCCAGCCGGACCGGCAGCGGTCCCCGGGCCAGTGCCGTGCGCTGCACCACGGCGTGCGGCGCACCGGCCAGCCAGCGACGTGCCTCGTCGGCCGGGGCCAGGCCGACGAACGCCGGACCGTCCGGGGTACGGGCGTCCAGCCGCAGCCGCGCCTGCCCGAACCGACTGAACGGCACCTCCTGTCGCAGCAGCGCGTCCAGGTCGGTCACCACCACCGCGTGCCCGGGTGTCCGCACGGTCTCGACCCGGGCGGTGAACCCCCCGCCCGGGTCCGCGTGACTGGTCAACAGGCCGAGCCCGGCGGCACCGAGCAGCGCGGTGGTGCCGGTGATCAGCAGCACCATGCCGGCCAACGCCCACACGAAACGCATCCGCCTTGTCCCCCTCCGTAGCGAGATACCCGGCAGACCTTACCTACGCCGAACGGCTGATCTGCGGATATCCACGGCACCGGGTTCGAAAGCGGACGGGCCCGCCGGGAACACCCGGCGGGCCCGTGACGCGGGAGCGGTCAGGAGGTCGTGGTCGCCTCGCCGCCGTCGGTCGGGTCGGCGTCCCGGCGGGTACGCGAGAACGCGAGTCCGCCCAGCACCAGGCCACCGACCCCGGCGACCAGCCCGGCGACGCCCAGCCCGACGGCCAGCCCGGTGCCGTCCCCGCCGTCGTCGGCCACCGCCTCGGGCGCGGGCGCCCCGGCCGGTCCCTCGGTCGGAGTTCCGGCGGCGGTGAGGGTCAACACCGGCGCGGGGGCGGCCGGCTCCTCACCGCCCGGCTGCGGCTCGTCGATCCAGCGCACCACCCCGCCGTCGGAGTAGGTCTGCAGCGCCTTGAAGACCATTTGGTCCACCTCGGGCAGCGGGCCCAGCATGACCGGGAACTCCTGGAACGTGCCCGGGGCGATCCCGGCGTCGCCGCTCGCCGTCCAGGTGACCTTGGCGACCACGTCCGAGATCTCCGCACCGTGCACCAGGATCGGCGGGTCGACCCGGCGGTTCTCCACCTCCACCGTCCAACCCGGCACCGGCGCGGTGGACACCGAGCCGATCGCGGCGTTCTCCGGCAGGAAGATCTCCAGCTTGGTGGTCGACGCCGTGTCGCTCTCGTTCGGCACCCGGAACGCGAACCGGCCGTAGTCGCCCTGCTCGGCCTCGCTCGGGCTGATCGAGACGTGGGCCGACGCGGGCGCCGCGAAGCCGAAGACGGCGGTGGCGACGGCGCCGAGCGCCAGGGCCGCGGCGGCACCCACGGTACGCCGGTGACGGATCATCGGTATGGAACCTCTCTAGGCAACGGGCACGGTGGCGGTCACCGTGGCCTGGTCGATCTCGGTGGTCCGGGCGGTGACCCGCAGCTCCCACTCACCCGGAGTCGGCAGCGTGATCTCGCCGGTCGCGTGGTTGTCGGTCAGCGGCAGCAGCGGGATGTCGATCGCCTCGATCCCGGCCGACGGCAGCGCGATGGTGGCCTTCCACTCCACGACCGGCTGCGGCCGGTTGTCCGGCGTGTACGCGTAGAAGTGCACCGAGTTGTTGCCCCGTCGGGCGGGGGACATCTCGATCTGCAGCGAGTAGAGCGTGCTCTCCACCCGGGTGGTGAAGTAACCGGCGTCGACGGCGGTGACGTCCGAAGAGGCGGTCCGCGCCGGGGTGGTCTGCACCAGGACGGCGGTGACACCGAGCACGACCGCGGTGACCGCCAACTCCGCCCAGACCGCCCGGCGTACCGGTGCGGGGCGGCTGGCGGCGACCCGTTTGCGGATCAGGTTCCGCGAGTACGCGGCCAGCACGATCACCACGGCGAACAGCCCGACCTTGGCGAGCACCAGACGGCCGTACGTGGTGTTGACCAGCGCTGCCGGGGTGGCCACCTCGATCAGCGCCTGGACGATGCCGGCGAGCAGCAGCGCGGAGACCGACAGGGCGGCCCAGCGCGACCAGATCGGCAGGATCGCGCCCAGCTCCCGTTCGTCCGCGCGGGGCAGCAGGAAGGCGGCGAGCATCACCAGGCCGCCCAGCCAGACCGCCATGCTGCCCAGGTGGACCGCGTCGACGATCACCGACACGGCCGGGGCGGGCGAGGCCGCCGGGTGCCCGGACAGCGGCCAGGTGAGCAGCGCCGCACCGGCGAGCAGGCCGAGGATGATCAGGTCGGCCCGGCCGACCGGCCCGGCCAGCAGTGGCCGCAGCAGGAACGCCGCCGCCGCGAGCAGTCCCAGCCGGATCAGGTGAGCGGCGCCGAACGTGCTGCCGAGCACCAGGCTCAGCCCCTCGCCGCTGATGTCGAACGGCCCGCCTCCGCTGGTGTACGGCACCTGCAACAACGCGACCGCGACGGTGGCCACCGCCACCAGCCCCAGGCCGGTCCAGGCCAGGCGGGCCGGTCCCTGCCGGGACAGTCTGCGTGGCCAGAGCAGCGCGAGCACCAGTGCAGGACCGACGAGCAGCAGCAGACCGACGTACCCGACGAACTTCGCGGCCTTGATCGCGTTGGTGACCAGCGGATCGGCCCGCCCGTCGTCGCCGCTGTCCACCGGCGGCTCCGAGGGCGCGCCGACGGAGTAGGTGAACGCACCGGAGACCGGGTGGCTGTCCGCCGAGATCACCCGGTAGGTCACCAGGTAGGTGCCGTTGCCGCCGGAGGTGTCGACCGCGATGTTGACCACGCTGTCGGTGAAGGTCGGGTCGCCCCGGTCGACGCGGGACCCGTCCGGTGCGATGACCCGGATCCGGTCCGGCACCCGACGGACCGGCTCGCTGAAGGTGAGCACCACCTCGGCCGGCGCCGCGGGCACCACGGCCGACGCGGCCGGGCTGCTGCTGGACAGCACGGCGTGGGCGGCGGCCGGTCCGGCGGGGACCAGCAGCAGGGCGACGACGGTGACCAGCAGGCCGGCGGCGGCGGCCCATCGGACGGATCGGCGGCGAGGGACGGCAGTCATGACCCACATCGTCTCTGACCGGACCCCTTTCCGGCGAGTCGCGACCGTCGATTGACGGCTGTCATCCGCGATCGCACGCGGACGCGCGGGCGCCGGGCGGAGGTCATGAGCGGGTAGTCGGCCGGGACCCGCAGAAAGTTCCCGGCGTGGCGCAGCCCATGAAGGGCCGAAGGACCCTGCTGCTACCGGTGGGGCCGCGTAACCTGGGTTGTCGTGATCCCCGCCCCGCGCGACACCCGCGCCGCCGCCGACACCGGCGGTGTCGACGCGTACGCCGGGCCGGACCCGGCCACCGGCTGGGCGCTCGCCGCCCGCGACGGCGACCCGGTCGCCCAGGCCGCCTTCGTCCGGGCCACTCAGGCCGAGGTGTGGCGGTTCACGGCGGCGCTGCTGGACCCGGACAGCGCGGACGATCTCACTCAGGAGACCTACCTGCGCGCGTTCCGGGCGCTGCCCGCCTTCGAGGGCCGGTCCAGCGCCCGCACCTGGCTGCTCGGCATCGCCCGGCGGGCCTGCGCCGACCACCTCCGCACGGTGGTCCGGCGGCGACGCCTCGACCAGCGACTCACCGCCCACGCGCACACCGACCTGGCGCACCCCGACCCGGCCGGGCAACTCGGCACGGCCGACCTGGTCAGCCGCCTGTCCGCCGAGCGGCGCGGCGCGTTCGTGCTGACCCAGTTGCTCGGCCTGTCGTACGCCGAGGCGGCGACCGTGGAGGGCGTGCCGGTGGGCACCATCCGGTCCCGGGTCGCCCGGGCCCGCGCCGAACTCGTGGACGCGGTCGGTGAGGCGCTGGCCGGGTGAACGGGCGGGGCGCGACGTCGAGGTGGACGCGGTGGCGGCCCTGGCTCGGGCTCGCCGTCCGGCTCGGGCTGGCCGCCGTCTGGCTCTACGCCGGCGCCTCCAAGGTCGGCGACCTGGCCGCCTCCGGCCGCAGTGTGCACGCGTACCAGGCGATGCCATACGACCTGGCGGTGGTGATCGGCGCGGTGCTGCCCTTCGTCGAGCTGGCGTTGGGCGTACTCCTGCTGCTCGGGTTGGCCACCCGGCTGACCGCCGGGGTCTCGGTGGTCCTGCTGCTGCTCTTCGTCGCGGGCATCGCCTCGGCGTGGGCCCGTGGCCTGGCGATCGACTGCGGCTGCTTCGGGACCGGCGGCGAACTGCCGGCCGGGCAGCGCCCCAGCTACCTCCCGGAGATCCTCCGGGACGTGGCCTTCCTGGCGATGGCCGGGTTGCTGCTGATCTGGCCCCGGACCGCCGTCTCACTGGACGGCGTCCTGACGGGCGTACCGGTGGAGGACGAGGATGAGTAGTCGCAAGGGACGCAAGGACGCGGCCCGGGTCGTCCGGGAACAGATCGCCCGGGAGCGGCGCCGCAAACAGACCCTGTGGATCTCGCTCGGCGCGGTGGTGGTGCTGGTGATCGCCGGCCTGGTCGGATGGAGCGTCTGGTCGAGCCAGCGGTCCGGCGACTTCACCCCGCCGCCGGGCGCCAACGACGCCGGCACCGGCGTGGTGGTCGGCTCCGGGCCGGTCACCGTCGACGTGTACGAGGACTACATCTGCCCGGCCTGCAAGCAGTTCGAGCAGACCAGCGGCGCCACCCTCAAACAGCTCGTCGACGAGGGCAAGGTACGGGTGGTGTACCACCCGGTGGCCTACCTGAACCGCTTCTCCAGCACCCAGTACTCGACGCGGGCGTCCGCCGCCTCCGGGTGCGCCGCCGAGGGCGGCAAGTTCACCGAGTTCGGCGCGGCGTTGTTCGAGCGCCAGCCGCCCGAGGGTGGCGCCGGCCTCAGCAACGACCAGCTCGTCGACATCGGCGCCGAGGTCGGGCTGGACCGGGACGCCTTCGGCACCTGCGTCCGGGACGGCAGGTACACGTCGTGGACCGCGCACGTCACCGAGCAGGCCAACCGCGCGAACGTCACCGGCACCCCGACCGTCCTGGTCGACGGCGAACCGGTGCAACAGTGGACGCCGGAGAACATCACCGCCGCCGTGGAGGCGGCCGGAAAGTGATCCGTGCCTTATGGGCCCGAAACGGGCTGCTGCCCTTGTCGGCCCGAAACGGGCTGCTGACCCTGGCTGCCCGCACCGGGCTGTTGCTCACCGGCGTGGTCGTCGCGCTGCTGGCGACCGCCGCCCCCGCCGCCGCGCACGGCGCGGACGCGCCCGACGGCACCGACTACCGGGTGGCGGTCGGCGCGGTCGCGTCCCGCCCGGACCTGCGGGTCCGCGTGGTCGAGGCGGGCGCGCGCCTGGAACTGACCAACACCGGTGACCGGCCGGTCGAGGTGATCGGCTACTCGGGCGAGCCCTACCTGCGGGTGGGGCCGGACGGGGTGTTCGAGAACACCCGCTCACCGGCGACCTACCTGAACCGCACCATCCTCGCCGACACGCCGCTGCCGGACGAGGTCGATCCGGCCGCCGCCCCGCAGTGGCGACGGATCGACACCGGCACCACCGCCCGCTGGCACGACCAGCGGGCGCTGTGGCGCGAGGCGGGTCCGCCCGCCCAGGTCCGCGCCGCACCCGACCGCGAGCACCGGGTACGCGACTGGGCCGTACCGCTGCGCGACGCGGACGGGCGCACCGAGATCCGGGGCACCCTGGACTGGGTGCCGCCGCCGGACGCGTACCCGTGGTGGGTGGCGATCACGCTCGGCGCGCTCGCGGTGGGCGCGGCCGGGCTGCTGCCGGCCGCCTCGTCGCCCGGCGGGCGGGCCCGGACCGGTCTCGGTGCGCTGCTGACGGTCGGCGGGGTGGCGGCGGTCGTGCTCGCCGTCGGACGGGTGCTCGACGCCGGGGCCGAGGGAGTCGGCGCGGTGCTGACCGGGCTGCTGACCGGCCCGGTCTGGGCCCTGGTGACCGGGCTCGGCGCGATCGTCGCCGGTGGCTGGGCGGTGACCCGGCGCGACGGCGTGGACTTCGTGATGGCGCTCGCCGGGGCGTGCCTGGCGCTGTTCGCCGGGGTGTCCAACGCCGCCGTGCTGTCCCGTGCCGTCCCACCGGTGCCCTGGTCGGCCACCGCCACCCGGATCCTGGTCGTGGTGGTCCTCGTCGCCGGTGCCGGGGCACTCGCCGCCGCCGTGTTGCGCCTGCACGCCACCGGCCGAGCCGCCGCACCGACCGAGCCAGCCGGGCCGACTGGGTCGACCGAGCCCGCCGAGCCGACCAAGCCAGCCGAGTCGACCGAGCCGGTCACTCGGTGACCGGGTGCGGGACGGGGCGGAACGGGTAGGGCAGTTCGAGCCGGTGCCGGGCCAGCAGGTCCGGGTCGGCCAGGAGCGCCGAGGTCGGGCCGTCGGCGACGATCCGGCCGTCGTCCAGGATCATCGACCGGTCGCAGAGTTCGTAGGCGTACGGCAGGTCGTGGGTGACCATCAGCACCGTCACCGGCAAGGATCGCAGGATCCCGGCCAGTTCCCGCCGAGCCGCCGGATCCAGGTTGGACGAGGGTTCGTCGAGCACCAGGATCTCCGGGTGCATGGCCAGCACGGTGGCCACCGCCACCCGACGGCGCTGCCCGAACGAGAGATGGTGCGGGGCGCGCTCCCGGTGCGCGGACATGCCGACGGCGGTCAGCGCCTCGTCCACCCGGGCGGAGAGTTCCGCGCCGCGCAGCCCGAGGTTCGCCGGCCCGAAGGCCACGTCCTCGGCGACGGTGGGCAGGAAGAGCTGGTCGTCCGGGTCCTGGAAGACGATGCCGACCCGGCGGCGGATCTCCGCCAGCGTGGCCCGGTCCGGGCCGACCGCCAGGCCGCCCACGGTGACACTGCCCTCGGTGGGCACCAGGATCCCGTTGAGGTGCAGCACGAGCGTGGTCTTGCCGGCGCCGTTCGGGCCGAGCAGGGCCACCCGTTCGCCCCGGGCCACGGTCAGGTCGACACCGCGCAGCGCGACGTGCCCGTCCGGGTAGGCGTACCGGACGCCGTGCACGTGCAGGCTGGGCGGCGGCCCACCGGCGTTCACGTGAGCACGGTGGCGGTGGCCGCAACGGTGCCCGCCAGCACCGGGACGGTGGCCGCGAGCAGCCACTGACCGGTCGTCGCCGCACCCGTACCCGACCACAGCACCGGCATCCGACCGGTGTACCCGCGCGAGCGCATCGCCAGGTACACCCGCTCCCCCCGCTCGAAAGCGCGCAGGAACAACGCACCGATCCCGACCGCGAACCCGCGTACCTGCCAGAGGAAACGCGGGTCGTCACCCCGGGAGATCCGGGCGATCCGCATCCGTCGGGCCTCACCCACCAGCACCTCCAGGTACCGCAGCATGAAGGTGGCGATCTGGGTGAGGATCTGCGGGCAGCGCAACCGGTCCAACCCGACGATCAGGTCGCGGGTGGTGGTGGTCGCGGCCAGCAGCAGCGACGCCCACACGCCCAGGGTCCCCTTGGCGAGGATGTTCCCCGCGCCGTACAGCCCGTCGACCGACAGGGCCAGCCCCAGCACGTCGACCCGGTCCCCGGTGCCGAGGAACGGCAGCGCGACCGCGAACAGCACGAACGGCAGCTCGATCGTCGAGCGCAGGAGCAGCCACCCGGCCGGCACCCGGGCGAGCGCGGCGACGGCGGCGACCAGCAGGGCGTACACGCCGAAGGCCCAGAGCGCCACGCGCGGCGTGGAGACGACGGCGACGGTGAACGCCACCATCGCCGCGATCTTGGCCTCCGGCGGCAGCCGGTGCACCGGTGAGGCGGACTCCCGGTACAGCACGTGCGCGGCGGCCATCCCCGTCGCTACCCGCGACCCGACGCGGTGGCGCCGGTCCGGTCCGCCTCGCCGTCCGGGCCGGGGCCACGACGGCGGACCAGCCAGAACGCGCCACCGGCCACGGCGAAGGTGAGCAGTACGCCGAGCACACCGGCCAGGCCGGTGGAGACGAGGTCGTTGTCCAGCCCGGCGATGCCGTAGTCGGCCAGCGGCCCACCGATCTCGTGCTCCTTCTCCTGCCGCGCCGGGCAGTCCCCGCCGACGATCTCGTCGTCGGCGTCGAAGACGCAGCCCTCCCGCAGCGACGAGTCCAACCCGTCCGGGTGGGCCGAGGCGACGTTGCTCACCAGCCCGGCCAGCAGCAGTGCGACGAGCAGGCCGACGACGACGAAACTCCGGGATCTCGTGCTCAACGGACACCTCCGGCGGCCGGGACGGACGTCGACGCGGCCGGCGACAGGGCCCGCAGCGCGTACACCAGGTCGGGTCGGACCTTCGCCACGGTGACCACCGTGGTCGCCGTGATCAGGCCCTCGCCGACGCCGATGAGCAGGTGGGACACGGCCATCGTGCCGGCCAGGCCGGCCAGGTTGCCGCCGAGGTCGGTGGTGCCGCCGAGCTGGTACTGCAGCACGAAGCCCATCGCCGCGACCACCACACTGACCACCGAGGCGACGAAGGCCGCCACCGCCAGCCCGGTCGGCGTACGCGGCAGCACCCGCAGCAGCAGCGCGATCGTCAGGTACGCCACCGCGATGCCGATGACCGCCATGTTGGTGACGTTGAGCCCGAGCATCGCCACCCCGCCGTCGCCGAAGACCAGCGCCTGCACCGCCAGCACCACCGCCACGCAGAGCGCGCCGACCCAGGGGCCGACCAGCATGGCGGCGAGCGCGCCGCCGAGCAGGTGACCGCTGACTCCCCCGACGAAGATCGGGAAGTTGAGCATCTGCACGGCGAAGATGAACGCCGCGACCAGACCGGCCATCGGTGCGAGCCGGTCGTCCAGGTCCTGTCGTCCACGCCGGACGCAGAACGCCATCGCCGCCAGCGCCACCACCCCGAAGAGCGCCGCGACCGGACCGTTGATGATTCCGTTGGAGATGTGCATGGCCAGGGTTTCCACGTGACCTCCCACGTGACGGCGGGCCCGCGCTCGCCGGCAGGAGTGAGCGTATTTCTCGTCATAGGCTGTTGCCAATACCTGGCAGGAGTGCGATCACGGGTGCGGCGTGCCGACCGGGACGGCCCGGGGCGGCGGTAGGGTCGTGCCATGACCGCACCCGCTCGTCTCGCCGCCGGTGACCCGGCGCCCGAGTTCACCCTCCCCACCGACGCCGGAGGGCAGCTCACCCTGGCCGACCTGCGCGGCCGCAAGGTCATCCTGTACGCCTACCCGGCCGCGATGACCCCCGGCTGCACCAAGCAGGCCTGCGACTTCCGCGACTCGCTCGCGTCCCTCCAGGCCGCCGGCTACGAGGTGATCGGCATCTCGCCGGACAAGCCGGAGAAGCTGGCCACGTTCCGTGAGCGCGACGCGATCACCTTCCCGCTGGTCGCCGACACCGACAAGTCGGTGCTGACCGCGTACGGCGCGTACGGCGAGAAGCAGTCCTACGGGCGCACGGTGACCGGGGTGATCCGCTCGACGTTCGTGATCGACGAGAACGGCAAGATCGAGCGGGCGCTCTACAACGTGAAGGCCACCGGCCACGTCGCCAAGCTCCGCCGCGATCTCGGCCTGGACTGACGCTGTCATACCCCGCTCGTAGCGTCGCCGTATGGTTCGCTACCGGTACACGCCCGACGCGCTCGCGCAGGCGGCATCTGTCGCGCTCAGCGTCACAGATGTGATGCGTCTGCTCGGAGTGCGGGTGGCCGGCGGTTCACACGCCCACATCAGCCGGCAGCTCAAGCGCTTCGGCATCGACACCTCACACTTCACCGGCAGCGCACATTCACGCGGACGGAGAGGCGCCCGACGCGTCACCTCGGCACAACTCCTGGTCCGCTTGCCTGAAGGATCATGCCGCACTCCTGGAACGCGGCTCAAGTGGGCCCTAGGCACGATCGGAGTGCCCGAAGAATGTGAGGAGTGTGGCGTAGGGCCGACCTGGCAAGGTCGGCCTCTGATCCTGCACGTTGATCACATCAGCGGTGACATCCTCGACAACCGCCCGCCCAACCTGCGTCTTCTCTGCCCAAACTGTCACAGCCAAACGGCGACCTTCGCTGGGCGCAACCGCCGCATCGCCAGCGTCGAGTCAGACACCACGAATGATCCCCCGAATGCTGCCCCGGTCCGGCCACACGAGCTGACCGAGCGAGAGACAAACGAGGTGGTCCGTCTCTTCGTCACCGGCGCGCTGAGCCCGGCGCAAGCAGCCAGCCGGATCGGTTGTCACCGAAACAGCCTCTACCGTCTGGTCCGCCGCCTCAAGGAATTCGGTACAGCCGTACCTGGCTCTCGGCGCACGTCCCCTCGCCCAGAGGCGGACCTGGTCATCCGACACGCCTTGGCGAATCCGGAGATGGGAGCACGGCGGCTAGCCGCCTCGGTGCGCGCGGCGACGGACACAAAGGTTGACCTCGACTACGGCAAGGTCTCGGCCATACTTCGTGCCGCCGGGCTTAACACTGCCGCAGCGCGACGTTCTAGACTCTCCTAGGCTCGCGGGAGTGGCGTAAGGGCAGCCGCGCAGGTCTTAGGAACCTGTGTCCGAAAGGACGTGGGGGTTCGAATCCCCCCTCCCGCACCGACCGATCCGTCGCCTTGGTCACGATCGCAGGTGATCGGGGTGCGGTTCGATGACGATGGGCACCGTGAGTCTGCGCTTCGTCCTGGATCCCGAGCTGACCCCCGATCTGCGTACCCGGATCGTCGCGCTCTGGGTCGACGTCACCAACGCGGGCGGGGCGGTCGGCTTCGTCGCCCCGGTCACCGCCGACCATGTCCGCACCATCGCCGACCCGACGCTGGCCGGCATCGCGGACGGACCGGACCGCCTGCTGGTGGGGTACGACGGTGACCGGCTGGTCGCCATGGCGATCTTCACCGACCCACGGTTCCACCTCAAGACGCACCTGCGGGTGCTCACCCGCGTGATGGTGCACCCGGACACGCAGGGGCGCGGGCTCGGCGAGGAGCTGATGCGCGAGGCCGAGCGGGTGGCCCGTGGCCTGGGGCTGGCGGCCCTGCACGTGACGGTGCGGGACGGGCTGGGACTGGACCGGTTCTATCGGCGGCTCGGATACCGCGAGGTGGGCCGGTGGCCCGGCGCGCTGCGGGTCGGCCCCGGCGACGACCGCGACGAGATCCTCATGTGGCTCGGGTTGACACCCGACCCGACCGGCTAGCGCTGAACGGCGAGCGGGACGTCAGGAACCGCAGCCGGGCGACGTGGCGGCCACCGGTACGGGCGGCAGGTCGGCCGGGTCGCTGGTCGGCGCGGCCGGGGTCGCCGTCTCGGCCGACGGGGTGGTCGAGACGGACGGGGTCGGGCTTCCGGTGGCGCTGGCGCGCGGTTTCGGACTGGCCGACGGTGACCGGGACGCGGTGGTCGTGCCACCCGTGGTGCCGCCGTACATCCGGACCGTGGAGCGCTGGACCTGGCCGGGAGCCATCCGGATGCCGGTGGCGGTCACCCGGTGTCCGCGCGTGTCGGTCACCCGGATCTGGTACGGCCCGGGACCGGCGCCGGAGTCGATCAGCCAGTAGTTGTAGCTCTCCCGGGTGGCCGCCCGCCAGTTGCCCGAGCTGCCCTGGCGCACCTCGACCGCTCGCAGCGGGTTGCCGTGTCCGGCGACCAGCACGGCGAACCAGTACTGCGACGCGCCTTCCTTGATCCGGAAGGTGAGCGGACCGGCCAGCGGCGGGTCGACCACGAGGCGGTAGCTGACGTTCACGATGCCCTGCACCGGGTCGGCGATCCGGGCGAACGCCTCCCGGGACAGGTCGATGTGGCCGGGCGCGCACTCCGGGCACTGGTCCATGATCATGACGTGTACCTTGCCCTTGGGCCCGGTCACGTCGAGGTAGCCGCCGCAGGCCGCGCCGTCGGCGTACTCGCTGGGGCCGAGGGCGACGTAGAGACGGTCGGCGGGGGCGGACGGGTAGGAGCAGTTGCCGCCCTCGCCCTTGGAGTCGTAGAACGTCGACTTTCCCTTGTTCAGGGTGCCGGCGGCAGGTGGGGCGAGCAGCGCGGCGGCGACCGGTGCGGCGGCCCGGGGCGGCGCGGCGCAGGCGGGTGCGGCGCCCGAGCGCAGCGCGAGGGTGAGGCCGAGGACCGTGGCGAGTGTCGCCACGGCCCCGCCGGCCAGCCAGCGGCCCAGCTTCGGACGCCGGGTGCGGGCTCGGTCGGCGGGGCCGTCGGTTCCGTCGGTCACGTGGACCGATGCTGCCGGACGGCCAACGGATCGGACAAGCCACCTAAGCGAAAGCTAAGACGAAGATCAGCGCGTCCGGTCGGCCCTCCTCAACCGGTCGGTTCCACCCGGTCACCGACGGTGAGGCGGCCGGACTCCAGCGGCACGACGTTCAGCCCGAACAGCAACTGACGCCCGATGTTGCGGTGCCGGGCGAGGGTGCGCAACGGTTCCCGGCCGCGTACCCCGGTCTCCTGGTCCGTGGTGGTGACCAGGCAGCGGGCCGACGGGCCGGCAGCGCGGAACGCCACGCCGCCGATCCGCAGCGGTCGGCCCTCCCAGCCGTCCTCCGCCCAGGCCGGGGCCCCGTCGACGACCAGGTTGGGGCGGAACCGGGTCATCGGCACCGGCTCCGCGCCCGCCGCGGTGAGCCAGTCGCCGAGCGCGGCCAGCGACGCGGTGCTGGTCAGCAGCACCGGGTACGCGTCGGCGAAGCTCACCCGGTCGCCCGGGTCGTGCTTCTTGCGGCCCGGTTCGACGTGTCGGGCCGGCGTGGCGAGCCAGACCAGCCGGACCGGCCGGTCCAGTACCGTGCCGAGCCAGGCGTCAGCGGCCGGGCCGGCGGGCAGTGCGTCGACCCGCAACAGCCGTCGGCGGAAGGTGCGTACCGGCACCGGGTCGACGTCGACCGGCTCGGGCACCGGCAGGTCGGGCTGCCCGTCGGCGCGCAGCAGCAGCCCGCCGGGGCCGGGCCGGGCGTGCACCCGGACCAGCGCGGTGACCTCGCGCTGGGTGACGCCGACGCCCTCGGCGTCGACGACCATCCAGCGCCGGTCCCCGTCGAGACCCCACGGCGCCACCCCGACCTCGGTGTGGCCGATCCGGTGGCAGCCCTTGATCGGATAGGTGCTGATCTCGGTCAACCGCACCCGGTCACCATGCCACCCCGATGCCGTCGCCGGGGTACCAGTGGTCGGCCGGCGTCTCCCGGTAGGCGAGGAACCGGCGGTCGGTCCGCTCGGCGTGGTCGGCCAGCACGTTGGTGTGCGTGACGTTGTCGGTGAGCAGCATCGCCCCCGGCGCCAGCTTCGGCTCGACGGCGTCGAACTCGCGCTTCTCGTAGACGCGGCTGTGGTCGCTGTCGTGCAGGAACAGGTCGACCGGCCGGTCCAGGGCACGGATCGACTCGACCGAGTCGCCGACGACCAGGTCGATCACCTCCGACCAGGGCGCGACCCGGGCCAGGTAGCCGGCCTCCGGGTTGATGTCGATCGAGCTGAGCCGGCCGGGGTGGCCCTCGGCGGCGTTGCGCAGCAGGGCGGCGGCCAGCACGCAACTGCCCAGCCCCTTGTCCACACCGGTCTCCACGATGTGTTTCGGCCTGCGGGCCCGGACGATGGCGTACCAGCCGACCCGGCGGGCGTACCGGACCTGCTTGTCGGCCAGCCCACGTCGGGCCGCACCGGCGGTGGCCGAGGCGATGTGCCGGCGCAGCGCATCGTCCGACTCGATCTCCTTCAGGTAGCCACGCACCTGCTTGACCGGCAGGTCGCAGACCACGCTGACGAACCAGGCGAGATGGCTACGGCTGAGCTTGGTCAGCTCGTACGTGTAGTTGTGGTGCTCCCGCGAGGCCACCAACCAGCGGGCGGACTTACGGAACACCCGGGCGTCGTGGCGGGCGACCGCGACCAGTCGTTTCGGAAAGGCGGCAACGGGGGCGAGGCGGGTCCGGGCGATGGCCCGACGCAGCTTTACGGCGTCCACGGCAGGGTTGTACCAGACTGACGGAAACTCGTGGGGGATACGACGGGACGGTCAGGCGAAAGTCGGCACCGGGCGGGGATTCCCCGAGAACGTGAAATCAGTAGCATCTCCGCCATGTCGAGTGGAGAGCAGGCCGGGACCACCTCCCCGGGAGAGAACCTGCCGGCGGGGGGCACCGACGGAGCCGAGCCGACGGCCGCAGGCAGGCCGCGCCGCCGATGGCTGCGGATCACGCTGATCAGCGTGCTGGTGCTGGCGTTGGTCGGTGTCGGCGGTGTGGTGGCCGCAGGCTTCTATCTGAAGTCGGTCGAGTCGGACATCGAGCGGGTCGACGCCTTCGACGGCGTACCCGCGGAGACCCGGCCCGAGGTGGTCGCCGGGGACGCGCTCAACATCCTCGTGCTGGGCAGCGACTCGCGCGATCCGGAGAGCACCGGCGGTTCGCGGACGGACACCATCATCCTGGCGCACCTGCCGAAGGACCGGTCCAGCGCCCAACTCATCTCCATCCCCCGCGACACCTGGGTCGCCGTGCCGCGAAGCAAGGACGGGCGCGGTGGCCGCGACGCGAAGATCAACGCCGCGTACGCCTGGGGCGGTGTGCCGCTGATGGTGCAGACCGTGGAGCAGTTCACCAAGGTCCGCATCGACCACGTGGTGATGGTCGACTTCGCCGGCTTCAAAGAGATCATCGACGCGCTCGGCGGCATCGAGGTGGACTCGGAGAAGCAGTTCACCTCGATCCATCCGCCGTTCCGCACGTTCCAGGCCGGTCCACAGAAGATAGACGGCGAGGCGGCCCTCGACTACTCCCGTCAGCGCAAGCAGTTCGCCGACGGCGACTTCGCCCGGATCCGGCACCAGCAGCAGGTGATCAAGGCGATCCTGGACAAGGCCACCTCCGGCGGGTTACTCACCAACCCGGCGCGGCTGAACTCCTTCCTCCAGGCCACCTCCGGTTCGCTCTCGATGGACAAGGACCTGTCCCTGGTCGACATGGCCACCGAGAACCGCAACCTGCGCGGCCGGAGCCTCACGTTCGTGACCAGCCCGACCCGGGGCACCGGACGGGTGGGCTCGGAGAGCGTGGTCTTCGCCGACGACAAGCGGGTCGACACGTTCTATGCGGCGGTCCGCCGGGACGCCGTCCGGGACATCATCGACGGGGCCGACAAGAAGTGACCGGGGATGGTGCGGCGCTCCGGTCGGGGCGCCGCACCACCGGTGTCCGCGCTCAGTAGGCCCCGCGCCGGGCCAGCACCACCCGGACCGTACGCCAGAGGATGCCGAGGTCGTAGACCAGCGACCAGTTGTCGACGTAGTGCAGGTCCAGCCGTACGGCGTCCTCCCAGGTCAGGTCGGACCGGCCGGAGATCTGCCAGAGGCCGGTGATGCCCGGACGGACCAGGAGCCGACGCCGGACGTCGCCCCGGTAGTCGTCGTCCTCGGTCGGCAACGGGCGCGGACCCACCAGGGACATCTGCCCCACCAACACGTTGATCAACTGTGGCAGCTCGTCGAGCGACAGGGCACGCAGGTGCCGACCGATCGGCGTGACCCGCGGATCGTTCTTGATTTTGAAGAGCAGGCCGTCGCTCTCGTTGCGGTCCCGCAGGGCCTCCAACCGCTGTTCGGCGTCGGTGTACATGGTCCGGAACTTCCACACCTTGAACGCCTTGCCCTGATGACCGATCCGGCTCTGCCGGAACATCACCGGACCGGGGTCGGTCAGCCTGATCGCCACCGCGATCCCGATCAGCACCGGGCTCAGCACGATCAGCCCGGCGAGCGCCGAGAGCCGGTCCATCACGCTCTTGGCCAGCAGGGACAGGCCGGAGATCGTCGGTTCCTCGACGTTCAGCAGCGGCAGACCCTCGATCGGGCGGACGTGGATCCGGGGCCCGGTGATGTCGGTGACCTGCGGCACCACGACCAGGTCGAGGCCGGTGCCCTCCAACTGCCACGCCAGCTTGCGCAGCTCGTACGACTCCAGGCTGGCCGGGCCGCAGACCGCGATGGTGTCCGCCCCCAACTGCTGGACCAGCGGCACCAGGTCCCAGCCCACATAGACCGGCACCGGCGCCTCCACCCGCTCACCGGCGCGGGGGAACTGAGGCAGGTGGATGGCGACCGGACGCAGGCCGGCACCGGCGTTGCGGGTCACCACCTCGTGCACCGCCAGGGCGTCGGAGAGCCGCCCCACCAGCAGCACCTTCTGCGAGGCCCGCTGACTGCTGCGGCGGATCCGGCGGAGCACCACCCGGGCCACGAAGCGGACGAAGACGGTGTACACCAACAGACCGATGATGATCGCGGCGACGGTGGCCCGGGACAGGTCCTTCTTGAAGCCCAGGGCCAGGAAGGAGACGGCGGCGGCCATCGCCACGTTGGCCCGGACCACCCGCTTGAGTTCCTCGGTGCCCCGGCCGAGCGCCCGCCGGTCGTACGCGCCGGCACCGGCGAGGATGGTCAACCACATCAGCGGCACGATCACGTGGGCCACCAGCGCGAACGTGCTGACGCCGAGCAGCCGTTCGTCCCAGAAGCCGGCGTCCGCCTCCTCGAACACTGTGACGACCGTCTGGCTGGCCGCCCAGGCGGCGAGGAAGTCGAGCGCGATCAGCCAGGCCATGTAGCGCCGCCGCCACTTCGCCCGGGGCGCGACCGGACGGCCGAAGACCGACCGGGGCATGCCGTTGGACGGAGGTGTGATCACGCCGAGGTCGGGGTCGAAGCGCGGGGTCGGTAACGGTCCCACCGTCTTGAGGAACTGGGTGTGCGCGGACACGACTTTCCTTTCACCAGCCTCGTCAGCCGTGACGATAACGAATGCCACGAGTGCCCCACCGTACGGTGCACGGTGGACGAAGGTTCACGGTGTCTCGGCAGGGGCCGCTGTCGGCCCGGTCAGCCGACCGAGCTCGTCGGCCAACGCCGAGTACGCCGGTTTGGGTCGCAGGTCCTCGTCGAACAGGCAGGCCGCCCCGTAGCCCCGGTGGTAGCCGGGAATCCAGCTCCGCGCGTCGGTGAAGCCCCACACGGTGAAGGAGACGCAGGCGGAGAGGGCCAGACAGGACCGCAACACGTCCCGATAGGTCTCGGCCTGCCGCTTCAACTTGGCCGGGGTTACCGGCAGTTCGATCCGCACGTCGAGTTCGGTGATCGCCACCGACAGGCCCAGGTCAGCGAAACGTCGCAGGTTCGCGGTGAGATCTGGCGGCGGCGCGTCCCACGGCAGGTGGCTCTGGAACCCCACGCCGTCCACCGGTACGCCGTCCCGTCGTAGCTCCCCGACCAACTTCAGCAACGCGTCGGCCTTCCGGGATCGGCCCTCGACACCGTAGTCGTTGATGAACAGGCGGGCACCCGGATCCGCCGCGTGCGCCCACCGGAAGGCGTCCGCGATGTAACCGGGCCCGAGCTTGCGCAGCCACAGCGTGTCGCGCAGGGAACCGTCCTCGTCCAGTACCTCGTTGACCACGTCCCACGCCCAGACCCGCCCCCGATACCGCGACACGACCTCGGTCACGTGGTCCTTGAGGGCGGACCGGACGCGTTCGGCCGGCCACTGCGGCGACACCCACGTCGGCACGTCGCTGTGCCAGACCAGGGTGTGGCCGTACACCTCCTGATCGTGCTGCTCGGCGAACTCGACGAGTTGGTCGGCGCCGGCCCAGACGTACACCCCCTCGGACGGCTCCAAGCTGCGCCACTTCATCGCGTTCTCGGTGGTGACCGCGTTGAACTCGGCGCCGAGCAGGGCCCGGTAGGCCGGATCGAGGCTCAGCGGCCGACCGTCGACCGCCGAACCGATTCGTACTCCGGACGGCATCAGTTCACGAAGTGTCGGGCGATCGGGCGCGGCCGGGGCAGACGGCGGGGGTGCCCCGGCCCTCGGCTCGTCCTCGACACCGTCGCCGGTGCCGGTGACGACCGCCAAGCCGGTCACCACGAGCAGGACCATCAGGACGGCGGCGACCACCAGGCCGAAACGCCTTCGACGGAGCGCGCCACCACGGACGCCGGACGGCACTGCCGTCCGGTCCGCCGTGACGACGTGTCGTCTGCCCGAGAGCAGGTCGGTCATGGACGATCCGGTCCGGGGAGTGCCCAGGGTGCTCGTGTGAAGTTCTGCCGGGCCCGCTCCGCGAACTCCTCCTGGGACAGTCGCGGCACCGCGTCGTCGTGCAGCAGCCTGGCCAGCATCCGGGTCACCTCGGTCGGGTCCTGTGGCACCCGGTCAAGCCGGAACGACGCCGGTTGACCGATCTCGTCCAGGAAGTCGTCACACTTCTGTTGGTACGGCACCAGCGTGAACGGGACTCCGGCGAGGTACGCGAAGACCGCACCGTGCAGCCGCATGTGCAGGCCGAGGTCGCAGCGCTTCATCTCGTCCCAGCAGGCCCGTACCCCGTCGCGGGCAGTCACCACACGGACGTCGCACAGCCCGTCGAGGGCGGCTCGCAGCCGTTCGCTGACTCGCTCGTCACCGTGCTCCGGATGGGTGTTGAAGGCGAAGACGGTGACGTCCACCGGCTCCTTGCGTACCAGGTCGACCACGCCGCCGACGAGGGCGTCCTCCCTGCGGCGTACCTCCGTGGCAGCGGCCTCGTAGTCGACGCCGAGCAGCGTGACACCGAGCCGGGCGCGGGCACCCGACCAACCGGGCGAGCGGGACGGCATCGGCTCGCCGAGTGCCTCGGGCAGAAGGCCGGCGAGATCGCCCGCGGTCACCAGCACACCCGGATAGCCGGCGCGTTCAAGGATCTGCGCGGAGGCGTGGTCCCGCACACCGATGAAGTCGACCTGCCGGAGAACCTCGATCAGCCGCCGTTCGGCTGCC
This sequence comes from Micromonospora sp. NPDC003241, assembly GCF_053589795.1. NCBI lineage: Bacteria > Bacillati > Actinomycetota > Actinomycetes > Micromonosporales > Micromonosporaceae > Micromonospora > Micromonospora sp. NPDC003241. The sequence goes on along the minus strand of NZ_JBSFSO010000012.1, from coordinate 48,629 downwards.
GGGGAGAGGAACGGCCCGACGGACACTCCGACCGCTGCCATCGGATGCCCCGAGAGTCGAGAGAACAGCGAGAAGAGTCGCTTCTCGCTGAACGGACCCATGTCCCGGAAGACCGATCCACCACCGAAGACGACCATCGACGAACGACGCAGCAACACCGCCTTGTTCACTACCCAGCCCACCCGGTCCGGCACACTGCGCGACCGGTACCAGCGGGGGTTCATGCCGGTGCTCGTGGCCGGTAGGTCGACCATGGGCGGCGCGGCGAAGACCGGGCTTCTACTGCCCCAGTAGGTCCGGGTGGCCCACTCCGTCACCACACAGAAGGCGTTGTCACCGACGTTCTCCATGCCGTAGTAGCCCACCACCAACGGGCTTCCGGCGACGGCGTTCGGCTCAGGACTCACGCGGGCCTCCCCTCGTCAGCCGCTGCCTCAGATCGTGCCACGACGGCAACGTCGCCCCGGCAACCACTGTGCGGCGGACCGCCACCCAGAACAGCACGGCCAGGACGACTTCGGCCACGACCGTGGCGAGGGCGGTACCGCGTACCCCCCACAGGGGGGTGGCGACGGCGAGACCGGCCACCAGCACGAGCGCCCCCATGCCCTGAAGAATGACCTTGCGTCGGAGCAGGCCGCCGCTGGTGAGCAGGGCTGCGGCGGCAGCCCCGCCAAATCGGAAGGGAATGGCCACGGCGAGCAGCGCGAGTACCACCGCCGCCTCGCCGTACCCGGGCCCGAGCAGGCGTGGCAGCGCCTGCCCACCGAGACCGACCACCCCGGCCACCAGCAGGCCGAGCGCGACCATGCCGGGCACGCCGAAACGGTACGCCAACAGCATCGCGTCGCGGTCCCCGTGCGACCAGCGGTGCAGTTTCGCCAGAAAGTACTGCTGGTAGACGACCCTCGGCACCAGATAGGCGGCCGTCAGCACCGCCATCGGCACGCTCAGCACGGCAGCCGCCTCCGGTCCCAGCGCCTCGGCGGCGACGATCGTTCCGAGGTAGATGCCCATCAGATAGAAGACGTTGCCGAGGACGAAGGGGGTGGCGGCAGTGGCCACCCGTTTCGTCGGCACCTCCGCGACAGTCCGGTCGTCGTCGGTGGCCGCGTGACCTTCGAGCGGCATGGCGCCGCTCAGGAAGGGACGCATCACGACGACACAGGCCGCGACGGTGAGTACCGCCACGACCGCGTAGCCGAGGGCCACCGCGACCACGGACAGTCCCGCCGCGCCGACGACGAGCACCACGGCGAGCCGTCCGAGATGCGGCGCGACCTGGAGCAGCGAGAGCCCCCGATAGTCACCGCCCAACTGTTGGACCGAGGCGACCAGCATCAGGCCGGCCTGCGCGACCAGCACGCTCACCAGCAGGGCGCGCACCGAAGCCGCCGTGGTGTCGGGCCACTCGGCGACGCTCCACACCCCGGTGACGGCAACGGCTACGGCCGTGCCGGCGCCTACCAGACGCAGCGACGGACGCAGCCAACGCCGGGCGCGTAGGCCCTCACGGCCGAACCGTTGCAACCACAGTTCCGAGACGCCGAACACCACCAGCGGTGCGGCCAGGGACATCGTCGCCAACGCCGCGCTGAACGTGCCGAAGTCGGCCTGCGGCAGACTCCGGGCCAGTAGTACCTGGGTGCCGAACGCGGCCAGGGTGACACCGACCTGGCTCAGTCCCAGCATGCCGAGCTGGAGGAGCATCCGGGTCAGCCGGTTACCTCCGCCCGCCGGGCGCTCCGGACCGTCGGTACGCTGCTCAGCGGCCACGGGTGACAAGCCACTTGCCCGTCTCGCTCATGGTCCGCAGCGTCTTGATCGACAGCGCCACGCCGGGCCACCGCACCGGCCGGTACATGTCGATCAGCCGGAACCAGAAGACCAGGCCGCTCAACCGGCCCCGGGTCACGTTGCCGTCGTGTCGGTGGAATCGCACGATGGGGTGACTCAGGTGACGGGGATGCACCCCGGACTTGAGGGCACGCAGCACCAGCTCGATGTCCTCGAAGAGGCGGAAGCTCTCGTCGTAGCCACCGATCTGCTCCAGAAGTCGCCGGTCGATGGTGGTGCCGGAGTGCTTGAACGGCAGTCGTGGACGGGTGAGCACACCGAGCAGCATCCGCCGGGGCGAGGCGTACTCGGGTAGCCGGATCAGTCGGGACGAGCCGCGGTCGAACTCGGTGTAGTCGGCGTACACCCACCTGCTGTCGGTGCCGGAGAGCAGGTGGTACAACCGGTCGAGCGCATCCTCGGTCAACTCGTCGTCGGAGTCGAGCACGGTGAGATACCGGCCGGTGGCGATGCGCAGGCCGTGGTTGCGGGCCTCGGCGATACCTGAAGGCGGCTGGGTCACCACGCGTACCCGCTCGTCCGTGGTCAGGTCTGCCTCGGCCAGCACCTCGGTGACCGGCACCTGCGAACCGTCGTCGACGACGATCAGCTCGAACTCCCGGTAGGTGTTCGCCAGGACACTGCGTATCGCCTTGACCAGAAGGTCCGCCCGGTCGCGCACCACGATGCAGACGGTGAAGGTGGGACACACCGTCGATTCGTCCACCCGATCGAGCGTCTCCTGCCTCCCTTGCCGTGGCACGGCCGTCTGGCGGGAGTGGCTGGCATCCGTGCGGCGTATCGGCGCCGGGGACGACGAGGTCACCGCAGACCCACCCCGGATGTCTCGTCGTGCCGATCGGCTGGCTCCGTCGGCTCGTCGGCGGCGGCGAGCAGGACCATCTGCCCGAAGAGGAACAACCAGAGGAAGTACGGATAGGCCAGGGGCTTCTGGGTGAGCCCGAAGACGACGAGAGCACCGAACAGCACCGCCAACGCCAGTCGGTGCGACCGCTGGACGCGCGCCCCGACGAAACGGTAGAGCCCCACCAGCAGTGCGGCGGTCACCACCACGCCGACGACGCCCCAGACCACGAGGAGTCGCAGGACGTCGTTGTGCATGTCCCAGGGCTCGTAGCCGAATCCGGCGAGCCAGACGTCCCACCCGGCGCGTCCGAGGATCCCCACCGTGTCGTTCCAGATCGCGCCCCGGCCGTGCATGAAGGTGTCGGACCGTACGTCGAGCGAGCCGACCTCGGTGAGCACGACCTCGGCCCGGTGCCAGACGGTCTCCCCCCACAACACCGCGACCACCGCCGCAGCGGCGATCGCCGCACCACCGACTCCCGCCACCGCACGCCGGTCGACCCGGTGTCCGCGCCTGCGCGCGGCCAACAGCCTACGGAGCCGCTGGACCTCGAACGCGGCGACGATCAGCCCCAGGCAGAGGATTGTGAAACGGTGCAGCGAGACGACCCCGGTCGCGACGAACAGCCCGATCAAGGCGTACTGCACGGCGGTCGGCACCCGCATCCGCCGGCCGAGGACGTAGACGAGGAAGACCGCGAACATCAGCAGCCGGCCGAGCGACATCGGATGGAAGTAGCCACCGGAGGCCCGGCCGATCTTCTGGTAGTCCGCCAGCTCGAAGAAGAAGGAGTACGGCATCACACCGGCGACCTGGAGCCAGGCGAGTACGGAGTGGACGATCGCACCGAGCACCACGACGCCCGCGACGAGGCCGAGGCGGCGTACCGAAAACCAGTCCTTCCGCAACACCATCAGGGCGATGAGGGCGAGTGGGGCGAAGCCGACCACCATCCGCATCGCCTCGGCCGGGATGGCCGAGGCCGGGTCCTGGCCCGGCCCGTAGATGGCATGACGCCGGACGTCGAACAACTCCAGGAGATCCGATCGGGCCGGCACCGCCAGGTAGCTGATCGCCGAGAGGATCAGCAGCACGACCAGACCCGCCGCCATCAGCAGTAACGGACGCGGCGGCAGCCGTCGGGCGCCGAGCAGGAAGAGGCAGAGTGCGCCGATCATCAACCCGGCGCCGAGAGCGGTCAGCAGGACACCGACGTCCAGCCCGTCACCGCCGCCCTCACCGATGTCGAGCAGCGGCTTCACCGCGAGCAGCACCAGAGCGGCGGTCACCAGATGACGTGCGATCCGCTGCGGGCCGCGCGTCGCCGATTCCTGCCCGGGCTGCCCGAACCACGACCTTCGGGCCGAGGTGGTCACTGTTTCCATCGCGGGTGCGTCTCCCATCAGTTCCCGCCCGCGGCAGTGAGACGGAAAACTGCCCCGTCGACGTCCCACTCTGGTCAGTCGCCGCCCCCGGCCCCGGAAAACACGAGGACGATATCAGCGCAGACGTCCCGGGCGGTGTCCCGAACGCCATCACCTGGACGGGGTGGCCCGGAACGGCGATCACGGCCTTGCGTCCGGTCTTCCGCCTGCGGCAAGCTGTAGCGCCGGGTGGCCGATCGTCGATCGCCGACACCGACCCGCCCGACCAGGGCAGGGCTCGCCACCGGCCCCCTGCCCGGCCAGCCAGCAAGGACGGAACTGGTGTGACAGCCTGTGAAGCGCCGACCATCAGCGTGGTCATCGCCGCCCACAACGAGGCCCGTGTCATCGGCGGATGCCTGGACGCGCTGCTCGCCGACGACACCGCTGGCGACCTCGACATCGTGGTGGTCGCCAACGGCTGCACCGACGACACCGCCCGCGTGGCGGGCGAGCGCCCCGGTATCCGGGTGGTCGAGGTCGCCGAGGCCGGCAAGGCCAACGCCCTGAACGTGGGCGACAGTCTGGCCCGCTGCTTCCCCCGGGTATATCTCGACGCGGACGTCGTGCTGACCCCGGGCGCGCTCCGCGAGATGGCCGCCGTGCTCACCACCGGCGAACGACCCCCGCTCGCGGTGATGCCTCGGCGCGCGATGGTCACCACCAGCCGGCCGGTCGCGGTACGCGCCTACTACGCGATCAACACCCGGCTGCCGATCTTCTCCGACGCCCTGTTCGGTCGTGGCGCGATCGCACTGTCGGAGGCGGGCCGTCGACGCTTCGACCGATTCCCGGCACAGATCGCCGACGACCTCTATCTTGACTCGCACTTCACGTCGGCGGAGAAGCGCGAGGTGACGACGGCGACCAGCTTCGTGCAGGCACCTCGGCGTACTCGGGACCTGGTCCGGACGCTGGCCCGGGTACGCGCCGGCAACAACCTGCTGCGCGCGAGCCATGACGGTGTCCGGGCATCGGTGCCGTCCTCGTGGCTGCGGGACGTGGTGCTGACCCGGCCATGGCTCGCCCCGGCCGCCGTCGCCTACGTCACGATCACACTGACCGCTGCGGTACGGGCCCGTCGCCACCCCGCCGACGGATGGGGACGCGACACCTCCACGCGCTGACCGCGCCCGGCGATCACTGCGCCGGTCAGCGTCGTCGGCGCAGCAGCGCGACCGCCCCGACCGCCAGCCCGACCAGCACCGCTCCGGCCAGCCCCGCCAGCAGGATGGTCGGCCAGTTCGACGACTCCGACGAGCCGCCTTCCAGCCGGCTCCGGTCGATGGCGTTCTGCCGGTACGCCTGTGCCACCAGGTTGCTCGGCGACGACTGCGCGACCTCGTCGAACCGGGCGATCGCCTCGCTGTTGCGACCACCGAAGAAGGCGTCGAGCCCGCTCCGGTACGTTCGGTCGGCCGCACCGAGTTCGTTCGAGGTCCCTGCCGCGCTGAGCAGGTCGGTCACCACGGACACCGGCAACAACGCGCGGTTCGCACCACCGTTGGCCGCCCGATCGTTGTCCAACACACCCACGACGTGCCCGTTGGTGTCCACCCCGATGCCGCCGTGCGAGTAGATACCGAGGTCGTCGTTGATCCGGGCAGCCGTGACGCCGCCCTGCCTGGCGGTGCCGGACACCTGGACGGCCCGAGCCTCGGCCGTGTACGTCGCGGCTCGGAAGTCCGTGTCGGTGGTGCGGTAGCCCAGCACCAGCAGAGTGGATCCCTGCTCGGGTGCCGCCGCCTCGCTCAGTTGCACGGCGGGCAGGCCACCCTCCGCGAGCTTGACGAGGGCAAGGTTGCCGTCGTCCGCCGGGAGTACGCGTACCACCTGTCCGGGCACCGCCGGGCTCGCGGTCAGGTCGCCGCGTGCCACGTTGAGCTGCCCGTAGAGCTGGGTGGTGGGCTCGCTGCCCGGCTCGTCGCCGGTGAAGACGGTGGTCGCCATCCGGCTGCGGACGTACTGGTCGAGTTCGCCGCCGGCCAGTTGCTTCTGCTCGACGAGGATGCGACCCAATGTGTAGAGCGCGCGTTCCCGTGCCGCATCGGCCGTCGGTTGCACGCACTGTCCGTTGGTCACCACGTGCCCGTCGGGATTCACCACGAATCCACTGCATCGGCGCTTGAACGTCACCGGCGTGGCGCTGAGCGGGGTGTTGGACTTCGTCTCCCGCAGCACGCCCGTGACGACGGTCTCGACGAAGACGAGAGAGGGCGCGGCGATCGCCAGCGCGCGTTCCTCGGCGCTGTACGGCGCGACCTGCGCCCACGGCCGCATCCCCGGGTTCACCGGAGCAGCGGTGGCGACGGATCCGGAGGGCGCCCCGAGAGTGGGCGGGGCCTGCGGACCTTCCGGATCGTCGCCGGTGAGCGCCCAGACGGTCACACCGGAGCCGAGCGCCGCCACCACCACGAGCGCGGCCAGCGACACCCAGAGCCCGGTTCGCCGCTTCGGTGGCGCGGAGGGCTGGATGCGACGGGCCGGGGCGGTGAACGGGTCGCGCGCCGGCTCCTCGAAGGACGATCCGAAGCCGGGCGACGTCGGCGCGCCCGAGACCGGGTCCGCGTACCCCGGCTGGCTTGGGATCGGGCTGGTCGGCGGCTGCGGCGCACCGGAGGTCGGTTGGGGAGCACCCGAAACAGGGTGCGGAGCACCAGAGGTCGGTTGCGGCGGGCCGGAGACCGATTGCGGAGCACCCGAGACGGGCTGAGGCGGGCCGGAGACCTGCTGAGGCCCGCCGGAGACCGGCTGGGGAGGACCGGAGACGGGTGCGGCTGGGGTGGGCACGGGTTGATAGTCGACGCCGAGTGCCCGGAACAGCTTCTCCGCAGCCGGGCCCGCCTCGGCCGAGTAGGCGACCCAGGGCGCGGCGGCCGAGAAGTCCGCGTAGGTGAAGGGCGCACCGCCGGGGGTCTGCGCGAGGTTGTTAGCGATCCCGGCGAACGCCTCGCGCCAACCCGGGCTGGCTGCCACCGCGGTGTCCAGCACCGCCACCGTCACGAAGCGTCCCTGCCCGTCCACGGCCGCCCATGCTTTGCCGACCGGTGACCCGCCGAGCAGATGGGTGTACCGGTAGGGGCCGTCCGGCTGCATGACAACTCCTCTAGTCGACCGCCGTGCGGATCCTATCGACCCGCCGCACCTCGCCCTGCCCGCCGGTCGTGAGCCATCCTCGCCCGACTCGAACCCGCAGGTCACGACCGGTTGCGGGAACGGACGGGTTGCTTCGTGAAAGTTTTCATGCATAGAGTCAGCGAATGAATGACGGAGCCACCGTCGCGTCGACCGAGCGGATGGTCGGCCTCTTCGACGGGGTGCGGCTGACCCCGACGCAGCGGCGCATCGCGCACTGCCTGGTGCAGCACGCGCCCTCCGTCGGCTACCTCTCCGCCGCCGAGGTCGCCGAATTGGCCGGGGTCAGCCAGCCGTCGGTGACCCGGTTCGCGGTGGCGCTCGGGCACGACGGTTATCCGGCGCTGCGTCGTCGGCTGCGCGAGCTGACCGCCGCCGCGCCCGGTCCGACCACCGCCGGCAACGAGCTCCAGCAGGCGGTACGCGCCGAGATCGGCAACCTCGACCGGCTGGCCGAGCAACTCGCGGACCGGGAGCGCGTCGCCGAGACCGGGCGGCTGCTCGCCGCCAGTCGACCGCTGCCCGTGCTCGGCCTGCGCGCCGCCGCGCCGCTGGCCGCGTACTTCGCGTACTTCGCCGCCAAGGTGCACCCGGACGTGCGGGTCCTCGACGACGGGGGCAGCCTGCTCGCCGACCGGCTGGAACAGGCCGCCGAGGCCGGTGCCGGCGCGCTGCTGGCGTTCGTGCTGCCTCGTTATCCCCGGGAGACCCTGGACGCGCTGGGCGAGGCCCGGGCCGCCGGGCTGACCGTGGTCGCGATCACCGACTCGCCGGTCAGCCCGGCGACCGAGCACGCCGACGTGGTGCTGGCCGCAGCGGTCGGCGCGCAGCTCGTGTTCGACCTGCACACCGCTCCGATGACCCTGGCCATGGTGCTGCTCCAGGCGATCTGCGACGCCGCGCCGGCCGAGACCCAGCGGCGGCTGGAGGCGTTCGAAGCCTCGGCCACCCGTCGTCAGTTGTTCCTCGGTTAGGAGGAGTTCCGCTATGACGCGATCCACGTCGACCACGCCCGGACACATCCGGGCCGCGCGCGGCACCGAGCGCACCGCCCGTGGCTGGCCGCAGGAGGCCGCGCTGCGGATGCTGATGAACAACCTCGACCCGGAGGTGGCCGAGCGCCCCGACGACCTGGTCGTCTACGGCGGCACCGGGAAGGCCGCCCGGGACTGGCCGTCATACCACGCCCTGGTGCGTACGCTGACCGACCTGCGCGACGACGAGACGATGCTGGTGCAGTCGGGTCGGCCGGTCGGGGTGCTGCGGACCCACGAGTGGGCGCCCCGGGTGCTGCTGGCCAACTCCAACCTCGTCGGTGACTGGGCGACCTGGCCGGAGTTCCGTCGGCTGGAGCAGCTCGGCCTGACCATGTACGGGCAGATGACCGCCGGTTCGTGGATCTACATCGGCACCCAGGGCATCCTCCAGGGCACGTACGAGACCTTCGCGGCGGTGGCCGAGAAACGGTTCGGCGGCACCCTCGCGGGCACCCTGACGCTGACCGGCGGATGCGGCGGGATGGGCGGGGCCCAGCCCCTGGCGGTCACCATGAACGGCGGCGCTTGCCTGATCGTGGACGTGGACCGCACCCGGCTGGAACGGCGGGTGCACGACCGGTACCTGGACGAGATCGGCGACGACCTGGACGACGCGGTCGAGCGGGTGCTGGCGGCGAAGCGGGACCGTCGTGCGCTCAGCGTCGGCGTGGTCGGCAACGCCGCCACGGTCTTCCCCGAGCTGCTGCGCCGGGGCGTACCGGTCGACGTGGTCACCGACCAGACCAGCGCCCACGATCCGCTGTCGTACCTGCCGGAGGGGGTGGAGCCGGACGACGCCCGGGACTACGCGGCGGCCAAGCCGGCCGAGTTCACCGACCGGGCCCGGGCGTCGATGGCGAAGCACGTCGAGGCGATGGTGGGCTTCCTGGACGCCGGTGCGGAGGTCTTCGACTACGGCAACTCGATCCGGGGCGAGGCGCAGCTCGGCGGGTACCAGCGCGCCTTCGACTTCCCCGGGTTCGTGCCCGCGTACATCCGGCCGTTGTTCTGTGAGGGCAAGGGGCCGTTCCGGTGGGCGGCGCTCTCCGGCGACCCGGCCGACATCGCGGCCACCGACCGGGCGATCCTGGAGCTGTTCCCGGAGAACGAGCCGCTGGCCCGGTGGATCCGGATGGCCGGTGAGCGGGTCGCCTTCCAGGGCCTGCCGGCACGGATCTGCTGGCTCGGCTACGGCGAACGGGACAAGGCGGGCGTACGGTTCAACGAGATGGTCGCCGCCGGTGAGCTGAGCGCCCCGGTGGTGATCGGGCGGGACCACCTGGACTGCGGCAGCGTGGCCAGCCCGTACCGGGAGACCGAGGCGATGGCCGACGGCTCCGACGCGATCGCCGACTGGCCGCTGTTGAACGCGCTGGTCAACACCGCCAGCGGGGCGTCCTGGGTCTCCATCCACCACGGCGGCGGGGTGGGCATCGGACGGTCCATTCACGCCGGTCAGGTATGCGTGGCCGACGGCACCGCGCTGGCCGGGCAGAAGATCGAGCGGGTGCTCACCAACGATCCGGCGATGGGTGTGATCCGGCATGTCGACGCCGGCTACGACGCGGCCCGCGAGGTCGCCGAACGTACCGGCGTCCGCGTGCCGATGTCCGGTTCCGAGTGAGGAAGGGTCCCTTGCTAACGCATACGGTAGAGGAAGGGTCCCTTCCTTTCAGGTTCCGGGAACTGTGGGACGAGATCGCGCCGGTCGGGCGGGACGCGGACAGCGGCGGTTATCTGCGGTACGCGCTCACCGCGCCGGAACTGCGGCTGCGGGCGTGGTTCCGGGAGCAGGCCGACGCCCGGGGCATGCCGGTGGCCCAGGACGGCAACGGCAACCTCTTCGCCTGGTGGGGCGACCCGGACGCCGGTGGCGCGGTGCTGACCGGCAGCCACTTCGACTCGGTGCCGCACGGCGGGGCGTACGACGGGCCGCTGGGCATCGTCAGCGCCTGGCTGGCCGTGGACGAGCTGCGGGCGGCCGGGGTCACCCCGGCCCGGCCCCTGGTCGTCGCCGCCTTCGTCGAGGAGGAGGGTGCCCGCTTCGGCGTACCCTGCCTGGGCTCGCGGCTGCTCACCGGGCAGATCAGCGCCGAGCGGGCGGGCGCGTTGCGGGACGCGTCCGGGGTGAGCTTCGCCGAGGCGCTGGGACACCGCCCGGCGGGCGCCGATCCGGCGTTGCTGGGCCGGTTCGCGGCCTTCGTGGAGCTGCACGTCGAGCAGGGCCGCGCGCTCGTCGACCGGGACGCGCCGGTCGCGGTGGCCAGCGCCATCTGGCCGCACGGCCGTTGGCGCTTCGACGTCACGGGCGAGGGCAACCACGCCGGTACGACCCGGATGGCCGACCGCCGCGACCCCATGTTGACGTACGCGTTCACGGTGCTCGCGGCGAACAAGGAGGCCCGGCTGCGCGACGCGCACGCCACCGTGGGTCGGGTGGCCGTGGAGCCCAACGCCACCAACGCGATCCCGTCCCGGGTGACCGGGTGGCTGGACGCCCGGGCCGCCCAGCCGGAGACGCTGGCCGGGCTGGTCGAGGCGGTACGCGCCAAGGCCACCGAACGGGCCCGACGCGACGGCACCGAGGTGACCCTGACCGAGGAGTCGGCGACGCCACTGGTGGCCTTCGACGGCGGGCTCGCCGACCGGCTGGCCGGGCTGCTGGCCGCGCCGGTGCTGCCGACCGGGGCCGGACACGACGCAGGGGTGCTCGCGGGACACGTACCGACGGCGATGCTCTTCGTCCGCAACCCGACCGGGGTGTCGCACTCCCCCGCCGAGTCGGCGACCGACGCGGACTGCGCGGCCGGCGTGACCGCCCTGGCCACGGTGCTGGCGGAACTGACGCAGGCGGTCCGGCCCGACGCGGAGCGTGCCTGATGACCGCCACCCGCTGGCTCGCCGAGTACGCGTGGCTGCCCGCACACGCCGAGCCGACCCCGGACGTGCTGATCGAGACGGTCAACGGCCGGATCACCGGCGTGACGCCGTTGACGCCCGGCGGCGACCCGGACGCGGGCGTGGACGTGCTCGCCGACGCGGTGCGGCTGCCCGGGTTGACGCTGCCCGGGTTGGCGAACGCCCACTCGCACGCGTTCCACCGGGCGCTGCGCGGCCGGACCCACGGCGGGCGCGGCGACTTCTGGAGCTGGCGCGACCAGATGTACGCGGTGACCGGTCGCCTGGACCCGGACACGTACCTCACGCTGGCCCGCGCGGTGTACGCCGAGATGGCGCTGGCCGGGATCACCTGTGTCGGCGAGTTCCACTACCTGCACCACGGTCCGGGCGGCACCCCGTACGCCGACCCGAACGCGATGGGCGCGGCGCTGGTCGAGGCGGCGGCGCAGGCCGGCATCCGGCTGACGCTGCTGGACACCTGCTACCTGACCGCCGGTGTGGACGGTGCGCCGCTGGTCGGGCCGCAGCAGCGCTTCGGCGACGGTGACGCGCGGCGGTGGGCGGAACGGGCCGCCGCGCTCACCACCGACCGGGACCGCGCCCGCGTCGGCGCGGCCGTGCACTCGGTCCGGGCCGTCCCGGCCGACCAACTCGCCACGGTGGCCGACTGGGCACGACAGCGGGACGCGCCACTGCACGTGCACCTGTCGGAGCAGCCCGCCGAGAACGACGCCTGCCGGGCCGTGCACGGGCTGACCCCGACCGGGTTGCTGGCCGAGCACGGTGTGCTGGGACCGGCCACCACGGCGGTGCACGCCACTCATCCGACCAGCGCCGACGTGGCCCTGCTCGGGGAGAGCCGGACCGGGGTGTGTCTCTGCCCGACCACCGAACGCGACCTCGCCGACGGTCTCGGACCGGCCCGCCGGATGGCCGACGCGGGGATCCCGCTGAGCCTGGGCAGCGACAGTCACGCCGTGATCGACCCGTTCGAGGAGGCGCGCGCGATGGAACTGGACGAGCGGCTGCGGACCCGTCGGCGCGGCCACTTCGCCCCGGCCGAGCTGCTCACCGCCGCCACCGAGGCCGGGCACGCGGCGCTGGGCTGGACCGACGCCGGTCGGCTCGCGGTGGGTGAGAGGGCCGACCTGGTCACGGTGCGGCTGGACAGCGTACGCACGGCCGGGGTGGTCCCGGCGGGCGTCTGGTTCGCGGCGAGCGCCGCCGACGTGACCCAGGTGGTGGTCGACGGCCGGGTGCTGGTCCGCGACGGGCGGCACGTCCGCGTCGACGTCCCCCGCGAGCTGGCCACGGCCATCGCGGAGGTGACCGGTGCCCGGTGAGCCGAACGTGCGGGCGGGCAGCCTGCTGGTGGACGACATCGGCGAGCTGGTCACCAACGAGCCCGGTGCGGGCGAGGGCGGGCCGTTGGGCATCCGTCGGCGGGTCGCCCTGCTGGTCGAGGCGGGCGAGGTGGTCTGGGTCGGTCCGTCCGCCGACGCCCCGGCCGCGGACCGGCGGATCGACGCCGACGGCGCGGCGGTGCTGCCCGGGTTCGTGGACAGTCACGCGCACCTGGTCTTCGCCGGGGACCGGGCGGCGGAGTTCGCCGCCCGGATGGCCGGGCAGCCGTACACCGGTGGCGGCATCCGGACCACCGTGGGCGCCACCCGGTCGGCCACCGACGGGCAGCTCCGCGCCACCGTGCGCCGACTGCACGACGAGGCGTTGCGGCAGGGCACCACCACGATCGAGATCAAGAGTGGGTACGGCCTCACCGTCGCCGACGAGGCCCGCTCGGTGCGGATCGCCGCCGAGGTGACCGAGGAGACCACGTTCCTCGGCGCGCACGTGGTGCCGACCGAGTACGCCGACCGGCCCGACGAGTACGTGGGATTGGTCTGCGGGCCGATGCTGGCCGCCGCCGCGCCGTACGCCCGGTGGATCGACGTGTTCTGTGAGCGGGGCGCGTTCGACGCCGACCACGCGCGGGCGATCCTGACCTGCGGACAGGCGGCCGGTCTCGGCGTCCGGGTGCACGCCAACCAGCTCGGCCCCGGCCCGGGGGTACGCCTCGGGGTGGAACTCGGTGCGGCCAGTGTGGACCACTGCACCCACCTGGACGACGCCGACGTCGACGCGCTGGCGGCCACCGGGGGCGGCACCGTCGCCACGCTGCTGCCGGGCGCCGAGTTCTCCACCCGGTCGCCGTATCCCGACGCGCGTCGGCTGCTCGACGCCGGTGTCACCGTGGCCCTCGCCACCGACTGCAACCCCGGTTCGTCGTACACGTCGTCGATGCCGTTCTGTGTCGCGTTGGCCGTCCGCGAGATGCGGATGACCCCGGCGGAGGCGGTGTGGGCGGCCACCGCGGGCGGCGCGCGGGCGTTGCGCCGCACCGACGTCGGCGTGCTGCGGCCCGGTGCACGGGCCGACCTGATGATCCTCGACGCCCCGTCCCACCTGCACCTGGCCTACCGGCCGGGCGTACCCCTCATCCGCCAGGTCCTGCGCAACGGAGTGCCACGATGACCGTCACCATCGAACCCACCGGGGTCACCCCCGCCGACGTGCTCGCCGTGGCACGCGGTGCCGCCACCGTCGTGCTCGCCCCGGCCACCCTCGCCGCGATGGCCACCAGCAGGTCCATCGTGGACGGTATCGAGGCCGCCGGTCGTCCGGTGTACGGCGTCTCCACCGGTTTCGGCGCGCTCGCCAACACGTTCGTCGCTCCCGAGCGGCGGGCCGAACTCCAGCACGCGCTGATCCGCTCGCACGCGGCGGGGGTGGGCGCGGCGATGCCCCGCGAGGTGGTGCGGGCGATGATGCTGCTGCGGGTCCGTTCGCTGGCGCTGGGCCACTCCGGGGTACGGCCGCTGGTCGCCGAGGCCCTGGTCGACCTGCTCAACCACGACGTGACGCCATGGGTGCCGGAGCACGGCTCGCTGGGTGCCTCCGGCGACCTGGCACCGCTGGCGCACTGCGCGCTGGTGCTGCTCGGCGAGGGGTGGGTGCTCGGCCCCGCCGGTGAGCGGCGGCCCGCCGCCGACGCGCTGCGGCAGGCCGGTCTCGCTCCGGTGGAGCTGGCCGCCAAGGAGGGCCTCGCACTGATCAACGGCACCGACGGCATGCTCGGCATGCTGCTGCTGGCCGTCCGCGACGCGGCGCACCTGTTCACCATGGCCGACGTGACCGCCGCCCTGGCGATCGAGGCGATGCTCGGCTCGGAACGGCCGTTCCGGCCGGAGCTGCACGCCATCCGCCCGCATCCCGGGCAGGGCGTATCGGCGGCGAACATCCACCGACTGTTGCAGGACTCGGCGGTGATGGACTCGCACCGCGACGACCTGGCCCACGCGGTCCAGGACGCCTACTCGATGCGCTGCGCACCCCAGGTCGCCGGAGCGGCCCGGGACACCCTGGACTTCGTCCGGACGGTCGCCGACCGGGAACTGGTCTCCGTGGTGGACAACCCGGTGGTGCTGCCGGACGGGCGGGTCGAGTCGACCGGGAACTTCCACGGCGCCCCGCTGGGCTTCGCGGCGGACTACCTGGCCATCGCCGCGTCCGAGGTGGGCGCGATCTCCGAACGTCGGGTGGACCGCCTGCTCGACGTGACCCGGTCGCGGGAGCTGCCCGCCTTCCTCTCCCCCGACGCGGGCGTCAACTCGGGGCTGATGATCGCCCAGTACACGGCGGCCGGGATCGTGGCGGAGAACCGACGGCTGGCGGCGCCCGCCTCGGTGGACTCGCTGCCCACCAGCGGCATGCAGGAGGACCACGTCTCGATGGGCTGGGCCGCGACCAAGAAACTGCGGACCGTCCTGGACAACCTGACCAGCCTGCTCGCGGTGGAGTTGCTCGCCGCCGTACGCGGACTCCAGCTCCGGGCCCCGCTGACGCCGTCCCCGGCCGGACGGGCGGCGATCGCCGCCCTCGGCGCAGTAGTCGGCCCGCCCGGCCCGGACGTCTTCCTCGCCCCGCTGATGGAGGCGGCCCGGTCCGTGGTGTCCGGCCCCGAGCTGCGCACCGCCATCGAGGCCGAGATCGGTCCTCTCCCCTGACGCGGCTACCGGGGTGGGTCAGGAGGTCGCGGGGAGCACCTTCGCCATCAGGGTGGCCAGTTCGCGCAGGGCCTTGCCCCGGTGGCTGACCGCGTCCTTCTCCTGCGGGGTCAGCTCGGCGTTGGTGCGGTCCTGACCGTCACCAAGGAAGATCGGGTCGTAACCGAAACCGCCCTCGCCACGCGGGGCACGCAGCACCCGGCCCGCCTGACGGCCGTCCACGAGGTGCTCCTTGCCGCCGGGCAGCACCAACGCGATCGTGCAGACGAAGGAACCGCCCCGGTGCTCGTCCGGCACGTCGGCGATCTGGTCCAGCACGAGCTGGAGGTTCGCCTGGTCCTCGCCGTGCCGCCCGGCCCAGCGGGCGCTGAACACGCCCGGCATGCCGTTGAGCGCGTCCACGGCCAGCCCGGAGTCGTCGGCGACGGTGGGCAGGCCGGTACGCCGACAGCCCTCCCGCGCCTTGATCAGCGCGTTCTCACCGAAGGTCAGCCCGGTCTCCGGCAACTCCGGGTACGCCTCGACGTCGTCGAGCCCGACCAGGGCGACCCGATGTGCACCGAGCGCCCCGTCCAGGATCCGCTGCAGCTCGACGAGCTTCTTGCGGTTCCGGGTGGCGAGCAGAACCTTGTTCACGGTGTCACCTTTCGTTCGCGGCGGCCCTCACAGGAGAGCCGCGCGCTGGGCTTCGGCCAGGTCCCGACAGCCGGCGACGGCCAGGTCGAGCAGTGCGTCCAGTTGCTCGCGGGCGAAGACGCCGGCCTCACCGGTGCCCTGCACCTCGACGAAGTCCCCGGTGCCGGTGCAGACCACGTTCATGTCGACCTCGGCGGCCACGTCCTCGTCGTAGCACAGGTCCAGGCGCGGCTCGCCGGACACCACGCCGACGCTGACCGCCGCCACCGACCGGTGCATCACCTTCTCCGGCTTGCCGGCCAGCGCCTTGCGATCGGCGAGCCAGCTCACCGCGTCGTGCAGCGCCACGTACGCGCCGGTGATCGCGGCGGTCCGGGTGCCGCCGTCGGCCTGCAGGACGTCGCAGTCCAGCACGATCGAGTTCTCGCCGAGGGCCTTGAGGTCGATGGCGGCGCGCAGGCTCCGACCGATCAGCCGGGAGATCTCGTGGGTACGCCCACCGACCCGCCCCTTGACGCTCTCCCGGTCGGAACGGGTGTTGGTGGCCCGGGGCAGCATCGCGTACTCGGCGGTGACCCAGCCGAGCCCGGAGCCCCGACGCCAGCGGGGCACGCCCTCGGTGACGCTCGCCGTGCAGAGCACCCGGGTCGCACCGAACTCCACCAGCACGGAGCCTTCCGGGTGGCTGCTCCAGCCACGGGTCAGGGTCACCGGTCGGAGTCGGTCGGGCTCCCGCCCGTCAGGTCGCGCCATGCCTGCACCCTATGCGGTGCCCCGACCGGAGCGTCCCCGGGTGCCGTCGACTCGGCTCAGTCGTGCCCACCGACGGCCAGGGTCACCTCGACGTACCCGTCGACGGACCGGTTGCCCGGCGCGTTGAGGATGGTTGCGGTCATCTCGAAGCCGTCCCGGATCCAGGTGTGCACCAGGCAGGAGGGGGCGTTCGGATCGGCGAGGCACTCCCGCATCCGGTCCACGGTGATGCGCAGGCCGGCGTCGCTCAGGAACGCCTGCACGCTCTGGGCCACGTCGACCGGGCATGTGGTGCGTCGGCAGTCGAGCCGGTACCTCGCGCCGACCGACCGGTCGCCCGCCGAGGTGCCGACGCGGTGAAAACCGGCGGGTACGCCGGCCGTCTCGACCATCTCCTCGCGCTGCTCCTGGAGTTGGCGTGGCTTGTACCAGCCGTTGTAGGTGAACACGCCGCAGCAGCAGAGCAGGAGCAGCAACGCGCCGACACCGATCAGGAGACCCACCACCAGGCCGGTGCGGGACCGCTTGCGCGGTGCCGGTACCGGCGGGAACGGTCCCGGACGCGGCGGAGGACCGTACGGCCCGGGGGCCGGCGGGGGTGGCCAAGCTCCCGACGCATGCGGCGCGAACGTCGGAGGGTACGGCCCGGCCGGTGGCCGGCCCGGCGCGGGAGATGCCGGCCGGTCGGCAGGGCGCGGGTCGGGGCCGGCGGAGGGGTCGCTCACCCGCGCGATCCTAGGGTCTGGGCGGCAACGCCGCTGTCCGCTCCCGACGGTGGGTCAGATGTCGTAGCTGGCGCCCGGCCGGACCACGTCCAGCGGGCCGCTGTACGCCGCCGCCGCCGACGTCACGGTGTGCGCCTCGCTGCCCCAGGCGGCCACCAGGTGGGTCAGCAGCAGGCGCCCCACGTTGGCCTTGGCCGCCGCCTCGCCCGCCTCCCGGCCGGTGAGGTGCAGGTCGGGCGGATTGTCCACGCCGTCCAGGTAGCTGGCCTCGCAGAGGAAGGCGTCCGCGTTCTGGGCCAGCCGCAGCAACGCCTCACAGGGGGCGGTGTCCGACGAGTAGCAGAGCGTCCGGCCACCGTGTTCCAACCGCACGCCGTACGTCTCCACCGGATGCAGCACCCGGTCGACGGTGACGGTGAACGGGCCGATCGGAAAGGTGCCCGGTTGCAACGCATAGAACTGGTACACGTCCTCGACCGTGCTGTCCTCCTGCCCGTACGCGGAGGCGAGCCGGTCCGGCGCACCGGCCGGGGCGTACACCGGCAGCGGCGGGTACGGGCCGTCCGGGGCGTACCGCCGGACCACCACGTACGACGCGGCGTCGAGGATGTGGTCGCAGTGCAGGTGGGTCAGGAGGATGGCGTCCGGGGCGTGCAGCCCGGCGTAGCGCTGGAGGGTGGACAACGAGCCCGGGCCGAAGTCCACCAGGAGCCGGAAGTCCTCGGCCTCGACCAGATAGGCCGAGCAGGGGGACTCGGGTCCGGGGAAGCTGCCCGCACAGCCCAGGACGGTCAGTCGCATCGAGTTGTCTCGCTGTCACGATAGGTAGCGATCGAGCCGGTCGCCGCTCCGGAGATGATCAATACCGACGCGTACGCCACGCTGCGCAGCCTACGCCCGCCCACCTGAACGCAAGAATGATCCGCTGGAAGTTGTCACCAACGTGACACCCGTTCCGCCCATCCGATCGAGGCCGGATTACCGGACCGGCCGATCCGGGCCGTCCGACGCGACGAGGGCCACCGGCATCACGCCGATGACCCTCGTCGATGTCGCTGGGCTCAGGCCCAGAGCTGCCCCTCCAGGGCGTCCTCCGCGTCGGCGAGCGTGCCGCCGTACGCCCCGGTGCTGAGGTACTTCCAGCCGCCGTCGCTGACCACGAACGCCACGTCGGCGCGGCGGCCGTCCCGCACCGCCTCGTGCGCCACGGCCAGGGCGGCGTGCAGCACCGCCCCGGTGGAGAAGCCGACGAACAGACCCTCCACCTCCACCAACTGCCGGGTACGCAGCACCGCGTCGCGGGTGCCGACGGAGAACCGTCGGTTGAGCACGGTCGCGTCGTAGAGCTCCGGGACGTACCCCTCGTCGATGTTGCGCAGGCCGTAGACCAGCTCGCCGTAGCGCGGCTCGGCCGCGACGATCTGGATGCCCTCGACCTTCTCGCGTAGGTAGCGCCCGGTCCCCATCAGCGTGCCGGTGGTGCCCAGCCCGGCCACGAAGTGGGTGATCGTGGGCAGGTCGTGCAGCAGCTCGGGGCCGGTCGTCTCGTAGTGCGCCCGGGCGTTCGCCTCGTTGCCGTACTGGAACAGCATGACCCAGTCCGGGTGCTCGGCGGCGATCTGCTTCGCGGTGGCCACCGCCTGGTTGGAGCCGCCCGCCGCCGGCGAGAAGATGATCTCCGCGCCGTACATCCGGAGGAGCTGCACCCGCTCGGTGGAGACGTTCTCCGGCATCACGCAGACCAACCGGTAGCCGCGCAGCTTGGCCACCATGGCCAGCGAGATGCCGGTGTTGCCGCTGGTCGGCTCAAGGATCGTGTCGCCGGGCCGGAGTTTGCCGGACTCCTCGGCGGCCCGCACCATGAACAGCGCGGCCCGGTCCTTGACGCTGCCGGTCGGGTTGCGGTCCTCGAGCTTGGCCCACAGCCGCACCGGCGGCGCCCCGTCGGGCACCGTCGGCGACAGTCGGGGCAGCCCCACCAGGGGCGTGCCACCACAGGCGTCCAGCAGGCTGTCGTACCGCGTCATCGCGGCCGCCTCAGCTCGCGGCGACGGGCACGCGACGCCCGGCGGCGGACGCGTTGCGCCCGGCGACGGCGCTGTGCTGGCTGATCGCCGCAGCAGCGGCACTGTGCTGGCTGATCGCCGCAGCCGCGGCGAAGCCGAACGCGCCACCGGCCACGGCGGGCAGGATGGTGACGCTGTCGCCGTCGTTCAGCTTGGCGTCCAGCGCGCCCAGGAAGCGCACGTCCTCGTCGTTGACATAGACGTTGACGAACCGGTGCAGCGCGCCGGCCTCGGTGACCAGCCGGCCCCGCAGCCCGGAGTGCCGGGAGTCCAGGTCGTTGAGCAGGTCGTCCAGCGTGTCACCGCTGCCCTCGACGACCTTCGCGCCGCCGGTGTAGCTGCGCAGGATGGTGGGGATGCGAACCTCGATGGCCATGTGTCGTACTCCTCGATCGGGTGTGCTCGGTGACGGGAAAGGGTGTGCGGGTGCTGACGGGGATCAGCGACCCGAACACTCGTAGTCGACCGTCGCCGGGCTCTGCCCGAACATGTACGACTGCACGGCGTGCGGATCCACCCCGGCGTCGAGGATCCGCACCGGCTCCTCGGTGACCACCCCGTCCACGATGCGGAAGGAACGGATCTCCTCCGTGTCGGGTTCGCGGGTGGAGACGAGCAGATAGTGGGCGCCGGGCTCACCGGCGAAGGAGATGTCCGTCCGCGACGGGTACGCCTCGGTGGCGGTGTGCGAGTGGTAGATCACGACCGGTTCCTCGTCGCGGTCGTCCATCTCGCGCCACACGCGCAGGTGCTCCATCGAGTCGAACTCGTAGAACGTCATCGAGCGGGCGGCGTTCTCCATGGGGATGTGCCGGGTCGGGGTGTCACTGCCGACCGGGCCGGCGACCACGCCGCAGGCCTCGTCGGGGTGGTCCCGACGAGCGTGGGCGACGATCGCGTCGACGATCGACCGGTCGATGCTCAGCACGCCGCCAAGACTAGCGCCCGGCGGCCCACGACCGCGAGGTCGCGCCGGTCACAGTCACTCGATCAAGGCGTTGAGCAGGGACTCCTGGAGATAACCGAGATACGCGTAGACCGAAAGCTGGAACACCCGGCTGGAGGACGGGTCCTCGGCGACCGCATCGTCCAGTTCCGCCCCCAGATCGGTGCCGTCCTTGATCTCCAGCCGGACGCCCATCGCCAACCGGGCGTCGTTCAGCGCCCGCAGCCACGCCTCGGCCGCCTCGGCGTCCAGGCGCACCTCTCCGCCGCCGCCGTCGGCGTCGTCGGGCAGCGCGGCCAGGATCGCCCCGGCCTGATCGATCTTGGCGGTCTTCAGGTCACCCTCGGTGTAGCGGCGGAACTCCGCCGTCCCCGCCGCGTCCTCCGGATAGACCTCGGGGAAGAGCCGGCACACCACCGGGTCGGAGTGGTCGAACCCGTCGGTCAGCAGCCCGACCACCTCGGAGGCGACCTTGCGCAGGACGCGTACCTCGTCGACGGCGAACGTGGCGACATACCGGTCACCCCGGCGGCGGAACATGCTCACGAGCGGTCCACCGTCGCCCACAGCCCGTAGGCGTGCAGTTGTGAGGCGTCGTGCTCCATGCGCTCGCGGGCCCCGCTGGAGACCACCGCCTTGCCCTTGTGGTGCACGTCCAGCATCAACTGCTCGGCCTTCTCCCGGCTGTAGCCGAAGAGCTTCTGGAAGACCCAGGTCACATACGTCATGAGGTTGACCGGGTCGTCCCACACGATCGTCACCCACGGCCGATCGGAGGCCGGCACCTCATCGGTGTCCGGGGTCTGCGCCGGTGCAACCTGCGGAGCCGCCATGCCCCCCATCGTGCCACCGGTTCGGCGGAACCGAGGAACCGGAACGCCGGACCGGGTGGGATCGCCACCGACCGCCGCCCGATGACCACGGCTGGTCGTCCTGAGCGCGCACGCGGGCACCCCGGTGGCCGGACCGCCGGGGTACGCCGCGTGACGGTCAGGCGAGCAGGATGCCGTGTTCGGCTGCATCGGACAGCACCATGCCGAGCGAGAGACGGACCACCTCGAACCGGCGCGAGATCTCCCGGGACAACTCCAGCTCGATCTCCCGCAGCGCCCGCTGGGACCAGGCCCGCGCGGCGCTCTGGTCGGCGTTGGCGGGCGTACGCCAGTGTTGCCAGCAGCCACCCGCCAGCGACACCGCGACCGGCGGCAGGATCTCGGTCCGCGGCACGGTGGGGTACGCCGCCAGCGCGTCGATCGCGGCGGGCCCGGTCAGCGACGCCACGCCCGCGGTGCTGGTGACCAACAACACCCGCTCCAGCTCCGGGCCGGTGACGTGGTCGGGCATCCCCCACCGGACCGCCTTGGCGATGCGGCGACGGACCCCTTCCGGCAGCGGCGCGCCGAAGAGTCGACCGCCGATGTCCTCGACAAGTTCCCGCACCGCGTGGTCGCACTGCACGGTGGCGAGCAGGGACAGCGCCTCCATCTCCCGGTCGAGCAACTGCGGCAGACCGGCGCAACCGGTGCCGAAGACGATCTCCTGCACCACCCGCAGGTGCAGGTTCGCCAGTTCCAGCGCCAGATGTTGGCGGATGCGCCGGGCTGCGGACCCCACCTGGCGGTCGAGTCGTTCGGACCACTCGCCCGGCTCCGGCAGCACCGGCACCCGGCCGTGCAGGCCGGGCACGTCCGGCGGGTCGAGGCTGGAGCGTTCCAGTCCCTCGTCGGAGGCCCACCCGACCAGCGCCCGCCGCAGAGCCAGCGCGTCGCCCTCGACGATCGGGAACCAGCGGGCCCCGGCCAGCCCGGGGACGGCGGCGAGCAACGCGGCCCGGTGCGCCTCGACGATGACCGTGATCGGATCCACCACCGTGCCGTCGGGCGCCTCGGCCGGCTCCGGCGACGTCCAGCCGCTCGCGCCCGGCGTGACCGCGAAGAAGACCTGGACCGGGCTGTCCACGACCTCGGCGAGCAGGTGCAACTCGGCGGCGCTGAAGGACTGGTCCGCGGCGATCACGAACAGCAGCGCGCCGGCCCGGCCGGCGGCGTCGAGCACGACCCCGGTGCCGGCCCGCCCGAGCGACGAGAGGTCCGGCGTGTCGACGAGGCGGTAGTGCTTGAGCAGCGGCTCGGGCAGGCTCAACTCGACCCGGCGGGGCGGTCGGGCCAGCGCCGGCCCGACCTCCGGCAGGTCCGTCCGGTACCCGAACGGCGCCCGGAAGCCGGGCACGTAGGCGGACCGGCTCGCCTCGGTCGCGTGGCGTACCACCAACCAACTTCCGGCCGGCACGGTGAACATCCCGGCATCGAGGTCCAGCAGGGCGGCCAACACGTTCGCCCGGCCGGCACCGGCCGGACCCACGGCGACCACGCCGAGGGGCTCACGCGGATCGACGGTCACGCCGAGCCGATCGGGGAACGGGCGGTGGCCCGGCGGCCCGGTCGCATCGTCGGGCGTACCGAGGTCGTGGAGAGGGCCCGGCTTCATCAGGCGGCAGCCTCCGAGGCTGGGCGGCCGGCAGAGCCGGTCGCGGTGAACATCCGGCGACGCACCCGGATTTCGGAAGAGTACGGGCGTGGGCGTCGGGAATGGGACAAACGAAAGTACTCTGGGGTAACTCCGCGACTACTCAACTTCATCCGCTCGGGCTACCGGCCGGGGCACAGTTCCATCGATATGCTGCGCGAATGAGTCGGTGGAAGTTCGTGGGCCGCACGGCGGAACTCGACCGTCTGCAGGCGGCGGTGACCGGTGCCGAGGGCCGGCGAGGCATATTCTTCGCCGGAAGCCCGGGTATCGGCAAGAGCCGTCTGCTCCGGGAAGGCGTCGACGCGCTTCCCGTCGAGGAGTACGCGGTCTGGTGGATCGCGGCCAGCGCCACCACCCAGGCGGTGCAGTTCGGCGGCCTGGTGCAGGTGCTCCCCGTCGAACAACCACAGGGGCTCTCCCCGGCCGGCATCCTGCGCTGGGCCGTGGACGTGTTGCAGCAGCAGGCCGCGGGCCGGCGGATCGTGCTCGCCGTCGACGACGCGCACCTGCTCGACCCGCCGTCGGCCGCGCTCGTGCACCTGGTCGCCCGCTCCGAGAACGCCTCCGTGGTGGGCACCCTGCGCGACGGCGAGCAGATCCCGCTGCCGATCCGGGCACTGTGGACGGACGGACTGGTCGACCACGCCGAGGTGAGCCCGCTGCCACCGGCGGAGACCGCCCGACTGCTCCGGGAGATCCTGGGCTGCCAGGTCGATCACGCCTCGTCCGAGCGGCTCGGCCGACTCAGCTCCGGCAACCCGCTGCTGCTGCGCGAGCTGGTGCACGCCGTCACCAACAGCGGCGAGTCCAGCACGAAGTACGGCGTCTGGACCTGGACCGGGCGGCTGGAGCTGGCGCCCAACCTGACCGAGCTGATCGACATCCGGATCAACCAGCTCACCCCCGGCGTACGCACCGTCGTCGAGCTGGTCGCGTTCGGCGAGCCGCTCGGTCTGCGGCTGCTCTATCGAGCGGCGGAACAGGCCGATGTGGAGACCGCCGAGGAACGCGGCCTGATCACCGTGGCCCCCTCCGACCGGCGGGTCGACGTACGCCTGGCCCACCCGCTCTACGGCGAGGTGGTGCGCCGGCAGTGCCCGGTCAGCCGGACCCGCCGGTTGCAGGCACACCTCGCCGAACTGTTGGAGGGCGTGGGCAAGCGACGCCGGGAGGACCTGCTGCGGGTCGCCGTGTGGCGGCTGGACTCCGGCACCGCGCAGGATCCGGCGATGCTCGTCGACGCGGCCGGTCAGGCGTTCGCGCGCTACGACGTACCGCTGGCGACCCGGCTGGCGCGGGCCGCGCTCGACGCCGACGGCGGGTTCGACGCGGCCGAGCTGCTGGCCACCATCCTGATGTTCGCCGACCGCCCGGCCGAGGCGCTCGGCGTGCTCGACGCCGTCGCCACCGACACCGGTGACGAGGAACGGCTCAGCCGGTGGCTCACGGTCCGTGGCATGGTCAGCTACTGGGGACTCAGTCAGCACTCGACGGTGGAGGAGATCGCCAAGCGCGGCGGCGACCTGAAGGACCACGCCGCCCAGGCCCGGGTGCGCTCCTTCGAGGCGATCATGCGTCTGCACCGGCTGGACGCGCCGACCGCGCTGCGGCTCGCCCAGAACGTGCTGGACCGGCCGGCCGCCAGCATCGCCGCGCGGGAGCTGGCCCGATGCGCCATCGCCCACCTCCAGGCGGTGCAGGGCCAGCTGTGCCGCAGCGCCACCGCGGTCGACCTCGTGCAGGCGAAGGTGGCCAGTTGGCGGGCGGACATGCCGTACCTCCAACTCGCCGTCGAGCTGGCCCGGGGCACCCGGTTGGCGCTCTCCGGCGACCTGTCCGGCATCGACGCGCTGGTCGCCGACGAGTTCGCCGACCTGGCCGACGCGGGCGACTTCCGGCTGGGCAGCGGGTACCTGGCGATCCTGCGCGCGTACGCGGCCCGGCTGCGTGGGCGCAGCGACGCGGCGTTGCAGGCCGCGCTCGGTGCCTGCGCGGTGCTGGCGACCAGCCGGGTCTACGCCGGTCTCGCCCAGGCCGAACGCGCGCAGGCCGCCGCGTTGCGCGGCGACGCCCGGCAGGCGGCCGAGGCGATGGCCGAGGCGGACCGCACCCACGCGCCGAGCATGGCGGTGCTGTACCCGTGGCTGGAACAGGCCCGGGCGGCGACGTTCGCGGCCGGCGGTGACCTGGCCGGCGCGACGGCGCACCTGCACGGGCTGGTCGACCGGCTGCGGGTGGACGGCTTCGCCGGACACGAGACCCTGGTGCTGCACGATCTGGTACGCCTCGGCGAGGCCACCGCGCCGACCGGCCCGACCTGCTCCGACGGCAGCCGCCGCACGGTCGCCCAGCGGCTGACGGAACTTTCCGAGCAGGTCGACGGCAACCTGCCTCCGCTTCTGGCCCGGCACGCCCGCGCCGCGGCGGAGAGTTCCCCCGAGCAGCTGCTCGCCGCCGCCGACGGTTTCCTGGACCTGGGGTTGGCGCTACCGGCTGCGGAGGCCGCCGCCGAGGCGGTGCACCTGCTGCGCCAGCGTCGCTCGCCGCAGCTCGCCAGTGCCGGCGAGCGACTCGCGGTGATGCTCGGCTGCTGTGACATGGTGCACACTCCGGCGCTGCGCGCGGCCACCCCGACACTGAGCGACCGGGAGTGGCAGGTGGCCCGGCTGGCGGCCCACGGTGAGACCAGCCGCGCCATCGCTGAGCAGCTCTTTCTCTCCGCACGGACGGTGGAGAACCACCTCCAGCGGATCTACACCAAGCTCGGGGTGACCGGGCGCGTCGAACTGAGGGCGGCGTTGCGGACGATCCCGGGCCACGACGGCACGGCTACCGCCTGAACCCTAGGCTGGGGCTGTGCACAGCCTTCGTCCCGCCCTGCTGACGGACCACTACGAGCTGACCATGGTCAGTGCCGCCCTGCGCGACGGCACGGCGGACCGCCGCTGCGTCTTCGAGGTGTTCAGTCGGCGGCTGCCGATCGGCCGCCGGTACGGCGTGGTCGCCGGCACCACCCGGCTGGTGGAGATGCTCCGCGAGTTCCGCTTCGACCAGGCCGACCTGGACTTCCTGCGCCGCACCGGCGTGGTCGACGAGCAGGGCGCCGCCTGGCTCGCCGACTACCGGTTCACCGGCGACATCGACGGCTACCCCGAGGGCGACCTCTTCTTCCCCGGCTCCCCCATCCTCACCGTCTCCGGCGGCTTCGCCGAGTGCGTGGTGCTGGAGACGCTGGTGCTGTCGGTGCTCAACCACGACTGCGCGGTGGCCGCCGCGGCAGCCCGGATGGTGACCGCCGCCCGGGGCCGGGCCCTGATCGAGATGGGCTCCCGGCGGGCGCACGAGGAGGCCGCCGTCGCCGCGGCCCGCGCCGCGTACCTGGCCGGGTTCCGGTTCACCTCCAACCTCGCCGCCGGCCAGCGCTACGGCATCCCCACCGCGGGCACCGCCGCGCACGCGTTCACCCTGCTGCACGACGACGAGCGGGCCGCCTTCGCCTCGCAGGTCGCCACGCTGGGCAAGGACACCACGCTGCTGGTCGACACGTACGACATCAGCCAGGGCATCCGGAACGCGATCGAGGTGGCCGGGCCGGAGCTGCGGGCGGTCCGGATCGACTCCGGCGATCTGGCGGTGATCGCCCAGCAGTCCCGCGAGCTGCTGGACTCGCTCGGTGCCACCGAGACGAAGATCATCGTCTCCGGCGACCTCGACGAGTACGCCATCGCCTCGCTCGCCGCCGAGCCGGTGGACATGTACGGCGCCGGCACCGCCGTGGTCACCGGCTCCGGCGCGCCCACCGCCGGCCTGGTCTACAAACTGGTCGAGGTCGAGGGGCGCCCGGTCGTCAAGCGCTCCGAGCACAAGGCCACCATCGGCGGACGCAAGGTCGCGGTCCGCCGACACAAGCCCACCGGCACCGCCACCGAGGAGATCGTCGTCCCGCAGGGCGTGCCGGACCGCCGCCCCAACGACCGGCTGCTGCAACGGTCGTACGTGGCCGACGGCGAGCCGGTGGAGCTGCCGACGCTGGACGAGTCGCGCGAGCACCTGCGCCAGTGCCTGATCTCCATCCCGTGGGAGGGCCTCAAGCTCTCCGCGGGCGACCCGGCCATCCCGGTCACCGTCGTACCCGCCGAGTGAAAGGAGCGCGTCGGTGAGCAACGCGCTGATCATCGTCGACGTGCAGAAGGACTTCTGCGAGGGCGGTTCGCTGGCCGTCGCGGGCGGTGCCGGTGTCGCGGCCGGGATCTCCCGACTGCTGGCCGGCGAGCCGGACCGCTGGGACCACGTGGTGGCGACGAAGGACTACCACGTCGACCCGGGCAACCACTTCGCCGACGCACCCGACTTCGTCAGCACCTGGCCCCGGCACTGCGTGGTCGGCACTCCGGGCTCCGAGTTCCACCCCGAGCTGGCCACCGACCGGATCGAGGCCGTCTTCCACAAGGGCGAGTACGCCGCCGCGTACTCCGGCTTCGAAGGGCAGGGCCCCGACGGCGAGGGACTGGCCGACTGGCTGCGTCGACGCGGGGTGGACCGGGTCGACGTGGTCGGCATCGCCACCGACCACTGCGTCCGCGCGACCGCCCTGGACGCCGCCCGCGAGGGCTTCGCCACCACCGTGCTGCTGGACCTGACCGCAGCCGTCGCGCCGGACACCACCGACGTCGCGTTGCGTGCCTTCGACGGTGCCGGGATCACCGTGCACGGTGCCCCTGTGATCAGGGACGCATGACCCACTAATTCGCTGGCGTCAACACCACCCTCCGTCGAGGATGTCCGGCGGAGGTACGGACCGACGTGAACATGAAGCCTTACCGGGAGGCGCTCGCCCTGCCCGGTCTCCGGTCGTTGCTGCTGGTGGCGGTGCTGGCCCGTATCCCGCTGACGGCGACCGGGGTCACGTTGACCTTCTATGTCGTGCAGGATCTCGAGCGCGGCTACGGCGCCGCCGGACTGGCCGGTGCCGCGATCACCGTCGGTGCCGCGATCGGCGCCCCACTGCTCGGCCGGCTGGTGGACCGCCACGGGCTGCGTCCCGTCCTGGTCCTCACCACCGTCGCCGAAGCCGTCTTCTGGTCCACCGCGCCACAGTTGTCGTACCCACTGCTGCTGCCGGCCGCCTTCCTGGCCGGCCTGCTCGCGCTGCCCATCTTCTCGGTGATCCGGCAGTCCGTCGCCGCGCTGGTGCCGCCGGAGAAGCGCCGCCCGGCGTACGCGCTCGACTCGATGTCCGTCGAGCTGTCGTTCATGATCGGCCCGGCGCTCGCCACGGTCGGGGTCACCACCATCTCCGCGCGCCTCACGCTCTACCTGGTCGGCGCCGGAATCGTCACCGCCGGTATCGCGCTGTGGCTGCTCGACCCGCCGGTCCGCAGCGCCGGTGAGGCAGCCGCCGGT
Source organism: Micromonospora sp. NPDC003241 (assembly GCF_053589795.1). Classification (NCBI taxonomy): domain Bacteria; kingdom Bacillati; phylum Actinomycetota; class Actinomycetes; order Micromonosporales; family Micromonosporaceae; genus Micromonospora; species Micromonospora sp. NPDC003241. The sequence goes on along the minus strand of NZ_JBSFSO010000012.1, from coordinate 20,306 downwards.
CCGCAGCCGACGATCGCCCGACGCCAGTGGCTCACCTCCCGACTGACCGCCGTCTTCGCCGTCAGCACCGCGGCGACCCTCGTACTCGGTGGCACCGACGTGGCGGTCATCGCGGTCCTGCGCGAGAACGGCGACGCCGGGTTCACCGGCGTGGTCCTCGCCGTCTGGGCGGTGGCGTCGCTGGCCGGCGGCTTCGCGTACGGCGCCGCCCGCCGCTCCTTCTCCACCGTGGCGTTGCTGGGCACGCTGAGCCTGTGCACCATCCCCGTCGGGCTGGGCGGCTCACACTGGTGGCTGCTCTGCCTGGCCCTGATCCCGGCCGGAGCCCTCTGCGCGCCCACCATCGCCGCCACCTCCGACGCGGTGAGCCGCCTCGCCCCCGCCGGGGTACGCGGCGAGGCGATGGGTCTGCACGGCTCGGCCGTCACCGTCGGCATCGCCGTCGGCGCCCCACTGGCCGGAGCGGTCATCGACGCCTCCACCCCGCTGTGGGGATTCGTCGTCACCGGCGCGATCGGCACCCTGGTGGCCCTCGCGGTCCTCCCGATCGAGCTACGCCACCGCCGCGCCGACCGCGCCGCCCTCGACACCCCACCGCCCACGGTCCCTGCCGCAACCACGACGACTCCCCTCCCCGCGCCCGCAACGCCTGCAACCGACGCCACGCCGAATCCCCTCGTGCCCGCGACGCCTGCCTCCATGCCCGCGACACCTGCCTCCATGCCCGCCGACGCCACGACCAGTCCCCTCCGCGAGCCCGTCGACGCCACGACCATGCCCGTCGCCGTCACGGCCGCAGCCGACACGACGCCAGCAGGGTTCTCCGTCGCGCCTGTGACCGGTACACAGGTCACCGTCGCCGGGTCTGCACCGAGGCCCATCGCCGTGGTCCGATCAGGCCCGGACCACGAACCGGCAGCGGCCTTCTCCACGACCACCTCCTGACACCGCCGCCGCGTCACCCCCGCACCCGCCGCGTCCCTGGCTCCCCACCCCTCGCCCCGACCTCGCGGCCCACGCCCCCCGCCCTTGCCCGTCACCCCTTGCCCCTCGCACTGGCCCTGACCGAGCCGACGGCCCCTGGCCCGTGGCCGAGGGCCCCTAGCCGAGACAACAACTTCATGGTTGTTGCTGCCTCGTCTCGCGCTGAGACAGCAACAACCATGAAGTTGCTGCCTCACAGCAGCGGGGCCCGGCAGCGCCGATCATTTCCGGCGGAGCAGGCCAGCCCAAAGGAGGGCCAGCACAAGGCGGGCCAGCGCCGAGCGCGGAGCTTGCGGGCGAGTGCAAGGCGAGCCAGCGCGGAGCAGCGCAAGGCAGGCCAGCGCGGAACTTGCGGGCCAGCACGGAACTTGCGCGCGAGTGCAAGGCGAGCCAGCGCGGGCTTGCGGGCCAGCGCGGGCTTGCGGGCCAGCGCGGGCTTGCGGGCCAGCGCGGGCTTGCGGGCCAGCGCGGGCTTGCGGGCCAGCGCGGGCTTGCGGGCCAACGCAAGGCGGGCCAGCGCGGAGCTAGCAGGCCAGCGCGGAGCTTGCGGGCGCTGTCGGCTTGCCCGGACGGGCACCGGGGCCGAGTCAGCTCCCGCGAGACATCTGCGCGGCCACCGGCTCGCCCGCATCGATCAACACCCTCTCAGGCCACGGCAGGGATCAACACGACGTGCGACCCGTGGGGAGAAAGGGCGACGGGCGCCGACCCCGGGTGTGGGGTGGCGCCCGTCGTGGTGTGTGCGGTGGTGTCAGCGGCGATCGATGTCGCTGGAGGTGTCCTCCTGGTAGCTGGCACCGCCGTCGGACTCGCTGGTGAGCGGCTTGGAACCACCCTCGGGCGGGCCGGCAAGGCTCTGCCCGGCGGCCAGCTCGGGGAACTTGGCGTCGAAGGCGGGACGCTCGGAGCGGATCCGGGGCATCCGGTCGAAGTTGCGCAGCGGTGGCGGGGAGGTGGTCGCCCACTCCAGCGAGTTGCCGTGGCCCCACGGGTCGTCGACCTCGACCACCGGACCGGCCTTGTACGCCTTCCAGCAGTTGTAGATGAACGGCAGCGTGGAGATACCGGTGATGAACGCGCCGATCGTGGAGATCATGTTCAGCGTGGTGAAGCCGTCGATGGCCTGGTAGTCGGCGTACCGCCGGGGCATGCCCTCGTTGCCGAGCCAGTGCTGCACCAGGAACGTGGTGTGGAAACCGATCATGGTCAGCCAGAAGTGAATCTTGCCGAGCCGCTCGTCCAGCATCCGGCCGAACATCTTCGGGAACCAGAAGTAGATGCCGGCGAAGACCGCGAACACGATCGTGCCGAAGAGCACGTAGTGGAAGTGCGCCACCACGAAGTACGAGTCGTGCATGTGGAAGTCGAGCGGCGGGGCGGCCAGCAGCACGCCGGTCAGGCCACCGAAGAGGAAGGTGACCAGGAAGCCGACGGACCAGAGCATCGGCGTCTCGAAGCTGATCTGGCCGCGCCACATGGTGCCGATCCAGTTGAAGAACTTCATACCGGTCGGCACGGCGATCAGGTAGCTCAGGAAGCTGAAGAAGGGCAGCAGCACCTGGCCGGTGGCGAACATGTGGTGCGCCCAGACGCTCATCGACAGGCCGGCGATCGCGATGGTGGCGGCGACCAGACCCTTGTAGCCGAAGATCGGCTTGCGGGAGAAGACCGGGATGATCTCGCTGATGATGCCGAAGAACGGCAGCGCGATGATGTACACCTCGGGGTGCCCGAAGAACCAGAACAGGTGCTGCCACAGCATCGGGCCGCCGGTGTCCGGGCTGTAGACGTGGGCACCGAGGATGCGGTCGGCGGCGAGCGCGAAGAGCGCGGCGGCAAGCAGCGGGAAGACCAGGATCACCAGGAGGCTGGTGACCAGCATGTTCCAGGTGAAGATCGGCATCCGGAACATGGTCATGCCGGGCGCGCGCAGGGTCAGGATCGTGGTGATCAGGTTGACCGCGCCGAGGATGGTGCCCAGACCGGAGATGGCCAGACCGACCACCCACATGTTGGCGCCGACGCCGGGGGCGTGTTCGACGGTGCTCAGCGGGGTGTAGGCCGTCCAGCCGAAGTCCGCCGCGCCACCCGGGGTCAGGAAACCGGCGGTGGCCATGGTGCCACCGAACAGGTACAGCCAGTACGCGAAGCTGTTCAGCCGCGGGAACGAGACGTCCGGCGCACCGATCTGGATCGGCACGATGTAGTTGCCGAAGGCGAACACGATCGGCGTCGCGAAGAACAGCAACATGATCGTGCCGTGCATCGTGAACAGCTGGTTGTACTGCTCGGGCGAGAGGAACTGCAGCCCGGGCCGGGCCAGCTCGGCCCGCATGATCAGGGCCATCAGACCACCGATCATGAAGAACACGAACGCGGTGACCATGTACATGATCCCGATTTGCTTCGCGTCCGTGGACCGCAACAGCCGCGCGATGGCCGACCCCTTGACCGGCTCCCGGACCGGCCAGGGCCGGGTCACGACCGGCTTCGGTGCGACGGTGGTCACGAGTGGCCTCCGGTTCCTGGGTTGTCCCGCTCGGCACGCGTGTCTCTGCGGGCCGTCATCCGCAAGGAGGATAGTCCCCGGCAGGTGAGAGCGCCGCGTGGGGTCACCGGGCGTGGATCACAGCGGGCCGAGGAGCAACCGGTAATGCTCGCCGAAGATGCGGTCGCCGCGTCCGCGCAGCAGCGGGTCGCGGAGCGCCGGCGGCACGTCGCGGGTCCGGTTGCGGTCCCGGGTCCGGTCCCGCACCCACCGGGTACGCGGGCGGCGGCGGCTCTCGTACGCGGTCAGCGCCGCCTCGACGCTCCCGGCGGCGCGCAACGACTCGGCGAGCACCACCGCGTCCTCCAGCGCCATCGCGGCACCCTGCGAGAGCGTCGGCGCGGTGGCGTGGGCGGCGTCACCGACCAGCAGCACCCGGCCCCGGTGCCAGCGCCCGAGTTCGACCTCGTCGGTGACGCTGGCGTGCACCGTGCCGAGCGCGTCGAGCACTTCGGGCACCGGGCCGCCGTAGTCGCCGAACAGCTCACGCAACCGGGCCCTCGGGTCGGCCGGCGGCGCGGAGCCGGCCTCGTCCGCGTAGCAGTGCAGCCGGCCGGCGCCGATCGGCACCACCAGGATCCCGCTGCGCTGACCGAGCAGCGCGGTCCAGTCCCGCACCGCCGGCCCGTCGCGCACCACGCCCCGATAGACCACCTGGCCGGCGGGGCGGGGCGGTCCGCCGAGCGCGGCCAGCGCCCGGATCGAGGAACGCGGACCGTCGGCGCCGATGACCAGGTCGTACTCGGTCTGGGTGCCGTCGATGAAGGTGACGCCGACGGTGTTGGTCAGCAGGTCGATGGTGCGGACCTCGGCACCGTGCCGGACCGCGCCACCGGCTCCGCTGAGCAGGACCCGGTGCAGGTCGGCGCGGGGCATGGCACGGCACTCGCCGACGCCGGCCCAGAGTGTGTCGAGGTCGACCTCGCACAGCGGTACGCCGCCTGCGTCCAGGAAGCGCTGACGGTGGATGACCTGCCCGTAGGGGCGTACCGGGTCGTCGAGGTCGAGGCGGCGCAGCGCGCGGGCGGCGTTGCCCGGCAGGTAGAGACCGGCGTCGGCGAGTTCGCCCGGGGGTGCCTTGTCGGTCACGTCGGGCCGGAAGCCCGCCAGGCGCAGCGCCCGGGCCACGGCCAGACCGGCGATGCCCGCGCCGACGACGAGAATGCGCAGGGGGGAGCCACGCATGGGGTTGTACGCCTCCGGAGGGGTCGGCACGCGTTGGAGGCAAGACACTACTCGGCGCAATCGGTGCACGCCAGAGGCAATTAGCCCACGACGGACATCCCTCGGCGTCGGGACACCTCCCGTCGGTGCTGGCCACCGCCCGGCCGGGGATCTCCGGGTGGCCGATCGGCGCGTACGTGACCCACGTCATAATTCACCTCAATAACCCCGGCCAGTTGCGCCCGTTGTTTCATGTATGTAAATGTGACGATGAGCACATGGGAGCGCTCCCGGAGCCACCCACCCCCGGCGGCGAGCACCTTCCCACCGCTCCACTCGCACACCGTCCCGGCGTCCCTGACGCCGCAGCGCAAGGAGCATCATGAGACGTATCCTGCGGGCCATCACGGCCGTCGGCCTGCTCGCCGCCGGCTCCACCGTCGCCGTGGCCCTCGGCGGCACCGCCTCCGCCGACACCCTGATCTGCGAGCAGTACGGCAGCACGGTGATCCAGAACCGCTACGTGGTGCAGAACAACCGTTGGGGCACCACCGCCGAGCAGTGCATCAACGTGACCAGCAGCGGCTTCGAGATCAGAACCCAGAACGGCAGCAGCCCGACCAATGGCGCTCCCACCGCGTACCCGTCGGTCTTCGTCGGTTGCCACTACACCAACTGCTCCCCCGGCACCAACCTGCCGATCCAGGTCAGCCAGATCAGCAGCGCGAGCAGCAGCATCAACTACCGGTACGTCAGCGGGGCCACCTACAACGCCTCGTACGACATCTGGCTCGACCCGTCGCCCAAGCGCGACGGCGTGAACCAGATGGAGATCATGATCTGGCTCAACCGCCAGGGCTCCATCCAGCCCATCGGCTCCCCCGTCGGCAACGCGAACATCGACGGCCGGAACTGGGAGGTCTGGCGCGGCAGCAACGGCTCCAACAACGTCATCTCGTACCTGTCGCCGTCGGCGATCAGCAGCGCGAACCTCAACCTGCTGGCCTTCATCAACGACACCCGCAACCGGGGCGCGATCACCAACTCGTGGTACCTGACCAGCATCCAGGCTGGCTTCGAGCCCTGGCAGGGCGGCGCCGGCCTGGCCGTGACCAACTTCTCGGCCTCGGTCAACGGCGGCGGCAACAACCCGCCGCCCACCACCAACCCGCCGACCACCCCGCCGCCCTCGGGCAGCGGCGCGTGCGCGGTGAAGTACACCGCCAACTCGTGGAACAACGGCTTCACCGCCGACGTGCAGATCACCAACACCGGGTCGAGCACCGTCAACGGCTGGACGCTGGCGTACTCGCTGCCCTCCGGACAGCAGATCACCAGCTCCTGGAACGCCACGGTGAGCCAGAGCGGCTCCTCGGTGACCGCCCGGAACATCAACTGGAACGGCACGCTCGCGCCCGGCGCCACGGCCAGCTTCGGCTACCAGGGCTCACTGAGCGGGTCGTACTCCTCCCCCACCAACTTCACCCTCAACGGCGCCACCTGCACCCGCTCCTGATTTCGTGAAAGGAAGGGTCCCCTCCTAACGCCTCGTGCATAGGAGGGGACCCTTCCTAACATCATCAGGCCGGCGGGAGGACCGACTGTGCAGATACGCCTCGACAGTGACGGGCTCGTGCTGCGCCCGTGGGCGGAACGCGACCTGCCCCAGCTCGTCGTGATCTTCGATCATCCGGAGATGGCCCACCGGCTGCCGGTGGCCACACCGTTCGACCGGGCAGCGGCCGAGGCGTACCTGGCGAGGACGCGCGCTTCGCCGGAACGGCTGTACCTGGCCGTCACCGGCGCCGACGACCTGGCCCGGGGTGAGGTGATGCTCAACCTGGTCACCGGCGGCATCGGGTACGCGGTCGGGCCGCCCTATCGGGGCGAGCGACTGGCCGCCCGGGCGCTGCGACTGGTGACCGCGTACGCCGACTCGCTCCCGGGCCTGCCCACGACGTACCTGGAGATCGAGGCGGACAACGCGGCGAGTACGGCCACCGCCCGAGCGGTGGGTTATCGACCGACCGGTGGTGAGCCGGTCGTCGTCGACGAGGGACGACGCCGGCTCGTGCTGCACCGCTGGGAACGCGGCAGCCCGGGCACGCCCTGATCCTGATGTTAAAAGGGGTCCCCTGCTATGCACGAGGCGTTAGCAGGGGACCCTTCCTTTCACAAGCCGAGGGCGTCGATGTCGCGCATCTCCTCGGCGTTCAGGGAGAAGCCGAAGACGTCGGCGTTGGCCCGGATCCGGTCCGGGGTCACCGACTTGGGGATCGCGACGATCTCGTGGTCGAGGTGCCAGCGCAGCACCACCTGGGCGGGCGAGACGTTGTGCGCGCCGGCGATCCGGGTCAGCACCGGGTCCGACAGGTCGCTGGTCTTGAAGGGGCTGTACCCCTCCAGCACCACTCCCCGGTCGCGGTGCTCGGTGTGCCGCTGCCGGTCGTACAGCCGGGGGCCCCACTTGATCTGGTTGACCGCCGGGTTCTCCTCGGTGGCCTGGATCAGCTCGTCGATCTGCGGGGTGCTGAAGTTGCTGACGCCGACCGCGCGGGCCAGGTTCTCGTCCCGCGCGGCGAGCATCTCCCGCCAGGCGGGGATCAGGTCGCCGGGATCGCTCGGCGGCCAGTGCAGCAGCCACAGGTCGACGTAGTCGAGGCCGAGCGCGCGCAGGCTCGCCTCGATCGTCTCGCGTTCCCGGCCGACCTGGTCGGGCGGCAGCTTGGTGGTGATGAAGACGTCCTCGCGACGCAGCCCGCTCTCCCGGACGGCCCGGCCGACCTCCTCCTCGTTGCCGTACATGGTGGCGGTGTCGATGTGCCGGTAGCCCGCGTCCAGCGCGGCGAGCACGGCCTGGTAGCCGGCCTCGCCGGTGGCCTGCCAGGTGCCGAAGCCGAGCAGGGGGATTCGGACGTCACCGGGAAGGACGGCGGTGGGCTGGTCAACGTGGTCCATACCGACCGTTCTACCCCTGATCGTCGCCGCCATTCCCGGACCCGGGCACGCCGGCCCGGTTTGCCGGAGAATGTCATCGTGGCTGACCGGCTGGAGGAGTACCGGCGCAAGCGCGATGCGGCGCGTACCCCGGAACCGGTGCCGGCGACCCGGACCGGCCGGGTCGGCGCGGACCGGGGCCGCTTCGTCATCCAGCAGCATCACGCCCGCAGCCTGCACTGGGATCTGCGGCTGGAGCACGACGGGGTGCTCGCCTCCTGGGCGGTGCCGCGCGGGCTGCCCCGCGAGCCGGGCCGCAACCATCTCGCCGTGCACACCGAGGACCACCCGATGGAGTACCTGGACTTCGCCGGTGAGATCCCGGCGGGCGAGTACGGCGGCGGACGCATGATCATTCACGATCGGGGCACCTACCGCTGCGAGAAGTGGCAGGAGCGCGAGGTGGTGGTGGAGCTGCGCGGGCGGCGCACCACCGGGCGGTACGTGCTGTTCGCCGCCGGTGGTCGCGACGGACGGGACTGGATGGTGCGGCGCACCGACCCGCCGCCGCCCGGCTGGACCAGCATGCCCGAGCAGGTCGCGCCGATGCGCCCCACACCGGCCCGCCGGCTTCCCGCCGACCAGGCCGACTGGGGGTACGAGCTGCGCTGGGACGGGGTACGCGCGACGGCGTACCTCTCGGGCGGGCGGTTACGACTGCTCGCCGAGGACGGTACGGAGATCACCGGCGGGTACCCCTGGCTGCGCGCGATGGCCGAGGCGCTGGCGCCGACCGAGGCGGTGCTCGACGGCATCCTGGTCCGCATCGACAGGACCGGCCGGGTCCGACCCGCCCGGGGTGGCCGGAGCACCGCCGACGCCCAGTATCTGCTGGTCGACCTGCTCTGGCTGGAGGGCGTGAGCAGCCTCGACCTGCCCTATCCGCAACGCCGGGAGTTGCTCGACGGTCTGGCGCTGGCCGGGCCGCACTGGCAGACTCCGCCGTGGTTCCCCGGCACCGGCGCCGAGGCTCTGCGCACCGCCCGTGAGCAGGGGTTGCCCGGGGTCGTGGCGAAGCGGCTGGACTCCGGCTACGAGCCCGGACGACGCAGCCCGGCGTGGCGCAGCGTCGACGCGAGCTGAGGGGACCTCTCGTGCACCTGACCCACCTGGAGTGCCCGCGCTGCGGCACCGAGCACGACGCCGGCGTACCGCAGAATCTCTGCGCGTGCGGCTCGCCGCTGCTGGCCCGCTACGACCTGGCGGCGGTGCGGCGGACGGTCGAGCCGGAACGGTTCGGGCTGCGCCCGGCCGACCTGTGGCGTTACCGGGAGCTGCTGCCGGTGGCGGACCCGGCGTTCGTCACCACGCTCGGTGAGGGCTGGACGCCGATGCTGCGTGCCCTGGCGTACGGCGCGGAGATCGGTGTGGACGACTTGCTGGTCAAGGACGAGGGGTTGACCCCGACCGGCTCGTTCAAGGCACGTGGCGCGGCGGTGGGGGTGAGCCGGGCCCGGGAGCTGGGGGTGCGGCGGATCGCCATGCCGACCAACGGCAACGCGGGCGCCGCCTGGGCCACCTACGCGGCCCGCGCCGGGATGGGCGCGACCATCGCCATGCCGCTGTCCGCGCCGACCATCTGCCGCCGCGAGTGCGTGGCCGCCGGGGCGGACCTGCGCCTGGTCGACGGGCTGATCGGCGACGCCGGGCGGCAGGTCGCCGCGCTCGTCGCGGCCTCGGGCGGTTCGATCTTCGACGCCGGTACGCTGCGCGAGCCGTACCGCCTCGAAGGCAAGAAGACGATGGGGTACGAGATCGTCGAGCAGTTGGGGTGGCAGGTGCCCGACGTGATCGTCTATCCGACCGGCGGCGGAGTGGGGCTGATCGGCATCCACAAGGCGCTCGGTGAGCTGCGCGAGCTGGGCTGGGTCGAGGACAAGCTGCCCCGGCTGGTGGCGGTGCAGTCCACCGGCTGCGCCCCGATCGTGCGGGCGTTCGCGGCCGGCGAGGACCGGGCGCAGCCGTGGGCGGACGCGCACACGGTGGCGTTCGGCATCACCGTGCCGGCGCCGCTCGGCGACGAGTTGATCCTGGCCGCGTTGCGGGCCACCGCCGGGACCGCGATCGCGGTGGACGACGCCGAGATCCTCGCCGACCTGCGGGACTTCGCGGCGCGTGAAGGGCTGCTGCTCTGCCCGGAGGGCGCGGCCTGCCTGACCGCCGTGCGCAGGTTGCGTGCCGGGGGCTGGATCCGCGCGGGTGAGCGGGTGGTGGTGCTCAACACCGGGGCGGGCCTGAAGTACCCGGAGACGGTGGACGTGAGCGGCGTACCGCTGCTGCCCGCCTGACGACCCGTACGGTCACTCGGCGGCCGGGTCGGTCAATCGCCAGGCGGCGTTGACCAGGCCGATGTGCGACAGCGCCTGCGGGGTGTTGCCGAGCTGCGCGCCGGTGGTCAGGTCGATCTGTTCGCTGAGCAGGCCGACGTCGTTGGCGTGCCCGGCCACCCGTGTGAACAGCCGGGCGGCCCGCTCCTGCTCGCCGGCCATCGCCAGGCACTCCACCAGCCAGAACGAGCAGAGCAGGAAGCCGGCCGGGTCGGTGTCCCAGCGGCGGATCAGGCCACCCTCGCCACCGAGTTCCCGCTCGACGGCGGCGATGGTCGCGCGCATCCGGGGGTCGGTGGCCGGTAGGAAGCCCACCACCGGCAGGTACAGCACGGCGGCGTCGAGGTCGGGTGAGCCGAACGCGCCGGTGAAGACGCCCCGCTCCCGGCTGAAGCCCTCGCGGAGCACGGTGGCGCGGATCTCGTCCCGGACGCCCGCCCAGCGCCGGGGGTCGGCCCGCTCGCCGAGGTGCGGTGCCAGGCGTACCGCCTTGTCCATCGCCGCCCAGCAGAGCGCCTTCGAGGCCACGTAGTGCCGGTCGGCGTCCCGGGTCTCCCACATGCCCCGGTCCGGCAGGTGCCAGGTGGCGGCCACCTGTTCGGTCAGGCCGAGCACCATCTCCCGCACCTCGGTGCCGAACGGCTCGCCGAGGTAGTCGCGCAGACGCCACACCGCCGACACCATCTCGCCGGGCACGTCGAGTTGGCGCTGCCGCCAGGCGTCGTTGCCGATGCGGACCGGGGCGCTGCCCGCGTAGCCGGCCAGGCCGGGGCAGCGGTGCTCGGAGACGTCCCGCTCCCCTTCGAGACCGAACAGCACCGGCACCGGATCGGCACCGATCCGGCCGATCGAGCGGGCCGCCCAGTCGAACAGGCGGGACGCCTCGGTGGGGCAGGCCGCCACCCAGAGCGCGCGCATCGTCATCGCGAAGTCGCGCAGCCAGGAGAAGCGGTAGTCGTAGTTGCGGTCGCCGCCGATCCGTTCCGGCAACGACGTGGTGGGCGCCGCGACGACCGCACCACTGCGGGCGTACGTGAGGCCGATGAGCACCGTCGCACTCTGCCGGACCACGTCCGGGTACCGGCCGTCGTAGTGGTGGGTGTCGCGGAAGGAGCGCCAGGTCTGCACGGTGTCCGTCAGCCGTCGGACCGGGTCCGACGCGGGCGGCCGGTCGCCGTAGGCGGGGGCGTACGCGACCTCGAAGCCGAGCACCTGCCCCTCGTCGACCTCGAAGACGTGGTGCACCCGGTCGTGGTCGGCCGTGAGCCGCATCCCGGCACACCGCAGCGTCAACTCGGCCGGCCCGGCGACGGCCCGCACCCCGCCGTCGTCCAACTCGTGCAGGTAGGGCGTGAGCAGGCCGTACTCCGGGCGGGGCCGGAAGTCGAGCGCCATCCGTACCCGGCCGGAGAGCCCTTCCACGACGCGCAGCAGCACGGCCGGCGACCGCAGGCCGAGTTCGTGGCCCCGGGCACCGGCCTCGGCGGCGAGCGCGTCGGTGACCGCGACGCTGCCCTCCGGGGTCTGGTGCACGGTCCGCAGCACCAGGGTGTCCGGTCGGTACGCCCGCTGCACCCGGTGCCCGGCGCGTCCGGCGGCGACCGGCGCGAGCCGCCAGTGACCGCCGTCGGAGTCGAGCAGCCGCGCGAAGACGGCGGGTGAGTCGAACCTGTTCGGGCACCACCAGTCGACGGAGCCGTCCCGCCCGACCAGCGCCCCCGATCGACAGTCGGAGAGGAACGCGTAGTCGGAGATCGGCGGCTGCACCATCCGGTGCGCGTACCCGGATCCTCGACCACATCACGCCGGCCCGGACGCCCGGGCCGGCGGGACGGGTCAGGAGGTCGGCGGCTCGTCCTCGCCAGCGGCCTCGGCCGCGTCGGCCTCCTCCTTGGTCTTGTGCACCGCCTGGTCGGCGTGCTCCGGCGGCCCGTAGACGGTGTAGAGCACCAGCGGGTTCGGTCCGGTGTTGACGAAGTTGTGCTTCGTCCCGGCCGGCACCACCACGAGGTCGCCCTGCACGACCTCGCGCTTCTCGCCGGCCACCCGGGCCTCGCCGGTGCCGCTGACGAAGGTGAGGATCTGGTCGATGTCCTCGTGGACCTCCTCGCCGATCTCACCGCCCGCCGGGATCGTCATGATCACCAATTGGGTGTGCTTCCCGGTCCACAGCACGCGCCGGAAGTCCGGGCTCTTCTCGGCGACCGTGGCGATAGTGAAGTGCTCCATGCCCGGCACATACCCCGTTACGACCCGCCCCACGCCGGGACTTGCAGATAGTGGAATTGCGCACGATATGAGGGTTTGGCGGCACGCCGAACGGGGATCGACAGGACCAGCCGGCACTGGTCGGCCATGCCAGGTCCCCGCCGACGTACCGCCGTACGGGCTGCGGTGGCGGGAGACGGCTGAGCGCGGCGACGTTCGGGTCCTCGGGGATCGAACGGCGCCGTGCGCTCGTGTCCGGGGCCCGGTCGGTGCCCGCCCGTGCGGTTAGGCCAGGACGGTCGGCTACGCCAGGACGGCCAGGTGGAACGGCCGGTCGGCGGAGGCCCCGGTGCTGTCGAAGGTGGTCACGAAGACCGCGTTCGGGATGCCGGTACGCCCGGCGACGGCGATCTGACCGGACGGCGCCAGCCCCGCGCTGCCCGACAGCCCCACCGTGCCGACACACCCGGCCGCGGTCACGTCCTGGTCGAAGACCACCTGGTACATCCCGGTGCTCAGCCGGTCGGCCGTCGCGGCGCCCATCCCCCGGACCAGGACGCCGTTCGCGCTGACCACGGCGAACAGCACCCTCGACGTGGACGGCATGCCGGCGCCGCCGCAGGTGGTGTGCGCGGCGTCGGCGCGGGCCGTGATCTCCTCTCCCGGCTCCGGCTGGGCCGCCCGCCTGCTCCTGGCTCTCGCGCTGGACATTGCTCTCCTCTCCAGCCGGCCGGGGGGCCGAGGCGTGTTGAGTTGATTAGGGCGGCTAAGAAGGATCAGCACCGATCAGCACCCTTTGTGCATCGAACGTATGTCGTGTTCCCCGTCGGTAGCCACACGACAGGTTGTCCGATCACGGACAGTCGAGATGTCGATCATGCCTCTGACCTGCGGTGGAGCCTCGGCAGCGGGGGTGTGGTCAGTCGTCGTCCAGGTCCAGCACCGGTACGCCGGCCTGGCACCGCACCGACAGCTCGTGCTCGCCGCTCGGGCCGACGAACTTCACCTCGGCGTCGTCGTCCGGGCCCCGGTCCACGTCCTCGACCGAGTAACCCTGCTTCGGCGACCAGGACGCCAGCCACACCCCGCCCGGCACGCACTCGGCCACCACGCTGCCGCCCTGGTTGGAGAAGCTGCGCCGGTGGGATGCCTCCGGAGTGGGACTCGCGGAGGCGGTCGGGCTCACCGGAGCCGTGGCCGCCGGGTCCGGCGAACCGGTCGGGCCCGGCGTACCGGTCGTCGGTCCGGTCGTCCGGGGCGGCGCGGCCAACTCGCGGGCGATCTCCTCCTGGCTGCGGACACCGCCCGGCGTACTGGTGAGGCTCTCCCCCACCAGCCGGATGGCGGCGACTCCGATCAGCGTGGCGACCACCGCGGTGGCCAGCCACCCGGCGACGGCGAGGAGCGTGCGACGTCCCATCACCCGACTATCCCTGATCGCGGGTTGGGGCGACCTTCGGGGAAGGCTAAGGGAGGGTTAACGGACGCCGCCGTCGCGCCCGGGCGGATATACCCTGCCTGCTGTGGCCCGCCTGCTGCTCATCGAGGACGACCTGACCATCCGCACCCCGCTGGTGCGGGCGCTGCGCGAACGGGGACACGCGGTGGCGGCGGCGTCGACCGCGATGGCCGGGCTCCGCGACGCGCTCGACGACCGCCCCGACCTCGTCGTGCTCGACCTCGGGCTGCCCGACCTGGACGGCCGCGAGCTGCTCCGGATGCTGCGCGCGGTCAGCGCGGTGCCGGTCATCGTCGCCACCGCCCGCGACGACGAGACGGAGATCGTCCGGGTCCTCGACGCCGGGGCCGACGACTACGTGGTCAAGCCGTTCACCGCCGCCCAACTCGACGCGCGGGTCCGCGCGGTGCTGCGACGCGGGCCGGGTGGACCGGCCGAGGAGGACCCGACCGTGGTCGTCGGCGGGCTGCGGATCGACCCCCGGGCGCGGCAGGTCAGCCTGGACGGCGCGCCGGTCGAGCTGACGCCGCGCGAGTTCGACCTGCTGCGACACCTGGCCACCCGGGTCGGCGAGGTGGTGACCAAGCGGGAACTGCTCACCGAGGTGTGGCAGATCCCGTACGGCGGGGCGGACAAGACGGTCGACGTGCACCTGTCCTGGCTGCGCCGCAAACTCGGCGAGAGCGCCCAGCAGCCGCGTTACCTGCACACCGTACGCGGGGTGGGGGTCCGGCTGGTCTCGCCCGAGGCACAGCGATGAGGGCGCGACTGGCACTGCTGGTGACCGCCGTCAGCGTGCTCATCGTGATCGCCTTCCTGGTGCCGCTGGCGCTGCTGCTGCGCACCTCCGCCGAGGACCGGGCGACCGCACGGGCCACCGCCGACGTGCAGGGTCTCGCCCCGGTGGTCGGCACCGCCGACTCCGAGACCGTCCGGCTGACCGTCGACCAACTCGTCCAGTCCGGCCGGCCGGTCAGCGTCTTCCTCCCCGACGGCGACCAACTCGGCGCACCGGCTCCCCGTACGCCCGCCGTCGAGCTGGCCGCCCGGGGGCAGAGCCTGACCGCCGAGACGCCTGAGGGCCGCGAGGTGGTGATCGCGGTCCAGGGCCGTACGGACGGCACCGCGGTCATCCGCACCTTCGTGTCCGACGCCGAACTGACCCACGGGGTGGACCGGGCCTGGCTGGTGCTCTCCCTGCTCGGACTGCTGCTGGTGCTGATCGGTCTCGCGGTGGCCGACCGGCTGGCCCGCACCCTGGTCCGCCCGATCGGTGAGCTGTCGGCGGTGTCGCACCGGCTGGCCAACGCCGAACTCGACGCGCGCGTCGAGCCGTCCGGGCCGGCGGAGCTGCGCGAGGTGGGCGGTGCCCTCAACCATCTGGCCGGGCGGATCCAGGAACTGCTGGTGCAGGAACGCGAGCAGGTGGCCGACCTGTCCCACCGCTTGCGGACCCCGCTGACCGCGCTGCGGTTGGAGGCCGAGTCGCTGGCCGACCCGCAGGACGCCGCCCGGATCGCCGGTGCGGTGGACGGGCTGGAACGGGCGGTGACCGGGCTGATCCGGCAGGCCCGCTGGCGTACCCCGGCCGAGGGCGCGGTGGTCACCGACGCGGTGGCCACGGTGACCGACCGGGTGGCCTTCTGGTCGGTGCTGGCCGAGGACACCGGCCGGGCGGTCGACCTCGACCTGGCACCCGGCCCGCTGCCGGTCGGTGTCCCCGCCGACGAGCTGGCGGCTGCGGTGGACGCGCTGCTCGGCAACGTCTTCGCGCACACCCCGGACGGCACCGCCTTCGCCGTCCGGCTGGCGCCCGACGGCGACCAGGTGGTGCTGACGGTGGCCGACGAGGGCCCCGGCATCGCCGCCGAGTCGGTCCGTCGCGGGGCCAGCCAGGCCGGGTCGACCGGCCTGGGGCTGGACATCGCCCGCCGGGCCGCCCAGGCCAGCGGCGGCCGGCTGGAACTGGGCGAACGTCCCGGCGGCGGGGCCGAGGTCATGCTCCACCTGGGCACGCCGAAGATCTCCAGCGGCCGACCTTAACCCGGCCTTAGTGTTCGGACAGCGCGGCGCTATCCCGCCCCGACCGATGCTGTGTGCATCAACCGAGGAGAGGTGGCACCAATGAAGCGCAACCCCCTGATCCTGGCGTCGGTCGGCGGCGCCGCGGCGGTCCTCGCGGCGGCCGGGATCTTCCTGGGCGTCACGGCGGCCGACACCGACCGCGCGCGGCAGACCACGCTGACCGCGGCGACCGGCGCGCCGGGGGAGACCACCCCGGCCGCTCCCGGCACGGTCACGCCGCCGACCGACCCCGGCACGGTCGCCCCGCCGACCGACCCGAGCAGCGTGGCCCCACCGACCGACCCGACCACGGCCACCCCGCCGGCCGGCACCGGCTCGCCGGACGCCACCGACGAGATCAGCCGCGAGCGGGCCGGCGAGATCGCCCTGGCGCACGCGGGCGGCGGCCGGATCACCGAGATCGACCGCGACCGGGAGAACAAGCGCCCGGTCTGGGAGGTCGAGATCGTCAAGGGCGACGTCGAGCACGAGATCGACGTCGACCGGGAGACCGGCCAGGTGCTCAAGGCCGAGCAGGAGCGGTACGACGGCGATGACGACGACGACCGCGACGACGACGACGATGACGACCGGGACGACGACTGACCGGTCGACAGTCGGCCGGTGACGGCCGTCGACACCCCGGAGCGGCACCTGCCGCCCGGGGTGTCGCGCTGTCGGTGCCCCGGCACCCCGCGATGACAGTCGCGGAGCTGACAGCGTTCCGCCGAATTTCCGGCTGCATGCCCTGTGAGCTGGGTAATCACCTGGCTACATTTAATTATGGTGCCCGCCCACTCAGGCTGGGCGACGGAACCGGTCTACCGTCCCGTCCTCCCCGCGCGGCGGGGAGAGCTGGACGCGCTCGGCCACCTCGACGACGCCCTCGCCCCGCTGATCGCCCCGATCCTGCACGTGTCCGAACTCGACAGATCCGTCGTGGAAGCCGTGAACCGGCTGCCGCCGGGGTTGGTACCGGCCGTCGACGTGGGCGCCCTGCCCGATCCGGCCGGCGCCGAGCCGCTGCGGTGGGGCGTACCGCTGGTGCCGGTGATCGGTCTCTCCGACGACGCGGAGCGGCTCGCGGCGCACGGCGTCACCGCGCGGGCGTACTTCGGCCGGGCGGTGGTGCGGCTGCGGATCCGCCTGGACCGGGCCGGACCCGACGCCGCCACCACCGCCGTGGAACGGATCTGGCGGTACGCGCGACTGGCCCCCGAGCAGTGTGACCTGGTGCTCGACTGCGGCGACGTGTGCTGTCCGGCGGACGTCCGCACGACCGAGCCCCGGGTACGCCGGGCGCGGGACTGGGCCCGGCGGCACGCCTGGCGCTCGGTCAGCGTGGTGGCCGGCGGGATGCCACCGGCGCTGGCCCGGCTGCCCACCGACGAACCGGTCCGGCTGGACCGCTGGGACTGGCTGCTCTGGCAGCGGCTGGCCGACCTCGGGGTGGGATTCGGCGACTACGGTGTCGCCTCCGCCGCACCCGGCGCGG
Source organism: Micromonospora sp. NPDC003241 (assembly GCF_053589795.1). Taxonomy (NCBI): domain Bacteria; kingdom Bacillati; phylum Actinomycetota; class Actinomycetes; order Micromonosporales; family Micromonosporaceae; genus Micromonospora; species Micromonospora sp. NPDC003241. The sequence continues at coordinate 3,060 of NZ_JBSFSO010000012.1, read as the reverse complement.
AGCCGACCGACCGGTTGCCGACGGTCCGGTACACCGACGCCGACGTGTGGTGGCTCTACCGGTGGTCGCGTCGGGGTCGGCGCGGGGAGGATCGGGTCGCCGACCTGTGCCGCGAACTGGTGTCGGCACCGCACTGGCCGTCGACGGGTGCCGGCTTCTCCTGGGGCGACCACGAGATCGTGCGCCGGGCGCGTCGGGTCGCCGGAGCCGGATCGGCGACCAACTGGGTGGCCTGGAGCACCTCGCACCACCTGGCACACGTGCTGGCCACGCTGGGGCGTACCAGCGGTGGTGGAGCCCGGCCCCCGGGCAGCGTCCCGCCCCAGCGGCCCCGGGGCGGGGAGAACCGTCGCGCGGGCTGAGGGCTACTGCTGGTCGGTGAAGCCGAACTGGATCACGCCCTCGTCGTCGACGGTCGCGTCGACCGCGGCGTCACCGAGCAGGTCGGCGGCGTCGGAGTCGAGGAAGATCCGGGCACCCTGGTTGTCCACCACCTGATCACCCTCGACCGGTGCGGCGACCAGCTCGACGGTGAGCGAACCGGCGGTGGTGTCCGCGGCGATGCGTACCCCACCGCCCTCGGCCACGTCCTGCTGGTTGGCGAGGTCACGGATCACCAGGACGGCGTTGTCGGTCATCGTGAGCATGGTGGGACTCCTCGTGGGTTCTCGACTCCCGGTGCCGGAGGCACACTGCCGGCCAGTCCGTGGGCGGACCGGCAATCGGCCCGCACACCGGGTACGGATGTGGCGGCCTTCGAGGTCGACCACGCCCGGCGCGGCTCGCCGGGCAGCGGTCGCCCACCACCGCATCGGGGCAGCTCAAGGCCCCTCCACTGCCCACGGTGCCCGCTGCCGAGGGATCCGTCAAGTAGACGGCAGTCGATCGGTCCGTCAGGTGTGACGGCCCCGGAAACGGGTACCCCACGAGGTTCCCCTGATGTAAGGAAGGGACCCTTCCTATACACCAGGCGTTAGCAGGGGGCCCTTCCTTGCACCTTGGGCGCGGGGACGAGCGCGGCGGGGTCGCCACGTTCGATCAGTGCGGCGATCTCGGAGTCGCGCAGGCCGCGCAGCGCCAGGACGCGGGTGCCCCAGCGGTGCAGCCGGCACGGGTGCGGACTGGCGTCGTTGCGGCAGACCGTGCCCCCGGACCATCTTCGGGGCGCGTGCACCACGACGGCACGGACGGCGAACTGGGCATCCTCGGCGGTCACGTACGGCGGCAGCGGGATCTCCCGCAACGCCGTTCCGGCCGGCTCGCCGGTGGGCGGGGACGGACGGAGGGTACTGCTACTGCTCATCGGCCTGGCCTCCACACAGGACAGTCGAACCCGGACAGCAGGACGGTACGGTCCGGTGGAGGCGGCCCGACGGACAAACTGCCCGACGGCGGGTACGGCTGCCGTCAGACGCGTTCCAGCACCACCACCGGGATGTCCCGGTCGGTCTTGGTCTGGTAGTCGTCGTACGCCGGCCAGACGGCGACCATGTCCGGCCACAGCCGGGCCTTCTCCTCGGGCGTGGCGGTGCGGGCCCGTGCGGTGAACCGCTCGGCCGCGACCTGGACCTGGGCCTCCGGGTCCGCGAGCAGGTTCAGATACCAGGCCGGGTGCTGGGGAGCGCCGCCCTGGGAGGCGACCACCACGTACGCGTCGCCGTGCCGGCCGTAGATCAACGCGGTCCGCCGGAGTGCGCCGCTGCGTCGCCCCCGGGTGGTCAGCAGCAGCGTGAACACGCCCGGCTGCCACTCGTGCCCCTCGGCACCGTCGGTCTCGACGTACCGGTCGATGTGTTCGGCCACCCAGTCGGTGGGGCTGTCCATTACCTTCTCGCCCGAGGTCATCGGTCCTCCTCGATCATGATCGGTCACCGACCACGCTACTGGAGAGCCGGGCCGCCGGCAGGTCAGCGCAGTGCGACGGCCTGCAGACCGACGTTGCCGCAGTGCGGCGTGAACGCCTCCTCCACCGTCCAGGTGAGCAGTACGCGGGTGCCCTGCGGCGCCTGGAAGCGGACCGTCACACCCGAGGAGAGGCTGGTGTGCCGCTCCTCCAGGCGCAGCGTCTGGCGTGGCCCGTCGTCGCCCACCCGCACGTCGAGTCGACCCCGGGCCATCCAGACGCCGAGGTAGACGGTGGCGGTGCGCGGCTGCCCGTCGGACACGACGGCGAGCCGGAAGCCGTTGCCGGCACCGCAGGTGTAGACCCCGTCCGCGACGTCCCCGGCCGAGTCCACCGGCGCGCCGTCGCGCCACCGGAACAGCTCCTGGTTGCCGTCCCAGGTGTCCCGGTCGCCCCGGCCACCCAGGTCCCGCAGGTCGGCGGAGCCGTCGCGCTTGCGTGTCGGGCTGGTGGCGCCGTCGAGGCCCCAGTGCAGCCAGTCGCGGCGGCCCGCCTCGGTCAGGTCCACCGTCCCCGGGATGTCGGACCGGCTGACCACGAGCGTGGGTGGCGCGGTCGGCGAGTCGGGGGTGGACACCACGCTGGCGCTCGGCGAGGGGCTCGGGCTGCGTTCCCGAGGGCGCAGGCCCGGCACGGCGTCGGCGGTGGCGCTGCCGCTGGGCAGTGCCGGTCGTCCGACCACCGCCGGCAGGCCGTCCGGGTCCGGCTGGTCGTCCGGCGCCGGTTCCGACCACCAGTTGACGTAACCGACGAGGGCCAGCAGGCCGGCGAGGGCGGCGACGGCCTCCACCGTGGTACGTCGACGCCGCCGGGCGCGGGCGAGTCGGCGGGCGGCGGCCCGGGTCGCCCCCTGCGCCGACGGCGGCGAGGTCGGTGCCGGTGTCGACGACCGGGCCGACTCCGCACGGCGGCGGCCCGACCGGGTGCGGTGTGACGCCGGATCGACCGGCCGCGCGGGCTTCTCCTCCGCCACGACTCTCCACTTCTGCCGGACCGGACTCGCGCCGGCACGCTCGACCCGGACGCGGGGCCGACTCACATTCGCATCACCGACCCCCGACGCGCTAGTGCGGTGTCCAGGAACGTTGGCGGTGTCGCGGCGAGGTCCAGGCGGCGGTCCGGCAAGGCGGAGTCGGGCCTGGATACCGGTGTTGTAT
>NZ_JBSFSO010000011.1:0-183838 GCF_053589795.1 Micromonospora sp. NPDC003241 | reverse complement strand
GTCTGGTCAAGGCGCCGACCTCGTTCGACCCGACCACCAAGAGCGGTTACCCGCAGGCGGTCGCCCGGCGCCCTCGGGTGGCCGCCCCTCGGTGTCGCTATGGGTCAGTGCACGCTGACGGTGGCGCCGGGCAGCAGGCCGCGCAGTTCCTCGGGCAGCTCGGCACCCATCTCGTCGGCCAGCCGCAGGGCCTCCTCGATCAGGGTCTCCACGATCTGCCCCTCGGGCACGGTCTTGATGACCTGGCCCTTGACGAAGATCTGACCCTTGCCGTTGCCGGAGGCGACACCCAGGTCGGCCTCGCGGGCCTCACCGGGGCCGTTCACCACGCACCCCATCACGGCGACCCGCAGCGGTACCGGCAGGCCCTCCAGACCGGCGGTGACCTCCTCGGCCAGCTTGTAGACGTCCACCTGGGCTCGGCCGCAGGACGGGCAGGAGACGATCTCCAGACCGCGCTCGCGCAGGCCCAGCGACTCCAGGATCTGCGCGCCGACCTTGATCTCCTCGACCGGCGGCGCGGAGAGCGACACCCGGATGGTGTCGCCGATCCCCTCGGCCAACAGCGCCCCGAAGGCGACCGCCGACTTGATGGTGCCCTGGAACGCCGGACCGGCCTCGGTCACGCCCAGGTGCAACGGGTAGTCGCACTGCTCGGCGAGCTGCCGGTAGGCCCGGATCATCACCACCGGGTCGTTGTGCTTGACCGAGATCTTGATGTCCCGGAAGCCGTGCTCCTCGAACAGCGAGCATTCCCAGAGCGCCGACTCGACGAGCGCCTCCGCGGTGGCCTTGCCGTACTTGGTCAGCAGACGCTTGTCCAACGAGCCGGCGTTGACGCCGATCCGGATGGGCGTACCGGCAGCGGAGGCCGCCTTGGCGATCTCGGCGACCTTGTCGTCGAACTGCCGGATGTTGCCCGGGTTCACCCGCACCGCCGCGCACCCGGCGTCGATCGCGGCGAAGACGTACTTCGGCTGGAAGTGGATGTCGGCGATCACCGGGATCTGCGACTTGCGCGCGATCGCCGGCAACGCCTCCACGTCGTCCTGGCTGGGCACCGCCACCCGGACGATCTGGCAGCCGGAGGCGGTCAGCTCGGCGATCTGCTGGAGGGTCGCGTTGACGTCGGAGGTGAGCGTGGTGGTCATCGACTGCACGGAGACCGGTGCCCCACCACCGACCGGCACCGAGCCGACCATGATCTGACGGCTCGCCCGTCGGGGCGCGAGCGGTGGCGGCGGCACGGCGGGCATACCGAGACTGACAGCGGTCACTTCAAGCACTCACCTTGAGAAGATCGAGATCGGGTTGACGACGTCCGCGGTGATCGTGAGCAGCGTGAACGCGCCACCGATCAGGATCACCGCGTACGTGACGGGCATCAGTTTGAAGTAGTCGACGCGGCCCGGGTCGGGCTTGCGCAGGAGCGCGTACACCCAGGAACGGACGCGTTCGAACCAGGCGATGGCGATGTGCCCACCGTCCAGTGGCAGCAGCGGCAACAGGTTGAACACCCCGATGAAGAAGTTCAACGAGATGAACAGCATGATGAACAGTTCCCAGGCGTCGTTGGCCACCGCCTCACCACCGAGGATGCTGGCGCCGACCACGCTGATCGGGGTGTCGATGTCCCGCTCGCCGCCGGTGATGGCGGTCCAGAGGGCGGGGATCTTCTCCGGGAGCCGCTGCAACGCCTGCGCGGTGGCGACCGCCATGTCACCGATGAAGGTGCTGGTCGCACCGATCGCGTCGATCGGGCCGTGGGAGACCAGGCCGGGGGTGGAGACGACCAGACCCACGCCGAGCGCGGAGACCTCGGTGACCGGCCCGTTCGGGTCGTCGATCGGTGGGCGCTTGGTGGTGGCCAGGGTGGTCTCGGCGGTGCCGGGCTGACCGTCGCGGACGTACCCGAGGGTGGCGGTGCTGCCCGGCGTGGTGGTGCGCAGGGTGGTCAGCAGGTCGCCGTAGCTGTTGATCGGCGTGCCGTTGATCGAGGTGATCCGGTCACCGTTCTGCAACCCGCCGGCACCGGCCGGGCTCGGCGCGTCACCGGCCTCGCAGACCCGGTAGGTGGTGTCCGGCAGGACGCACTCCTGGATCGCGATCACCGCCGGCTCGGCGCGGATCTGCTCCTCGGTGCTCGGGAAGTTGGGGTTGGGCAGGCCGAACGTCATCGCCGCCAGCCAGGCCGCGAAGATCGCCAACCCGAAGTGGGTGATCGAGCCGGCGGACATCACGATCGTGCGCTTCCACACCGGGTAGCGCCACATCACGCGCTTCTCGTCACCGGGCTCGACGTCGTCGTCCTGCGGCGTCATGCCGACGATCTTGCAGAAGCCGCCGAGCGGGATGCCCTTGAGGCCGTACTCGGTCTCGCCCCTCTTGAAGGAGAAGATGGTGGGGCCGAAACCGACGAAGTAGCGGGTGACCTTCATCCCGAAGGCCTTGGCGGTGATCATGTGGCCCGCCTCGTGCAGGCTCACCGAGATGAGGATGCCGAGGGCGAACAGCACCACCCCGAACGCGAACGACATCAAGCTCCTTCCACCGCAGCAGCGATGATCTCCTGCGCGTGCCCGCGCGCCCACGACTCGGCTTCGAGTACGTCCTCGACGGTACCCGGTTCGTCGAAATCGGGAGCGTCCTCCAACACCCGCTGTAGCGTGTCCACGATGCCGAGGAACGGCAGTCGCCCGGCGACGAACGCCGCGACGCATTCCTCGTTGGCCGCGTTGTAGATCGCCGGCCGGCAGCGCCCCGTCTCCCCAGCCGCCTTGGCCAGCGCCACCGCCGGGAACGCCTCGTCGTCCAGCGGCGTGAACTCCCAGGTGTGCGCCGTGGTCCAGTCGACGGCTGCGGTGGCGTCGGCCACCCGATCCGGCCAGCCCAGACCCAATGCGATCGGCAACCGCATGTCCGGCGGACTGGCCTGGGCAAGCGTCGAGCCGTCCACGAACTCGACCATCGAGTGGATCACCGACTGCGGGTGCACCATCACGGTGATGTCGGCGTACGGCACGTCGAACAGCTCGTGCGCCTCGATCACCTCCAGCGCCTTGTTGACCATGGTCGCCGAGTTGATCGTGACGACCGGCCCCATGTTCCAGGTCGGGTGCGCCAGCGCCTGCTCCGGCGTCACCGCCGTCAACTCGTCGCGCCGCTTCCCCCGGAACGGCCCGCCACTGGCCGTCACCACCAGCCGCCGCACCTCGCCCCGACTGCCGCCGCGCAGACACTGCGCCAGCGCCGAGTGCTCCGAGTCGACCGGCACGATCTGCTCCGGCCGCGTCACCGCCGCCTTGACCAACGAGCCACCGGCGACCAGGGACTCCTTGTTCGCCAGCGCGAGCGTACGCCCGGCGCGCAGCGCGGCCAGCGTCGGCGCGAGCCCCAGCGACCCCACCACCCCGTTGAGCACGACGTCGCAGGGCCACTGCGCCAACTCGCTCATCGCGTCCGGCCCGGCCACGATCTTGGGAAGCTTGAAGTCGCCGCTGGCCCAGCCCCGTCGACTCGCATCGGCATAGAACGCGAGCTGGAGATCCTGCGCGGCGGACGCCTTCGCCACCCCGACCGCCTCGACACCGAGTTCGAGAGCCTGGGCGGCGAGCAGCGCGACGTTACCGCCACCGGCACCGAGCGCCACCACCCGGAAGCGGTCAGGATTTCGCCGCACGATGTCGATGGCCTGGGTACCGATCGACCCGGTACAACCCAACAGCACAAGATCGCGGGGGGAGGTCACGCCGCCATTGTTCACCACGCCGCCTCGGTGCAAGGAAGGGCACCTTATTAACGCCTCCGGTAGAGCAGGGGTCCCTTGTTAACACCTGCACCCGAGTACACCGCTCGCCGTGCCGGCCGGCCGGACCACCGCAACCCGCACCGCACGCCATCAGAACAGGCTGGCCATCGCAGCCCCCCACCGCAGGGCATCGCACAGGCTTGCCATCGCTGCCCGCGCCACTGCGCCGCCCCTGACCACGCTCACGGCAACTCATACGCCGACAGGCCATCGCACAACCGGTCCGGCCACCGACGATCCGACGCTCGACCGTCCGGGACCCGAACTGCGCTACGTAGGTGCCGCCCGCCGGGCGTGCTACGACGAGGAGACTCGTCCGGCGAAGGGCGGTGGGTAGATCTGTTGTCGCTAGGACGACAACAGATCTACCCACCCCACCCCGACAACGCCTCAGGTCAGCCCGGCGATCAGAGATCCGGCGCTCACGAAGCTACGGTGGCACGCGATCATGGAGTTCCAGGTGATGCTTCGCACTAGTTCACGGCTTTTGTGCGTGCTCAAATCCATGATCGACGCGGGTGGTGGCGAGGTGCCGCGAACGGCGTCACGGTCACGCTCGACGCAGGATCGAGCGTGGGTGATGGCGGGGTACCGCGAACAGCGTCACGGTCGCGCTCGATGCAGGATCGAGTGGCTTCCCTTGCCCCCGGATACCACTCGATCCGGGATCGAGCGTGATCATGGGCGGGTCCGTGGCGGGTGCGGCGGGTGGATCGGGGTTCGCGCCGGACCGGACTGGCCGCTTCGGGCTGCTTCGCGGGTGTTCGGCGAGGTGTGGTCGGCGGTCGACTCAGCAGCCGGGTCCGGGGCCGGCATGAAGACGAGGGCGGTCGACTCAGCGGCCAGGTCCAGGACCCGTCGACGCGGCCTCGACCCCACCCAGGTGTACGCCTACCTCGATCGACTCGCCGACGAGATGGAACGCCTACGCCGCGAACTCACCACCGCCACCACCGAGGCCGAGCGCATCCGCCACGCACTGCGCCAATGGCAGTCCCGGCAGAGCGTCGGCCGCCACGCGGACACCACTCACCATCGAGGGCCACGATGAGCGCACCATTCTGGATCATCCACCTGCCCACCAGGCTGACCACCCTGGACGATGCCACCGCCCTCGCCGTGGCCCTGCGCGACTCCCTCGGTCACCTCGCCGCCATCGACTTCGGCGAGACGACACTCAGCGAAGAAGACCGCCAGTTCCTCCGCCACCGAGTCTGGTGCGACACCCCACTCGACAACGGCGCCCGCTGTCACCACCCCAGCGGCCAATGCATCGCAAGGGTGGTCGACCCGGAGCAATAATGTCCGGGTAGCTGATCAGGTGCTCGTCGGTGGGTTGGCTTGACCCTCGCCGTTCGAGGTCGATCACGGGGCGGGGGACGGACTTTCCACAAGGAGGCAACAGATCGGCGGGAACAGAAGGCCGTGGCTCGCAACTCGACCGCAAGATCTCGAACCGACGACTCGATGAGTCACCTCTGGCTCCCTTCTCCGCCGACGCCACGGGCGCAACGACCTCCACTTCCACCACCGACTCAGTCTCCCCTACACCGAATCCCTCTTGACTCGGGCGATATCCGCATCCTCGTCCAGTGCGCTTAAGCGAACAGGCGAACGCTCATCGTCAATAACTACAGCGCGAACCACGGCGCCAACAACGGCAGCACGATCGCCTGAGGTCCACGCCGGATCCTTCGTGTTGTCAATAGATCCCGGCGTTCCATCTGGAAGCATCACGTCTAGTCCCCACTGCCTGACGGCGACCACAGTCACCTGAAACTCTAGATGAAGAATCGAACTCATAATTCACCTTCTACCCCTTTTTGGGTAACCAAGTACGGTTCAAGGTGAGTGCATTGAACTCACCTAGCCGATTATAGGGGATCTCGAACTCAATCCGAGGGGTTCCGCCTGGCCCCTTCCAGTCGTACCTCTTTGCCGCTTTCGGAAAACTTTCCAGGAACGATAGGTGCATGTCATACCGAATCATTCCAGACGCGTAAGGGCCCCGTCCTTGATACTCACTCGCAACACTTCTCTCGCCGAAATAGACAAGGTCGTTACCGCCCTCGACACGCGAAGATGGATTCGGACCATGGTCCAATTCATAGTCTTTGTCTACGACTTTCGGTGTGCGGTAGATAGAAATGAAAGAATCGCCGGCAGCCTCGGCGGCTGAACCGCCATTGTCGCTGCCGCTGGTGCCGCCGTTGCTGCGGCTCGATCCGCCCGACGAGCCGCCCGGCTTCGAGTCGCCCTTGCCGCCGCCGCTGGCACCCTTGCCACCGGCACCGCCGGAGGCTGCGGACGAGCCCTTCGGGTTGGACTTGGCCTGGGCTTCCTTCTGTGCCGGGTTACCCGTCTTCTTCGCCGACTGGGTTGCCTTGTTGCTTGTCGAGTTGACCTTGTCAGCGGCCTTCTTCTTGGCTGCCTGGGCGGCCTTCTTGGCCCGTTCGATGGCCAGCTTCTTGGCCTGCAACGCGGCGGCTTCCGCCGCCCGCGCCGCGGCCAGCACGATCTCTGCGGCCCGCTTCGCGGCCTGCCATGCCTGGATTGCGGCGATCGTTCGGTCGATCGCCCGGATCACCGCCGGGATCTTGCCCAGCTTCGCCCACGGGATCGCCCCGATGATCAGGCTGCCGCACGCCCACATGTCACCGCCGAAGCAGTTCATGGCGTCGTTGATGCCGATGAACTCCTTGAGGATGTACCAGGCCGAGTCGAGGACCACCGACATCAGCGACCGGCCCATGTTGGCCTGCGCCTGAGAGATCATCGCCGCCGACAGTCCCGCACCGGCCAGGGCCGCCGCCGTCTCCGACGCGGTCAACGCCAGCGACAGGCCGGACGGGTCCGAGTGGGTCACCGGGTTGTTGTGGGCGTACGTGTAGCCGTTGTTCTGGACCGGGTCGGTCAGGTCCAGGACCGGGTCGGCGGAGATGAACCGGCCCACCTCAGGGTCGTACAGACGCGCGCCCAGCGGCACGAAGCCGGACGAGTCGTCGCGTACCGCGCCGAGGAAGCCGGTGTTGGTGCGCATGTTCGCACCTACTGACGCGGCGCCACGCTGGTTGCCGAACGGGTCCTGCTTCCGGATCCGAGTCGTCATCCCGCCGGCGAGGACCACCTCCGCGTACGTGCTGCCCTGGTGGTCACCGGCGAGCGCCGCCAACGCCTGCGCGGCGGTGCCGATCACCTGCCGCGATACCGCACCACCCGGGGTGGAGTAGGTGCGCTGGGCGTCGATCGGCATGCCGCCGGGCTGCACGGTCAACTGCGCCTCGCCCAGGTTGAGCGTGGCCTGCTGGCCCTGCACGGTCAGCAGGCGGGTGCCGCCGGGACCGTAGATGTGCCGGGTCTCGTCCTGCGCGTTCCACTGCTGGCCCGCCGAACCGCTGGCGCAGGTGGCCAGCACGATCGGCGTGCCGTCTGCCGTGGCGTTCCCCTGTACGGCCAGACACAGCCCGGACGCGACGTGCTTCACCTGTCCCGTCGACAGGCGCTCCAGGCGTTGGTCGGCCGTGCCGTCACACCGCTGTAGACGCATCGCCGAACCCGCCGTGTTGGCAGCCGGTTGGACGCACCAGTCATCGTGCCCGGACAGGGTGCCCAGGTTGGCGTTGTTCTGGCCCGGGACCGGAGTGAAACTCCACTTCTGGGCCATCGTGCTGTTGCACGCCCACAGCTGGATCGGCCGGTTCGGCTCCGAGGTGCCGGAACTGAGGTCGATGCACTTGGCGGCCAGGCCGACGTACGGGCTGCGGCCCTTGCTGCCCGAGCCGGTGATCCGCTCGATCTGGCCGTCGTAGGTCCAGGTCAGTTCCTGCTGGTCGCCGTTGCTGGTGGAGGTGACCGACTTGGTCTCGCCGGTCAGCTCGTACAGCCGTGCGGCCTCGGAGACGATCGCCGCGCCCTGCGGGGTGGTGTACGTCTTGGTGACGGCGGACAGGGTGCGCGGCTGGGCCCCCTCCCGGCCGTACCCGTAGGTGGTCGCCAGCGGGGCGGCGGAGGTGCGGCCGGTCAGGTCCCGCTCGACCAGCTTGGTGCGGTTGCCCAGCAGGTCGTATTCGTATTCCTGCCAGTAGCCGGTGCCGTCGACGCCGACCGCCGCGTTGGGTGCGGTCGCGGTGCCGGGGCCGGCGTCGCAGGAGGTCTGGCTGTTGGACGTCCAGGCGTTGAGGAGTTGGCCGAGCGGGTCGTAGGTGAAGCACTGGCGCTCCGCGATCGGGGTCGCGTGCTCGCGGATCGAGGTGACGTTGCCGGCGTCGTCGTAACCGTAGGAGCGGTTGGAGACCAGGTGGTTGCCGGTGACCTCGCGGAAGACCTGCTGCCGGGTGAGGGCGCCGCTGGCGTCGTCGTAGTCGGCCATCGTCCACACCCGGTACGGCTGGGTGCCCAGGGTGGAGCGCAGCACCTGGCCGTACGGCGAGTAGATCGTCTCCGAGCCGTACCAGTCCTTGCCGGAGACCGACAGCGGCAGGCCGTCGGCGGTGTAGCGGACCAGCAGCTTCTCGCTGGGCAGCGGCCCGACCGCCGGCATGGTGCTCGACTCGGGCAGACCGGTGTCGGTGTACGTGTAGTCGTAGCGGTACTGCTGGCTCAGGCCCCAGGTGGTGGCGGTGGACTGCGGCAGCGTCAGCGTGGTCGAGGTCGGCTGGTAGTCCTGGGTGTAGCCGCCGATCGACTGGGTGTACGGCAAGCCGTCGGTGTAGCGGGTCGACGTCGCGGGCAGGCCCTTGCCGCCGGCCACCGTGTCGTAGGTGAACTGGGAGAGCAGGGTGCCGCCGCTGCCGCCGAGGCGCTGCTGGGTGGGGCGGGACAGCTCGTCGTACCCGTTCCACACCGTCACGCCACGGGCGTTGGTCGTGGTGAGCGGCCGGTCCCGGTGGTCGTAGGTCATGGTGGTGAGGCCGGTGTCCGGGTCGGTGGTCCGGGTGAGCCGGCCGCGCTGGTCGTACGTCCAGGTCCACGGCAGCGGGTTGGCGGAGTGGTCCGCCTTCACCAGTTGGCCGCGCGAGTCGTACTCGTAGCGCATCGAGGTGAAGTCGGTCTGGTCCGTGTCGCGGAAGGTGTCGACCCGGGTGGTGCGGCCGAGCCCGTCGGTGAAGAGGCGGTACGACGCGGCCCCTTTGGGGTTGGTCACGGTGGAGTGGTCGAGGCCGTAGCTGTACTTGGTGGCGCGGGCCTCGTCTTCGTTCCCGTTGAGCAGCGGGATTTCCTTGACCACCCGGCCGAGGCCGTCGTAGATGTAGCGGGTGGCGTTGGGCATGACCGTGTCCGACAGCGGCGTGAAGAGCTGGCCGATCGGCGACCCCTCGGCGAAGTAGGCGTTGTTGGTCTGCCAGACCTCGCCGGCCGAGTTGTAGAGCGTGTCGGTGACCAGCCGACCGCCGTTGGTCGCCTGCACCTGGGACTGCCGTTCCCGGCCCAGTCCGTCGTAGATGGTGACCGAGGTCTGGATGCGGTCCTCGTGGCCGCGGGCGAAGGTGGTGACGTACGGGGGCTTGCGGATGCTCTCGCCCGGGTTCTCCGGGTCGGGGGCGATCGGCGGCAGGGCGTACTCGGCGCGGAAGTCCGGCACCGACGAGGTCGACGGGGTACGCCCGGCGCCCCACGCCTTGACCAGACGGCCCAGCCCGTCGTACTCGGCGTGGCTGACACGGTCGTTCGGGTCGGTGGTCTTGAGCGTGACGCCCCGGCCCGGGTCCAGCTCACGGGTCTGCTTGTGCCCGAGGGAGTTCTCCTCGGTGACCGAGTACGCCTGCCCGCTGGCGGGGGTGTAGGTGATCTGGGAGACCTTGCCGTCCGGGTCGGTGCGGGTCCGCACCCGACCGACGGCGTCGAAGCTGGTGGTGCCGTCGTTCTGGAAACCGGAGCCGTCGGCCCTCAGCGACCAGGTCTGGGTGGCCAGACCGCGACTGCTCGCCGGCAGCGCCGCACCGTAGGCGGTGTCGTCGTAGGCGACCCGGCCGGCGGAGGCGAGCGAGGTCAGGTCGTCGAAGGTCGCGGCGGCGCAGGTCGTGGCGCTGCTGCGGATCTGCCGGGTCAGGCCGATGACGTGCTTGTCGGTGTGGTGCGCGTACTCGACGAAGGTGCAGGACTCGTCGCCGGTGCGGCCGGTGTCGCCGAGGGACTCGATCCGCTCCGGCAGGCCGTGGGTGCTCTCGTAGGTGGTCCTGGTCTCAACGGTCCGCAGGGTGCGGGTGTCGTCGCCGGTGCCGGACGACCGGGCCACCGCCTTCTGCCGGGTGTCGGTGACTCGCCACGCCTTGAGCGGGCTGAGGCCGTCGTCGCGGGGGCGGGAGGCGAGTTCGGTCGCCGTCGGGTAGGTGACGCTGCGGGTGAGCCAGTTGGCGTCAGCGTCACCGGCGCTGGCGTAGGTCAGCTCCTCGGCGACCCGGCCGGCGAAGGGCTCCCGGTCCTTGGCGATCTCCTCGCCGCTGCCCACGTTGTCCTTGACGGACACGGTGTCGCCCATGCCCCGGAAGTAGCGGGTGACGGACTTGGTCCGCTCGCTGCCCATCTCGGCGACGGGCGGGCCGGTGAGCACGGTGACCTGCTCGAAGCCGGCGAACTGGGAGTAGGTGCGGCTGGACTTCTTGGTGAACTCCGCCTCGGCCAGCCTCCAGCCGGCGTTCGCGTACTGGTAGGTCGTGACGGTGGAACTGGAGGCGCCGTCGATGGCGGGCAGCTCCTCGACGGATTCCACCACGTACTTGTGGAACCAGTCGATCTCGTCGTCGTTGGCCGGGTCCGGGTGCCAGAAGTTGGGGTAGCAGAGCCGGGTGTTCGACCTCAGCCCGGCGGTGTCGGTCTTGCCGGGTAGGCCGGTGCCGTCCGCGCAGGCGCCGGTGGGCTTCTTGTACGTGACGACGGTCTCGCCGCCGTACTCGTTGACGACCCGGGCGATGCGCAGCCGGGAGAAGCCGGGCCGGTTGTCCTTGCGGACCCGGTTGGGCATGTCCTCGGAGTTGTGCACGAACCGCACCGGGTTGAGCCGGACCGCGTCGCCGCCGACGCCGTACCCGGTGCGCTCGATCGACTCCAGCCACAGCGCGGTGTTCGTCCCGGTCCACTCCACCGGGAAGGACTGCGTGAGCTGGTACTCGTCCACCTTCTGCAGGGCGGTGGAGCCGCTGCGGCGCTGCGCGAAAGTGGTGATCTTGTCGAGCCGCTTACGGGTGAAGAAGGAGGGCGAGGCGTTCCAGCACTTCTTGCCCGCGACGCAGTTCAGGTCGGCCGGGGTGTCGTACCAGATGCGGTAGTCGTGCGGGATGTTGCTGTTGAAGTTCGACTCGGAACAGGTCTGGGAACCCTGGTTGTAGCAGCGTTCCGCGACGTCGAACGTGACGCGGGCCAGCGGTGGGGTCGCGAAGACGTTGTTGTTGGTGTTGCGCTGGCCGTAGTCGATGTTCAGCAGGTGGCCGCCGCGGTCGTACTCGACGGGCTTGGTGAAGTTGAAGTTCTGCGCGTAGCGGTTCCTCTCCTTCTTCCACCAGAGGGTCATCACGTTGCCGTGGATGTCCTCGACGTAGTCCAGCGACCACCGCCACCCCTGCTCACAGGCCGAGCCGGCCCAGTTCCCCGCCTTGTAGCAGTCCTCACCGGCGTGGTTGCCGTAGACCGGTACGGCGAGGACCGAGTTGGTGACCGGCGCTCCGGTGGTCCAGCCGGGCAGGCGGTGCAGGCCGAAGTGGTACTTGGTGCCGTCCCTGGTGGTGACGACCCAGTACTCGCCGTCCTCGTCGCCGTTGTCGAGGTTCGCGTTCTTGCGCAACTCCACCTTGGAGCCGTCGCCGTTGGCGGTGGTCCACGTCTCGGCCGACTGGTTCCAGACCAGCTCGGTGGTCATCCCGCCGAGGGAGAGGGTCGCGTTCTTCGAGCCCCAGCAGAGGTCGGCGGTCCGGTGGGTGGCGTTGTTGGAGCCGGCCTTCTTGGAGTCCTGACGGCAGTTGACGTAGGTCCGGGTGATCGAGCCGGCGGCGTAGTCCCAACCGTCGCCGATCCAGGACGCCTGGTTGTTGGTCGCCGAGGTACGCCCGTCCACCGACTGCGACGAGTACGACAACGCGACCTTCGGCGTCGGACCGCCGGCCGTCTCGGGCACCTGGACCTGGTACGAGTAGGTGAACGCGCCGGACGACGAACCCGCCGCCCACGAGCCGGAGAAGAGCAGCGGGGTGGCGGTGAAGTCACCGGCCGCCGAGGCGCCGGTGTCGAGCACGCCGACGACGCTGCTGCCCGACGCGGCGGACTGGGCGCCGATCGCCGACCGACCCGCCACCGGCGTGGCGTCACCGAGCAGCGCGCCGACCGGCAGGCTGCTGGTGACCATCCGGCGGGCGGGAGCGCCCTCCTCGACCCCGGCGACCCGTGCGCTGCGGGCGGCGGAGCCGGCGACCGGGACCAGCTCCACCTCGCTGGAGACGGTCTGACCGGCGATGCTCGCGGGGTCCGCCGTTCCTCGGGCGGCGTCGTCGGGGGCGCAGTCGCCGCCGTCGGGGTCGTCGAAGACGCAGTCGGGCAGCAGCATGACGCCGAACCGGTCGGCGGCCTGCGGGCCGTAGAAGTCGGCGAAGGGCGTGTAGTCGACGGTGAGGGCGACCTCGGCCTCCGGGTCGGCGGTGGCCGGCGGGGTGATCTTCATGATCAGGCCGGCCACCCCGGCGTCGTGGGACGCCTCGGGTGCGGCCAGGTCGACGGCCCAGGTGCCGGCGAGGGCAGCGGGATCGCCGCCGTCCGGCACGCCGAGCGCGACCGGCAGGTCGTCGACCGGCAGCGTCTCACCGGGCGTCACCCCGGTCAGGTCGACGGTGCCGCTGCCCTCTTCCCATGCCTCGACGGCCGTGGGCTCGTAGAGCTCCGACGGTTCCGGCTCGTCGGTGAGCAGGTTCGCCACCGCCTCCTCGTCGGGCGAGACCTGATCGACCTCCGGAATCTCCGGCAGCTCGATGGCGCCACGGCTCATACCCGGTCCGGGCTTCGCGAAGGCGGGCGCGGGCAGGGTCGTCACCGCCATGGTCATGGTGAGCGCCAGGACGAAGGTCGTACGGGCGGGACGACCCCACCGCCGAGCCAGCAAACCGGTACCACGCATGCGCGTCGACTCCCACCCAGGCGTCAAGACGAAAGAGGACGGTGCGGAAACCGCACCGGGCACATGCCAGGTGCGGCCCGTGCGTGAGCACCTTCCGTCAGAGCGCTGAGTAGCTCAAGGTCACCTAAAGTGATCAACATCGGGTTGGAGTGATCCCCGTCACGCCGCTATTGCCGCAGTGGATCTCCGATCGCCCCGAAGATCATCTAAACGAACAGATCCGCCATGTCCGACAGGCCGGACCCGCAAATCCAGACACAAGATCAAATTCCGGCGTTACGGCACATATTCAAGGAGTGAAGATCACGGATCGATAACGTTGACGGGATAGACGGGACGTACCGGTGGCGTGCGATCGTGTGCCCGCATTTCTGCCCCACGGCCCGCCGACAGGGGCGGTTCTGCACGCCGTCTTCCTGTCCGCCCGGCCCACGGGAGTAGACCGCCGTGACTGTGCCTCGCCTGCTCAGCCCGCTCGTGCGTACGCGCACCCGGCTGTTGTGCACCATGGGCCTTCTGCTGGCCGCCGTCGTCGCGGCGACGCTGCCGTGGTGGCCCGGATTCGACGGACCCGACTCCCGGCCGGCCACCGCCACCCCGGCCGTTCCGGTGTCCACTCCCCCAGTCGACGAGGCCACCGCGATGGCCGAGGCGCTGCGCACCGGCAAGGAGGTGCTGGTGGAGACCGCCACCACGCCCACCTCGCTGACCTGGGCACTGCCGAGCGGTCGCTGGCGCTCCACGTCCCACGCGGTGCCACAGCGCGCCAAGGACGCCACCGGGCAGTGGGCACCGATCGACACCGCGCTCACCCGTACCAGCACCGCCCCCGACGGCCTCGGTATCCGCCCGGTCAACGCCGCGGTGCCGGTACGGTTCGCCGGCGGCAGCGAACCGAACAGCCCCGGGGCCAGCCCCGAGCCGAGCCCCTCCCGCCACGCGCTGCGGCTGGTCGCCAACACGCGGACCGAACCGGCCGACACGCCGCTGGCCGAAGTGGAGATCGACGGCCACACGGTCACCTACCTGTGGCCCGGTGCGCTGCCCGAGCCGGTGCTCGACGGCCCGCGCGCCCTCTATCCCGAGGTCCGGCCCGGCGTGGACCTGCTCCTGGTCGCCCGCGACGACGGCGGCTTCGGCCAACTGCTGATCGTCAAGACCCGGGCGAGCAGCACGATCGACGCCGTCCGGTCCCTCGTCTACGGCCTTGAGTCCCCGACCGCGACCTTCCGCCACGACCGGGAGACCGGCGGCGTCCGGATCCTCGACTCCGTCGACGGGGCGGAGATCGGCTCGATCCCCACCCCCTTCGCCTGGGACTCCGCCGGTCAGGAACCCGAAGCGCCCCCGGCCGCGCCCCGCACCGCCGTGGCCACCAACGCCGACGTGCTGAACCTCTCCGGTCTCAGCGGCGTCGAGCCGGGCGCCCGCCACGCGCGGATGCCCACCCGCCTCGACGGCGACGGTTCCGGGCAGGTACGCCTGCACCTCGACGCCGCCGCCAGCGGGCTGCTCGACGACGCCGACGCGATCTTCCCGATCTTCCTCGACCCCACCCTGAACACCACCACGCAGGCCTGGGCCACCATCTACAAGCAGCACCCGAGCACCAACACCTGGAACGGCACGAACTTCAACTCCGGCAGCACGGACGCACGGGTCGGTCACGAGCGGAACACGCCGCTGACGGCTCGTTCCTTCTGGCGGATGGGCTTCAAGAGCACCCTGAAGGGCCCGGACATCGAGACCGCCACCTTCCGGGTGCTCAACGTCCACTCCTGGAACTGCACGCGCCGCCAGATGGAGCTGTGGCACACGGCGGCGATCTCGTCCGGCACCACGTGGAAGAAGCAGCCGACCTGGCGCTCGGTGCAGGACAAGCAGTCCTTCGCCTACGGCTACGACGGCAGCTGCGACAACGACTACGCCCGCTTCGACGTGGCGGCCGCCGCCCGGTCGGCCGCCGACAGCAGCGACTCCACCCTCACCCTGGGCATGCAGGCGACCAGCGAGTCCGACACGCTGACCTGGCGCCGCTTCCGGGTCAGCACCGCCCAACTGACGGTCGAGTACAACTCGCCGCCCAAGGAGCCGACCGGCGGCAGGAGCACCCCCGGCGGCAACTGTGTGCCCGGCCCCGGCAGCGGAGTCACGGTCGCGAGGACCAACCTGGAGCTGTACGCGAAGGCCACCGACCCCGACAACAACCTCAAGGCGCTGCGGTTCCGCTTCTGGAAGACCGGCTCGACGGTGCCCGCCGGCACCCTGGTCACCGCCACCAGCAGCGGTGAGGCACGGCTGACCATCCCGTCCAGCAGCCTGGAGGACAAGGCCACCTACTCCTGGGACGTCCAGGCCGAGGACCAGGTGGGCGCCACGTCGACGTACTTCCCGCCCGGCAGCGAACCCTGCCGGCTGAACGTCGACGCGTCCGCGCCGCCCGCCCCGACGGTGACCAGTGACGTCTGGCTGGAGGGTAGCCACGACGGCGACACCTGGGCGACGGTGAAGTTCGGCGGGACCGGCCCGATCACCTTCACCGCCACCGGCGCGGTCCGGTTCACCTATGCCTTCGAGTCCATCGGCAGCACGTCCGTGAACGCCACCAACGGCACCGTCACCGTGCCCGACCTCAGACCACGGCACGCCGGGCCCACCACCCTGCAGGTGTACGCCTACGACGCCGTCGGCAACCGCAGCGTCCGCACCGACTACACCTTCTTCGTGCCACCACGGGACGAGGCCGACGGGCCCGCCGACATCACCGGTGACGGGCGACCCGACCTGCTCGTCATCAACGCCGACGGAAACCTGCGCACCTTCGTCGGCGACGAGGGCGGTGAGCTGTACGACCACCTCGCCGCCTCCTACAACGACAAGGGCGAGCAGAACCCGCCCGGGCACTGGTACAACCCCGCCACCGGTCAGGCCGCACTGATCACCAAGCACTCCGACGCGTACCCGGGAGACGGGCTCACCGACCTGTTCGCCCGTACCCCCGACGGCGGGTTCTGGCTCTACCCCGGTGACGGATACGGCAGCTTCAACGTGGACAAGCGGCTGCGGATCCTGCTGCCGGCCACCGCGCCGGCCCCGTCCACCTGGACCCAGATCAAGGCGCTCGGCGACATCACCGGTGACGGCAAACCCGACCTGGCGCTGCGCTCCGGGACCCAGTTCTGGGTGCTCTCCGGCTACACCGGGGCGAGCTTCCAGGAGGCGACGCTGATGGAGGGCACCGCCTGGGCCCGTCGGGAGATCCTCAACATCACCGACTTCGACCGGGACGGCACACCGGACCTGCTCTGGCGCAACCTGGACGCCGGCACGCTCTATGTCCGCCACGGACGGCCCGGGTCGGGCCCGAACAGCGTCAACCTGGACTCGCTCAAGCAGGCGGCCAACTCCCGCGACGGCGACGTGCGGATCGGCACGGGCTGGACCGAGACGACGTACAACGCGGTCGTCGGCATCCCCGACGTCAGCGGCGACGGGATCCCGGACCTCTGGGTGCGGGCCGGTGTGGACGGGAAGATCCAACTGCATCGACCGTCCCTCACCAACATCGACGCGTCGGTGCAGGTCGTCCTCTCCGGGAACTACAACACCATGTTCCGGGTCCTCGGCTGACCTGTCACACCCGCGGAGCCCGGAGCCCGGGCCGGGAAGCAGCCTCGCCTCGGCGAAGGGCTTCGCGGGACAGGAAGTCGGCACGTCGGATCACGTCCGGCAGGCGGTAGCGCGGGCTCAACGTCAGCGTCAACTCGGTCACCCGGTCCAGGTCGGTGCGGTGACCCACGGAGACGAAGACCGGCTTGACGTCGGTCTGCGTACGCAGGGCGTGGCCGAGCACGTCGTCGCCGTCGGAGAGCACCGACCGGTCGCCCCGACGCGACCCGGGTGCGGCGTACGTGCCGACGAACGGGGTCTTGGCCACGCCGAAGGTGGGCAGGCCGGTCACCACGCCCAGGTGGCAGGCCAGCCCGAACCGCCGTGGATGGGCGATGCCGTACCCGTCGCAGACCACGGTGTCGGGGCGGCGGCTGAGCCTGCCCAGCGTGGTGAGCAGGATCGGGACCTCGCGGAAGGCCAGCAGCCCGGGGACGTACGGGAACGTCACCTCGCCGGGTACGACGACGGTCTCCACCTCGACGCCGGTGGTCAGGTCGACGAGCACGGCGGCGGCGGTGACCCGGGTGGAGGTCTTGTCGTAGGAGACGTCGACACCGGCCACCAGCCTCGGCGGGGTCACCGGGCCGCCGGTCAGGTCCAGGTGCTGCCGCAGCTCCTGCTGGTCGGCCTCGGCCACGGCCACGGCCACGGTACGCGCCTCGACGTAGGTCAGAGCCGGGTCGGAGGGCAGAGCCGGTTCCGAGGGCATGTCAGGCGGGCCGGTGCGGGGAGAGGATCGCCATGATCCTCGATCGTAACGGCGGCCGGTGACCGCGCAACGTGATCGCCCCGACCGGCGCTGGCGGCACCGGCCGGGGCGATCGTCGGTCAGGTCACTGCCACAGGGCGTTGGCGACCTGCGGGAAGAGGCCCTCGGGGTGGGCCCGGAACAGCGGTTCGGTGCCGAACAGGGTCACGTTCGCGCCCTTGGCCACGCCGCTGACCACCACCGCGTGACCGGCGGCGGCCTCCTGTCCACCCCAGTGTCCGGCGAGGAAGAAGCCCTCGGCGGCCAGGCGCTGGTCGACGCGGACGCCGTCGCCGACCCGGGTGAAGTACTGCGGCGCGTCGACGAACGCGGTCGGCAGCGCGTTACCGGTGATCGGCGAGGCCGGATCGTTGCGCACCGCGACGATGCCGTTGGCGTCGCTGCGGCCCGCCGCGATCGTCACGTCGAGCAGCCCGGCGCGGTCGTTGAACAGCTTGCCGCTGCTGCCTCGGCCCACCACGGTCCCGCCGTCGCCCAGCCACCGGGTGAACTCCAAACCGCGGGTGGCGTCCAGGCTGAGCGGGTTGAACGAGGTGGTGGAGACGAACAGCGCATCGAAGTCGGCGAAGGAGAGCGCCCCGCTGTTGAAAGCGGTGTGCGTCACCGAGATGGGCGCGAAGCCCATCTGCCGCAAGGCGTGGATCTCACCGGCGTTGGCCGCGACACCGAGCCGGACCCGGGACACCGGCGTGGCGGTACGCGCCTGCGGCGGCGTGATCTTCGTGAACTCGACGCCGTACGCCTCGGCGATCGGACCGACCACGGCGGCACCGGCCGACACCACGAACGTCCCGTCGGGGGTCCGTCCCAGCGTCACGCCGTCGTCGAGGAGCCGGTTGACCGCCTGGATGCCGGCGACCGAGTCGACGACCAGCCCGTACTGGGTGCGGTTGCCGGGTGCGACGGAACCCGTGGCACGGGCCTCGGTCACCGGACGCAGCACCTTGTCGTCGAGCGTGACGTTCCGCGTCACCCGTTGCACGGTCGCGCCCCAGAGGTGACCGTGGCTCCAGGCCGAGATGTCGTACATCGCGTTGAAGTCCTGGGTCACGTCCCGCCCGACGTCGAGCAGCGCGCTGACCAGGCCACGCTTGGCCTGACGCATGTCGACGACGTACGCGCCGGCCTCGTGGCGCGTGCCGTCGAGCGTGAACGGACGCCAGGCGCGGTGCACGACGACGTCGTTGTCGAGCATGAACTGCACCAGCCGGGCCGCCGCGGTCTCACTGCGCTGACCGGTACCGGCCGGGATGACGTACGCGCGGGGGAAGCTCTGCGGGTGCGTCTTGGCGTTGTCCCCCCGGGCCAGCGAGAGGGCGAGCGGGTCGTCGATGGGGCGGGTCGGCTCCCCGGCGGCACCCCGCCGGAACCATTCGAGCTGGGTGTCCAGCAGCGCCGCCCGGTTCTCGGTGGCGTACCGGAGGTTCCCCTCGATCGACGCCCGCGCCACGGCGGTGTTGATCCGGGTGCGCTCGTGCCGCTCCGCCTCGGTCAGGTTGCCGCGCGGGTTGAGCGGCACCTCGATGGTGTGCCCGATGGTGCCGTGGTACATCGAGTACATCGGCGTGAAGATCGGCGGCCAGTCGTCCCAGCCCTGTGCCCGGTCCCGGAACGGGATGTCGGCACGCCGACCGCCGCTGCCGTCCGCGCACGAGGCGCGGGTCTCGCCGGTGGCGAGGACGGCCTGCTCCATGGCCAGCGCGTTGCGCAGCGCGTGCTTGATGTAGAGGTCGTACTCGTAGTTGTCGCCGTGCGGGCCGGTGGTCGGCTCGATCAGCGTGCACGAGACGTACCCGTGGATGTCCACCATGGTGAGCGGGCTGTAGCGGACGAGTTGCGCGCGCACGGCGCGGACCTCGGGCTGCGACGCCGTGATGAAGTCGCGGTTCATGTCGAAGCCGTTGGCGTTGGCCCGGGTCGCCGCGACCCGGCCGTCCGGGTTGCTGGTGACCACGAAGGCGATCACGTGGCGGTCGAGCATCCCGACGACCTCGGGGTCGGTGGAGAAGGCCAACTCCTGGAGGACCTGGAGGCTGGCGTCGGTGCCCTCCCACTCGTTGCCGTGGATGTTGTTGTTGACGAACAGCGGGGTCCGCCAGGTGTCGTAGCCGCCGGCCGCCATCGTGGCCCGCGCCGCGGCCGGGTCACTGAACCGCAGGTCGGAGAGCTTCTGCCAGGACGTCCAGGCGGTGTCGGACATCGGCGAGGTGGCCACCACCAGGTGCAGGTCACGGCCGAGCACGGACTGCCCGATGACCTCCACACTGATCCGGTCGCTGCGCTGCAGGCCGCGCAGCGCGGCCGGGATGTCGTGGTACGGGATGAGGTTGAGCGGGATGGACGCGTCGGTCAGCTCCACCGGCACGTCCTGGATCACGTCGTTCCGTGGTTTGCCGGGCAGCTTCGCCGACGGGGCCGGCTGGGCGGGTTGCCGGCCGGGGGCGTCGGCGGAGCGTCCCCGCTGCTGCGGCGACCCGACGGTGAACGGCAGGTCGGTGTCGGACTGACCGCGGGGCGACTGGACCGCCGCACCCGTGGGGTCAGGGGCGGCCGGCGCCGCCACGGCGGCGGGGGCCGGTCCGAAGAGGAGCACTGCGGCGAGCAGTGCCATGAGTGGTCGTCGAACAGCCACGCAGATACCTCGTCTCGAGGGAGGTGGGGTGCCGGGAGTCGTGATCGCCGGCACCGTGATGATTGGCTGTTCTACCAGCGGCGACAGTGCTACGTCGATAGCTCGCGGCGGGTCAGCGCGAACGTCTCCACCTCGGTACCGCCGTACCAGTCGGTGCGCCGGCCCAGGTGGGTCATGTCCAGCCGGCGGCAGACCGCCGTGGACCGCTCGTTGCCCGGCAGCACCACGGCGTACACCCGCTCGGTGCCGGTGGCGAACTCGCGGGCCAGCACCGCCCGCGCCGCCTCGGTGGCATAGCCGTGCCCCCAGGAGTCGGGGTGCAGGTGCCAGCCCACCTCGATGTCGTCGGTCGGCGTCATGCCATCGGCCCCGGGCAACGGCTTGAGCAGTACGCTGCCGGCCACCACCCCGGTCCGGCGGACCTCGATCGCCCAGAGGCCGTACCGGCCGGCGTACGGGGCGTACCGCTCCCGCCAGGCGGCCAGCCGGGGGGCCGCCTGGTCGGGCTCGGTCAGCCGGCCCGCTCCCCCGCCCAGCCAGCGCATCACGTCCTCTCGGGAGTAGAGGTCGTAGAGCCGGCCCAGGTCCTCCGGCGTGTCCTGCCACTCGCGCAGCAGCAGCCGCTCGGTCACGTCCACGGTCATGGCCGCCGATCGTAACGACGCCGGCCACCGCGCGTTGGGTGTGCTGCCGGTGACACCAGGCGTGGGCGGAGTCGCGAGGGGGAAGAGAAGCGGGATGGGCGGTGCGTGGCGACGAACCAGACGGATCACCCGGGCCGCCTTCCGCCCGGTACGCGGACGAGACCTGTCTCTGCACGCCGCCGCGATCACCTTCTACGGGGGCATCGCGGTGGTGCCGGTGGCGCTGCTGGCGATCTGGCTCACCGCGCTGCTCGCCGGCGGCGACCGGGTGCGCCGGCTCACCGCGTACGCCGTGGAGACCCTGCCGGACGCCATCGGCGCGCCCCACGCGGTGGCCGCCCTGGTCGACGCCGGGGTGGGTCTGACGCCCTGGCTGGCGCTGGCCGCGCTGCTGCCCGCGTCGCTCTACGGCGAGGGGTTGCGCCGGGCGTTCGTCTCGGTGGCCGCGCCCCGCTCCGACGAGCACCTGGTCGGCTGGCGGGGTCGGGTGCTGCTGCTGCCGCTGCTCGCGCCGGCCCCGGCCCTGCTGCTGTCGATCCTGCTGGCGTTGCCCACCACCACCGAGCTGGTCCGGCGGGGCGGCTGGGCCGGCGTGCTCGGCGTGGTGCTGTCCTTCCTGGCGGTGTGGCTGGTGCTCACTCCGGTGTTGATGTGGGTCTTCCGGGTGGTCGGCCCGGCGTCACCGGACTGGCTCTCCACGCTGGCGGTCGGGTCGTTCACCGCCGCCAACCTCTCCGGCTTCCTGCACGGTTTCGTGCTGTTCGCCTCGCTCCCGCTCGACCTGGGACTTCCCTTCGGCGGTCTGGTCGAGGTCGGTGCGGCCGTGGCCGTGCTGCTCTGGCTCTATCTCTTCCACGTGATCGTGCTGGCCGGCTACTCCGCCACCCTGGCGCTGGCCGACTGGCGTAGCCGCCGCGCCGCCCGCGCCGACGACGGATCGCCGGCCTGACCATGATCAACTCGGTCCCGGAGCAGGTGCCGACGGGTTAGGGTGCGGGGATGAGGGGTGAGGTTCCAGGGCGCGCGGACGTGGTCATCGTCGGATCCGGACACAACGGGCTGGTCTCCGCCATCCTGCTGTCCCGAGCCGGCCTGGACGTGCTGGTGCTGGAGGCCGCCGACGTGATCGGCGGTGCCACCCGCACCGAGAACCCCTTCCCCAAGGTGCCCGGGCTGCGCCACTCCACCGGCTCGTACCTGCTCGGCCTGATGCCCCCGGAACTGCTGGCGGCGCTCGACGTCCGCATTCCGGTACGACGCCGGGACCCGCATTACTTCCTGCCCACCCCCGGCGGCCCCGGATCGCCGTACCTCCTCTTCGGCACCGACGCCACGGCCACCCGGGCCCAACTCGCCGAGTTCTTCTCCCCCGCCGACGTGGCTGCCGACGACGCGTTGCAGGCCGAGCTGGCCGCCCTGCGCACGGACCTCGCCCCCGCCTGGCTGGCCGAGCCGCTGCCCGTCGAGGAGACCGCCGACCGCTACGTGCGGCCCGAACTGCGGCAGGTCTTCGTCGACCTGGTACGCGGCTCGGTCGCCGACTACCTCGCCCGCTTCGAGTTCCAGTCCGAGCTGCTGGTCAGCATGTACGCGGTCACCGACGGCCTGTCCGGGCTCAACGCCGGCCCGGACGACCCCGGCACCGGGCACAACTTCCTGGTGCACAACATGTGCCGGCTGCCCGGCTCGGACGGCACCTGGATGATCGCCGAAGGCGGGATGGGCACCGTGTCGCGTACCTTCGCCGACGCGGCACGCGCCTCCGGTGCCCGGATCGTCACCGGCACCCCGGTCACCGCGATCACGCTCGACGGCGGGGCCGCCTCCGGTGTCGTCCTCGCCGACGGACGGCAGATCGACGCCGAGGTGGTGCTGGGCGCCTGCGACCCGTACCGGCTGATGGCGCTGCTGCCCGACGGCGCGTTGCCGGCCGAACTCGGCGAGCGGATGACGGCGGTCCGGCGCACCGGCACCACGCTCAAGCTCAACCTGGCGCTTCGCGACCTGCCCCGCTTCTCCTGCCTGCCGCCGGACGCGCCCAGCCCGTTCGGGTCCACCATCCACCTGCTGCCCGGGTCGGCGTCACTGGCCGGTGGCGGCGGCGAGTCGCCGATGGCGGCGCTGCGCGCCATGTGGGCCGACGTGCAGGCCGGGCGGCTGCCGCAGGAGCCGACCATCGAGTGGTATCTGCACACCACCGTCGACCCGTCGCTGGCCGACCCGGAGGGGCACCACTCGTCGGCGTTGTTCGTCCAGTCCGTGCCGTACGAGCTGGCCGGCACCACCTGGGACGCGGCGCTGCCCGGATACGTCGCCCGGCTGGTGGAAATCTGCGAACGGTACGCCCCCGGCACCGGTGACCTGATCGCCGATGCGGTGCCGCTGCCGCCGCCCGGCATCGAGGCGCACTTCGGCATCACCGGCGGGCACATCCACCACGTCGACAACACCGTCTCGTTCACCGACCGGATGCCGTACGCCACCGGTGTCGACGGGGTGTACGCGGGCAGCGCGGGCTGCCATCCTGCGGGCAGCGTGATCGGCGCCGCCGGACACAACGCCGCCCAACGCATCCTCGCCGACCTGGGCCGCTGAGCGCGATGCGGTTGTAAGGAAGGGTGCGGGTGTGCGGTGTAAGGAAGGGCCCCCTATTAACGCCTGGTGTATAGGAGGGGTCCCCTCCTAACACATGTACACCTGCACACCCGCACACCCGCACGGCTCAGTCGGCCGGGCGCAGGGCGCGGTAGGCCGCCCACGGGACGGTGGGACGCGGCCAGCCTCGCCGGTCCAGGTAGCGACGGGTCGCGGCCCGGGTGGTACGCACCGTGCGCAGCGAATCCGTCATCCGGGCCTTGTGCCGGGCCGCCGGCTCGACCAGCTTCTGCGGACGCAGCGTCCAGCCGTCGGCGCTGCGGACCAGCTCACCGCGCACGTTGGCGTTGTGCAGGTTCCACAACTGCGCGTCGTGCCGGTGGACCAGCAGGGTCGCCGCGCCCTCGACCGGGTCCACCCCGTCCGGCACCACCACCCGGTAGCCGTCCGCGCCGGCAGTCGCGGTGGTCCGCACCAACAGCGGTGCGCCCGCGCCGTCCCGGGCCGCCAGCACCACACTCGGGTACGCCGCCAGCACCTCCGCACCGATCAGCGACCCGTCCTCCACCGACGCCTCGCCCGCTTCCCTGGTGGCCGGTAGCGGACGGGTGGTCACCTCGGTCGGGGTGACGGTGATCAGCAGCCGCATGAAGTAGAAGTCGGTGAACATGGTCGCCGGCCAGTCGAGGTACTTGCGGCAGTTCGGCTGACGCTGGAACATCCGGGTCCAGAAGTCGGCCAGGTCACCGGTCGGATCGGTGTGCACCTCGTCGGGGCAGTGCGCCGTGCCGCGTACCAGGATCTGCTCCGGCTGGGTCAGCCCACTGGCCGTCGGGTCGGAGAAGAGCAGCGCCACCCGGCCGTCGCGGCGAACGTTGAACGCCTTGTGCGGGTAACCCAACGAGGTGGTGAGCATGATCGTGCCGTCCGGGCGGAGCAGCCCGGACGTCGGCCAGGCGACCGGTGTGCCGTCCTTGGTGAGCGTTGCCAGCTCGCAGGTGCGGTACGCGGAGATCGTTGAGCCGAGCGCGGATTCGGGCACGATGACGCCAGGGGACGATTGCATGCCCGGAATCGTAGTCAGCGTCGCAATTCGACGGTTACGGCACCCATCGCACCTCGGCCGACGGCCTGAGACGTTAGAAGGGGTCCCCTGCTATACGCGAGGCGTTAGCAGGGGACCCCTCCTTACATCAGTCAGCTCGCGGGCTGCGGGCTCTCCGGAGCCTCCTCGCCGACCCGGTGGGCGCGGACCTTGTGCCCGACGCTGGTCAGACAGCGGCCGCTGGGCAGGTCGAAACGCCACCCGTGCAGTTGGCAGGTGAGCTGGTCGCCCTCGACGATGCCGAACCGGCTCAGGTCCGCCTTCAGGTGCGGGCAGCGCCGCTGCACCACCCAGTCGCCCAGGGTGATGTCCTCGGCGTCCACCGCCCGCTCGTGCTCGTCGTACCAACCCTCGGCGTACTGGAGGCGCTCGGTGGAGAGGCACTTGAAGAAGGCGTACACGAACTCGTTGTACTGGCCGATCCGGGCGGCCGAGAAGCGGCAGGAGAGGAAGAGCGAGTTGACCCAGTCCACCTCACCGATGTGCAGCAGGTGCTCGACCAGCGCCCGCTCGGTGCGGAACCGGTAGCGCACCTTCTCGTCCGCGTACGGCCGGACCTGCTTGCCGGGGAAGTCGACCACGATCGACTCGATGCTCTCGCCGTCGTAGCCCACCAGGTCGAAGCGGACCGGGCCGCCGACACCCTTGGCGAGATAGATCGACTCGTCCAGCAACGGCTCGATCCGCCGCTTCAACTCCTTGAGCACGTCCACCTCGGGGTGCCGCCAGGACGCCTTCTCCGCCTCGATCACCGGCCGCTTGCGCTCGCGCATCTCCTCCAGGTGAGCGACCTTGTTCGCGAAGAACTCCTCGATCGGCACCGGGTGGGTGGTGGTCGCCCCCTCGGTGGTCACCTCGGCGACGCTGCCGGGCAGCAGCACGATGCCGTTGGTGCCACCGACCTTGGCGTACTCGCTCAGGAAGACCGACTGGTCGGGGAAGATGTTCCCCTCGTCACCGAAGATGTCGTTGAACTGCCACAGCTCGTCGTCGAGGAAGCACGGCGGGCCGGCGATCGGGAAGACGTGGTCGGCCTTGAGGTCGTCGATGTAGCGCCAGGTGCGGTCGAACTGCCGGTCCCGCTTCTGCTTGCCGAACGCGGTCTTCGCCGACTGCGGCAGCTCGTACACCATCGGGTACCAGATCGCGCCGGAGAACTGGAGCAGGTGCGCGTGCACGTGACCCAGCTCGGCGAAGGTGGTCAGGTCGGTGGGGCGCGCGTCGTTCTGGTTCAGCAGCCGGACACCGTCGTACTCCACCCAGAGCGAGGAGTCACCGATCGGGCCGTCGGTCGGGCTGGTCAGCGCCTGGATCATGATCTTCAGGCCACCGTCCAGCTCGTACACCTCCTCGTTGCGGGTCTTCAGGAACTTCGTGAAGCCCAGCGCCCGGAACTCGTCCTCCATCTCGGAGGTGGGGAACTCCGGCAGCAGCACGGTGGCCTTCTTCGACACGTACCGCTTGAGGTGGGCCGCGTCGAAGTGGTCCCGGTGCAGGTGCGAGACGTACAGGTAGTCGACGTCGCCGAGGGTCTCCCAGTCGAGCAACGAGTTGTCCGGGAACGGGAACCAGGAGGCGAAGTAGGCCGGGTTGACCCACGGGTCGCACAGGATGCTGCCCGCAGCCGTGTCGATCCGCATGCTGGCGTGCCCGGTACCGGTCACTCGCACCGCAGTTCCCCCTCAAAAAAGACAATCAAGGTGTACGTCAGAACGCTACCGGAGGCAGTCTGGTCTGCGCCCCGCGACGCCGCCATAGTCGCCCGCCCCACCCGGCCGGGCCGAAGGTCCCGAGGTCGGCGCAGCAGGTGTCGGCCCCGCGTATCCGCCCCACCGCAGGTCCCCTCCCGGGTGGCGTGCCAGACTAACCGGAGATCCGAACGCGAGGAAGGACCGACAGTGGCGGGAAGCGAGCCGGTAACGTCGCCAGACCAGCACAAGCCCGGGCACCGCAAGGCCGGGCGGATCGGCGCGGTCCTCACCGCGTTCGCGATGCTGGCCATGCTCTGCGGCAACCACGAGGGCAGGGTCGAGGACCTCTGGCTGGTCGGGGTCGCCGCGCTCCTGCTGCTCATCGTGATCGGCGACACGGTGCTGCGGCGCAACGGCCTGCGCTCCTGAGCCGAGCGGACGACACGACGTACGACGAGGGCCCGTCCCGGAAGGGGCGGGCCCTCGTCGCGCCGCCGGGCGGGGCGGCTCTCGTCGTGGTGGCTCAGCGGCCGAAGAGGATGTCCTGCACGTTCTTCAGCGCGGCGTCGACCTCGGCCTCGAAGTAGCCGCCCTGCACCAGCCCGAACCGGAGCGTGTCCAGGTCCTTCGGGTTGACCGGCATCGGGTTCCGGCCGGCCATCCCACCGAGCAGGGTGTCGAAGAACCGGTCCACCTGGTCGGGGTCGTACCCGCTGCCGAAGCGACGCACCTGGAAGCTGCGCCGGATCTCGTCCACCCGGTAGAGGTCGCTGCCGGGCGGCCCGGCCATCGGCGGGCCGGCCATGGCCGGCGGGCCACCCAGCGAGGGGACGCCCATCGACGGACCGCCGATCGCCTGTTGCGGCAGCCCGGGCGGGCTCCCCTGCGGGCCGCGCCGCTGCTCACGGTCCGGCATCCGGATCTCCGCGGTCATGTCGGTCCGGCCGTGGCGTCCCGCCTCGAAGCCGTCGAACCGCTGCTCGTCCGGCGGACCGTAGCCGCCCCGACCCTCCGGCGGACCGTACCCGCCCGGACCGTCCGGCGGACCGTAGTCCGGCGAGCCGTACCCACCGGGGCCGTCCTGCGGACCGTAGCCGCCCCGACCCTCCGGCGGGCCGTACCCGCCCGGGCCGTCCTGCGAGCCGTAGCCACCCCGGCCCTCCGGCGGGCCGTACCCGCCCGGGCCGTCCTGCGGGCCGTAGCCGCCGGGGCCGGCGGGCAGGCCGCGCGGCGGGGGGCCGCCGTGGCCCATCTGTGCGCCGGGCGGCCCCATCTGGCCACCGGGCCCCATCGGACCGCCACCGCGCGGTCCGTCGTACCCGCCGCGCGGGGAGTCGTACCCGCCGGCGAAGGCTCCCGTCGGTTCGTCGTAGCGGCCGTAGGGTCCGGCCTGTGCCGGCATCGACCGGGGCGGCATCGGCGGCTGCGGCACCGGGGCCATGCCCCGCTCGTCGCGCACCGGCGGACCCATGCGGTCCGGGGGTCCCATCCGGTCCGGCGGGCCCATGCGATCGGGCGGACCCATGCGATCGGGCGGGCCCATCCGGTCCGGGGGCGCCATCCGGTCCGACGAGCCCATCCCGGAGTCGCTGCCCCGGACGCCACCCGTTCCGCCGCGCTCCTCCACCTCGGCCAGCTGCCGCTCGACCCGGTCGAGGTGCAGGTCGACCTGCCACTCGTCGTAGCCGTTGAAGCGGACCCGGAAGACGACGTCGTGGACCTCCTGCGAGAGCACCGGGGCGCCGACGGGCTGACCCGCGAGAGTCGCCTCGACCCGGTCCAGGAAAGCGTCCACCTCGTCAACCTTGTAGCCCCGGCGGAGCGCCTTACGCCGGAAACGCTGACCCTGACTCGCCACTATGTCTCCTGGTCTCGTTCGCCACGCCCGGTCACGCTGACATCTCCCCGGCCGGGTCGGTGCCCCTGTCCTCCGCGGCGGCCAGCTGCCCACACGCCCCGTCGATCTCGCGACCTCGGGTGTCCCGCACCGTGGTGGACACCCCGGCGTCGCGCAACCGCCGGACGAACTCCCGCTCGACCGGCTTCGGGCTGGCGTCCCAGCGGCTGCCCGGAGTCGGGTTGAGCGGAATCAGGTTCACGTGGGCCAGCTTGCCGGCCAGCAGCCGCCCGAGCAGATCCGCTCGCCACGGCTGGTCGTTCACGTCCTTGATCATCGCGTATTCGATCGACACGCGACGCCCTGTCCGGGCCGCGTAGGCCCAGGCCGCCGCCAGCACCTCGGACACCTTCCAGCGCTGGTTGACCGGCACGAGTTCGTCGCGCAGCTCATCATCGGGCGCGTGCAGCGACAACGCAAGAGTCACCGACAGGTCTTCGCTGGCCAGCCGGTTGATGGCGGGCACCAGGCCGACCGTGGAGACGGTGATGTGCCGCTGCGACAGACCCAGACCCTCGGGGGCCGGCGTGACCAGCCGACGGATCGCCGCGACCACCCGGTTGTAGTTCGCCAGCGGCTCCCCCATGCCCATGAAGACCACGTGCGAGAGCCTCGGCGGTGACCCGGCGACCGCGCCGGAGGCGGCCACCCCGGCCAGGTAGACCGCCTGGTCGACGATCTCGGCGGTCGACAGGTTGCGGGTCAGCCCGGCCTGGCCGGTGGCGCAGAACGGGCAGGCCATGCCACATCCGGCCTGGCTGGAGATGCAGACGGTGACCCGGTCCGGGTACCCCATCAGCACGCTCTCCACCATCGAACCGTCGTGCAGCCGCCAGAGCGCCTTCCGGGTGGCCCCGTCGTCGCAGGCCAGCTCGCGAACCGGGTTGAGCAGCCGGGGCAGCAGTCGGTCGGCCAGCCGGTCACGGGACGCCGCCGGCAGGTCGGTCATCAGCGCCGGGTCACGCACCAGGCGACCGAAGTAGTGGGTGGAGATCTGGCGGGCTCGGAAAGCCGGCTCGCCCAGCTCCGTCACCAACTCCTTGCGACCGTTCAGGTCGAGGTCGGCGAGGTGTTGCGGTGGCATCGCCGCCCGACGCGCGCCGGGCGCGTCCGGGTCGACCGGGATCAGGGGCAGACTCGTCATGGCCCGTCCAGTCTGGCACGCCCGCCGAGGAACGCACCGGTCCGGAGGCGGCGCATCCCCTCCGACCTCCTGCGCGACCCGGGCACGCCGGCGTGGTCCATGCCTCAGTTCACCGCCGGCACGAAGACCACCAGCAGCAGGTACGCGGTCGGCACCGCGAACAGGACCGAGTCGAGCCGGTCCATCAGACCGCCGTGCCCGGGCAGCAGGTTGCTCATGTCCTTCACGCCCAGATCCCGCTTGATCATGGACTCGGCGAGGTCACCGATGACCGCCGCCGCCGAGATCGCCATCCCGAACACGGCACCCCACCAGGGGGCCACGTCGAACAGCAGCCAGAGCAGCACGGCGCTGCCCAGCGCTGCGGCGCCCAGCGAGCCGACCAGACCCTCCCAGGACTTCTTCGGGCTGATCGTCGGCGCCATCGGGTGCTTGCCGAAGTTGGCGCCGGCCGCGTACCCGCCGGTGTCGGAGAGCACCACCGCGACCAGGGTCACCAGCACCCGCAGCGGGCCGTCACCGGGCGAGGAGGCGAGCAGTGCGGCGAAGCCGCCGAGGAAGGGCACGTACACCGCGATGAGGGTGGCCGCGGTCATGTCCCGCCGGAGACCGGCGACGCCGTCACCGAGCCGCCAGACCAGGGTGCCCGCGAGGGTGACCAGCAGGCCGAGCAGGAGCGCGTCCAGGCCGGCGAACCAGCCCAGGGTGACGGTGAGCACGCCACCGGAGATCAGCGGGACCAGCGGGACCCGGGCGCCGCCACGGCGTACCGCCCGGGACATCTCCCAGATGCCCACGCCGTAGGCCGCCGCGATCAGCAACAGGAACGCCGGGGTGTACAGGAACAGCGGCAGCAGGACGGCGGCGCCGAGGCAGGCCCCGACGGCGATGGCGGCCGGCAGGTTCCGGCCGGCGCGGCTCGGCGTCGGCTGGTTCGCCGGACGACCGGCGCCGGCCCGCCGTCGCCCACGGTGGCGTCGGGCCTGGGCCGGGTCGGCGTCGGGCTCGGGGGCGTCGTCCGCCGGCACCGGAGCGAACTGCGTGGTCGGCGCGTCGTCGTGGTCCCGGCCGTCGTCGGGGCGTACCGGTGCGAACTGCGCCGTCGGCGCGTCCTCGTGCTCCAGGTCGCGGCGTCCGTTGCCCTCGGTGCGTCGCGGAGCAGCGTCGGGGGCGTCACGCGGCTGGTCCCGGTCGTCGTACGGACCGGCCGAGTCGTCGTACCGCCCGGGGCCGTCACGGTCGTCGAACGGGTCGGGTCGGGAGCCGAAGCCGGTCCCGGCCGGGTCGCCCCGGTCCTCGACGGGCCGGGCGTACGGGTTGTCGGCCGGCGGGCGCGGGCGGGTACGCGGCTCGGCGGAGAGCTCAGCGCCGGGGCGCGGGCCGCGCGACCACGGGCCCGGTTCGAGATCCGGGTCGGGCCAGGGCAGCGAGGTCGGCCGATCCGGGCGGTCCCAGCCGCGGGCCTCGGCGCCACCGTAGGGGTCGAGGTGGGACATCACGCACCGGACGACAGCGGTACGAGATCAACCACTTGACGCACAGCCACTACCATCCCCTACCCGCGCGAGGCGCTCCGTCTGATTCGCCGGCCGGTAAGCCGGTTGATCTCCACCGTTCACCCCCGGGTCGCCGGGAATCGTGCCGAGCCTACTGCACCCGGAGGCTCCGCAGGACGCACCAGTACCCACCGCCCGCCTCGTCGATCATGAGCTTGCCGTACCGGCCGGAGAGCCGGAGGACGACAACGTCATGATCGACGAGCCGGGCGGACGTGGCGAGGGTGGCTGCGGATCAGACCTCCAGCAGCTCGGCTTCCTTGTGCTTGACCAACTCGTCGACGTGCGCCACGTAGCGCTGGGTCACGTCGTCCAGTTCCTTCTCCGCGCGACGGCCGTCGTCCTCGCCGACCTCGCCGTCCTTGACGAGCCGGTCCAGCTCTTCCTTGCCCTTGCGACGGATGTTGCGGATGGCGATCTTCGCCTCCTCGCCCTTGTTCCGGGCGACCTTGATCATGTCGCGGCGGCGCTCCTCGGTCATCTGCGGGAGCAGGATGCGCAGCTGGTTACCCTCGTTGTTCGGGTTCACCCCGAGGTCCGAGTCGCGGATCGCCTTCTCCATGGCGTTGATCTGCGAGTTGTCGTACGGCTTGATGATGGCCATGCGCGGCTCGGGGACGCCCACGGACGCCATCTGGGTCAGCGGCGTGGGGCTGCCGTAGTAGTCAATGATGATCTTGGAGAACATGGCCGGAGTGGCGCGACCGGTGCGGATGGCACCGAACTCCTCCTTGGCGTGCTCGACCGCACGCTCCATCTTCTCCTCGGCCTCGAGGAGGGTGTCGTCGATCACCGCTCTCCTCGCCTCCTTCTTGTGCTCGTCGTGGGCTTGTCGGGTCACCGGGACGGACCGCCGAGGTCACCGTCGACGGTCAGCTCAGGTGGTGATCAGCGTGCCGATCTTCTCGCCGCCCACCGCGCGGACGATGGTGTCGTCACCCTGCGCGCCGAAGACCAGCATCGGTAGTCCGTTCTCCATGCAGAGGCTGAAGGCGGCCGCGTCGGCGACCCGCAGGTTGCGGCGCAGCACCTCGGAGAAGGTGATCGAGTCGAACTTGCTGGCGGTCGGGTCGATCCGGGGGTCGGCGCTGTAGACGCCGTCCACACCGTTCTTGCTCATCAGCACCACGTCCGCGTGGATCTCCAGCGCACGCTGGGCGGCCGTCGTGTCGGTGGAGAAGTACGGCATACCCGCGCCGGCGCCGAAGATGACCACTCGGCCCTTCTCCAGGTGCCGGATCGCCCGCAACGGGATGTACGGCTCCGCCACCTGGGCCATCGTGATCGCGCTCTGCACGCGGGTCTCGATGCCCTCCTTCTCCAGGAAGTCCTGCAGGGCGAGGCAGTTCATCACGGTGCCGAGCATGCCCATGTAGTCGGCCCGGGCCCGGTCCATGCCGCGCTTCTGCAACTCCGCGCCGCGGAAGAAGTTGCCGCCGCCGACCACCACCGAGACCTGCACACCGCGGCGGACCACGGTGGCGATCTGCCGGGCGATGGCCTGGACCACGTCCGGGTCCACGCCGATCTCGCCGCCGCCGAACACCTCGCCGGAGAGCTTCAGCACCACCCGGCGGGCCCGGCCGGGCGGTGGTGCCGTCGGGTCGTCCACCGCCAGCGTCGGGTCACTCACAACCTGCGTCATCCGCCCGTCCTTCCCCCACTGCCGCGCCCGGGTGCGCACATCTGCCGTTGCCGACCTTATGGGACGAGGAGACCGCGGTGTGTGTCGCGTACACCGGCGGCCTCCTCGTCGTGTCGTTGCCCAGCACGGGCGCGTACGCCCGGCCGAAGGTCAGGACTGGCCGACCTCGAACCGCACGAAGCGGGTGATCTCGATGCCGGCCTCGGCCAGCACCTGCTTCACCGACTTCTTGTTGTCGGTGACCGACGACTGCTCCAGCAGCACGAAGTCCTTGAAGAAGGAGTTGACCCGGCCCTCGACGATCTTCGGCAGAGCGGCCTCGGGCTTGTTCTCCTCGCGGGCGGTCTGCTCGGCGATCCGCCGCTCGGACTCGACGATCTCCGCCGGCACCTCGTCCCGGGTGAGGTACTTCGGACGCATCGCGGCGATCTGCATGGCCGCGCCACGGGCGTCGGCGTCGCCGGCCTCGTCGGCCTTGCCGGCGTACTGCACCAGCACGCCCACCGCCGGGGGCAGGTCCTGGGCCTTGCGGTGCAGGTAGACCGCGACCGTGCCGTCCAGCTTGGCGAAGCGGTTCAGCACCAGCTTCTCGCCGATCTTGGCGGACTGCTCCTGGACCACGTCGGCGACCGGACGGCCGTCGATCTCGCTGGCCAGCAGTTCCTCGGCGTTGCTCGCGCCCGAGCGCTCACCGTGCTCGACCAACTGCTGGGCGAGCGCGATGAAGGCGTCGTTCTTGGCGACGAAGTCGGTCTCGCAGTTGAGCTCCAGCAGCGCCTGACCGGAGTGGGCGACGAGGCCGTTCGCGGCCGTCCGACCGGCCCGCTTGCCGACGTCCTTGGCGCCCTTGACGCGCAGGATCTCGACGGCCTTGTCGAAGTCGCCCTCGGCCTCGGTCAGGGCCTTCTTGCTGTCCATCATGCCGGCGCCGGTCAGGTCGCGGAGCTTCTTGACGTCCGCCGCGGTGATCTGGGACATGGCTCTCTCTTCGGTGTTGGGACTGCGGGTGAAATGGACTGAGGTGACGATTACCCGGTTCCGAGAGGTTCGTGCCCGGTCTGTCCGCCGCCGGCCACCGCCGTCAGGGACGGACGGTGGCCGGCGGCGGTGCGGTCACTGACCGGCGACGGCGGCCGGCTGCTCGGCGGGCTGCTGCGGCTCGTCGGCCTGCTGCGGCTCGGCAGCTGCCTGCGGCTCGGCGGGCTGCTGCGGCTCGGCAGCCGCCTGCGGCTCGTCGGCCTTCTTCGGCTCCTCGAGCAGCTCGCGCTCCCACTCGGCCAGCGGCTCGTCGGTGGCCACGCCGGCCTCCGGCTTCTCGTCGCCGCCCCGGCGACGGCCGGAGCGGGCGATCAGACCGTCGGCGACGGCGGCGGCGACGACCCTGGTCAGCAGCTCGGCCGAGCGGATCGCGTCGTCGTTGCCCGGGATCGGGAAGTCGACCTCGTCCGGGTCGCAGTTGGTGTCGAGCACGGCGATCACCGGGATGCCCAGCTTGCGGGCCTCGTCGACGGCGATGTGCTCCTTCTTGGTGTCGACCACCCAGACCGCGGCCGGAAGCTTCTGCATGTCCCGCAGACCACCCAGGGTGCGGGACAGCTTGATCTTCTCGCGGGAGAGCTGCAGGGTCTCCTTCTTGGTGTAACCGGCGGCGGTGCCGCTGAGGTCACCGAGGGCCTCCAGCTCCTTCATCCGCTGCAGCCGCTTGTACACCGTCTGGAAGTTGGTCAGCATGCCACCGAGCCAGCGGTGGTTGACGTACGGCTGACCGACCCGCGTCGCCTGCTCGGAGATCGCCTCCTGGGCCTGCTTCTTGGTGCCGACGAAGAGGATGCTGCCACCCTCCGCCACCGTGTTGCGCACGAACTCGTACGCCTTCTCGATGTAGTCGAGAGTCTGGCGGAGGTCGATGATGTAGATGCCGTTACGCTCGGTGAAGATGAAGCGCTTCATCTTCGGGTTCCAGCGCCGGGTCTGGTGCCCGAAGTGAACACCACTCTCCAGCAGCTGACGCATGGTCACGACGGCCATGGTTGATTACTCCTTGCGGTCCCTGGTTGTGCCGCCCGACCGGCGGTCGGGCGTCCTGGCGCCCGGTCGCCGGCCATGACGGGCCCGACAGGGTCGGGACCAGGGAGGCCGTCGCCCCACGACGATTCGTGGAGAGGGCACGCGAGGTCGACCGCGCGAGGCGGTCGCCAGTCGCCCAGTGTACGCGCCCTCCCCACCCCGCCACGCCCGGGTGTAAGGAAGGGCCCCCTACTAACGCCTGCGGTATAGGAAGGGTCCCCTCCTAACCCCCCGCGAGACGCCGCCGGTGGTTCAGCCGGCGGCCAGCGCGGCGATGAGGAAGAGCGCCAGGCCGACGGTCAGGTACGCGGTGGGCGGCCGCAGCCAGCCTCGTGCCCCGTCGGTGAGCGAGAAGCCGGTGGTCCGCAGCCCGTACAGGCCGGCCACGAAGATCGGCAGGCCGATCATCAGGAGCATGCCGGTCAGCACGTCGGCGGCGGAGATGGGATCCGCGGTGACGCCGTGCAGCAGCACCAGCAGCGCGGGCACCTCTAAGATCGCGACCAGCACGGCGAACAGCACCGCGAGCACCGGACGACGCGACCGGTAGACACCGTCACCCGCCGGCAGCCCCGGCTGCGTCGCCAGCGCCTGGTAGCCGGCGGTCGCGGCGTCGACCGGGTACGCGGACCCCGCGCCACCGGCCGGGACCCCGGTGCTCGTACCGCTGGCGGGGAACCCGGTGCCCGTACCGCCGGGCGGTGAGCCGGCACCCGTACCGACGGTCTGGTGTGCGGCCGTCGGTACGGCCAGCGGCTCGGCGTCACCGCCGATCGGGTAGGGGTGCTCGGTGTTCGGCAGGTCCGTTCGAGGTGCCACCGGCGGCATCGAGCCGGTCGGCATCTCCAACGGGTTCGGTGTCTCCGTCGACCGCTTGGCCTCGACGATCGGGTACCCGCCCAGCGGGGCCGGTCGGGTCGGATCGGTCACCGGCAGCGCGCCGCCGGAGGTCGGTGCCGCCTCCCGGGCGGCCCGGCGACCGGGACGATCGGTGGGCAGTTCACCGGAGATCTCCGGATCGATGGCAGCGTCCGGCCGCCGGAAGCGCGACGCCCGGTAGCGCTCGGTCTCGGCCGGGGCGTCGCCGAGCGGATCAGGGGTGCCGAAGCGCCGTGGCGAGCCGTACCGGTCGTCGTCGTCCGCCCGCTGCTCGGGAGCGGTCAGGGGATCCTCCTCGCGGTACCGCGCCTCCGAGGTACTGCGCCAATCCGGGTCGCCGTAGCCACGGTCGCGTTCACCCGGGTACCAGCGCGACTCCTGGTCATCGGCAAAGCTGCGTCTTCCGTCCACGTCGGCACCGTATGCGACGGGCAGGGCGTTCGCCATTCCCGTCCCGCGCCTGGCCAGAGACCCTGCCCCCTTTCGACCAGGTACGCAGAGTAACGGCCGTATTCGTGGATTAGCACACGCCTAGCACACGAAAGG
Organism: Micromonospora sp. NPDC003241; assembly: GCF_053589795.1. Taxonomy (NCBI): domain Bacteria; kingdom Bacillati; phylum Actinomycetota; class Actinomycetes; order Micromonosporales; family Micromonosporaceae; genus Micromonospora; species Micromonospora sp. NPDC003241. The sequence continues at coordinate 148,091 of NZ_JBSFSO010000011.1, read as the reverse complement.
CATGATCGTCTGTTCGTCCACAGCCCCTGCGGTTGTCCACAGATCGCGGCGGCGGGGTCGCCCCGGCACCACGTACGGGCGCAGGGTGCCGGCATGACCAAGCGGAACCAGGCGGTCGGCGGCTACGGGGAACGGTGCGCCGTCCGACACCTGATCGAGACGGGCCTGCGGCCGGTGGAGCGGAACTGGCGCTGTCCCTCCGGAGAGATCGACATCATCGCCTGGGACGGGCCGGTGCTCGCCTTCTGCGAGGTGAAGACGCGTCGCACCACCCGCTTCGGCAGTCCCGCCGAGGCCGTGGTGGCGCGGAAGGCGCGCCGCCTGCGCCGGCTCGCCGCCACGTGGCTCGCGAGCACCGGCACCACTGCCGACGAGATCCGCTTCGACGTCCTCTCGGTCCTGCTGCCCGCAGCCGGCCGGGCCCGGGTCGAACACCTCAAGGGTGCCTTCTGATGCCCCGCGACTCCGAACGAAGCGCGCCGCCACCGACCGGCGGTGGGACACACCCGCCGAGCGGCGGTCGAGCACGCCCGTCGACCGGCATCGAGGTACGCCCGTCGAGCGGCGGGGTCGTGTCGCCGTACGAGTGTCCGGTGGGTCCGCGATGAGCTATGCCCGGGTGCTCTGCGTCGGCCTGGTCGGGGTGGAGGGCCACCTGGTGGAGGTGGAGGCGGATCTCGCGCCGGGCCTGCCCGGAGTGGTCATCTCCGGGTTGCCCGATACGGCGCTGCACGAGGCCCGCGACCGGGTCCGCGCCGCAGTGGTGAACTCCGGCCAGCGCTGGCCCAACCGGCGGATCACCCTCAATCTGCTGCCGGCCACCCTGCCCAAGTTCGGGTCGACGTTCGACCTGGCGATCGCGGTGGCGCTGCTCGGCGGCTCGGGCGAACTGCCGCTGCTCCCGCTGGACGGCGTGGCGATCCTCGGCGAGCTGGGTCTCGACGGCGCGGTACGCCCGGTCCGGGGCGTCCTGCCGATGGTGGCCGCGGCGGCTCGGGCCGGCATCGACCGGGTGATCGTGCCGGTGGGCAACGCCGCCGAGGCCGCCGTCGTGCCCGGCCTGCGGGTGCGGGGCGTGGACAGCCTGCATCGGCTGGTCTGCTTCGTCCGCGACGGCCGACCGCTGATCGAACCGCCGGTCGACGACGCGCCGGAGGCGGTCACCGGACCGGATCTCGCCGACGTCGCCGGGCAGGGGCTCGGCCGACGGGCGCTGGAGGTCGCCGCCGCCGGTGGACACCACCTGGCGTTGATCGGGCCGCCCGGCGCCGGCAAGACCATGCTGGCCGAACGCCTGCCGTCGATCCTGCCGACGCTGGACGACGCCGCGGCGCTGGAGGTGACCGCGCTGCACTCGGTCGCGGGCCTGCTGCCGGCCGGCGGTCGACTGATCCGGCGGCCACCGTTCCAGGCCCCGCACCACACCGCCACCGTGCCCTCCATCGTCGGCGGCGGCGCGGGACTGGCCCGGCCGGGCGCGATCTCTCTCGCCCACCGTGGAGTGCTCTTTCTCGACGAGGCCCCCGAGTTCAGCAAGCCGGCGCTGGAGGCGCTGCGCCAGCCGTTGGAGCACGGTCGGGTGTTGCTGACCCGCAGCCGGGGCGGCGCCGAGTACCCGGCCCGGGCCCAACTGGTGCTGGCCGCCAATCCGTGCCCGTGTGCGAACCCGGCGGGCGACGACCGGTGCGAGTGCGCTCCGGCGGCCCGCCGCCGCTACCTCGCCCGGCTCTCCGGTCCGCTGCTCGACCGGATCGACCTCCAGGTCCGCCTGCAACCGATGCGGGCGGCCGAGCTGATGGAACCGGCGGCGCACGAGTCCTCGGCGGTCGTCGCCGTGCGGGTCTCCGCCGCACGGGAGGCCGCCGCCGAGCGGTGGGCGGCGCTGGGACGCCGGCTCAACTCCGAGATACCCGGGCCGAATCTGCGCCGGGCACCGTGGCGGCTGCCCAACCCGGTCACCGCCGACCTGCGGGCCCGGCTGGACTCCGGGTCGCTGTCCGCCCGGGGCTTCGACCGGGTCATCCGGCTGGCCTGGACGATCGCCGACCTGGACGGACGGACCCAGCCGGACAAGAAGGACATCGCCGAGGCCATCACACTCCGGACGGGAGAGGGTACGTGAGCACGCACGAGGAGTCGCGGCTGGCGCGGGTGGCGCTGACCTGGCTGGCCGAGCCGGGCACCCGCTCGGTCTACCGGTTGGTCGCCGAGATCGGGCCGGTGGCCGCACTGGACCTGCTGCTCGACGGCGGGGCACCGAAGGAGGACCTGCGTAATACCGTGGCCGCGCGCACCCGGGCCGGTGATCCCCGGGCGGTCGCCGCCGAGGCGCTACGCCGCACCGACCGGCTCGGTGCCCGCCTCGTCACGCCCGACGACGACGAGTGGCCGACGACGGTCGAGCAGTTGCTCCACCTCCGGCTCGACCTGCCCGGCAAGCAGCGTCGGGTCGACATCGAGACCGATCCCCCGCTCTGCTTCTGGGTACGCGGCGCGTGGCGGCTGGACGAGACGTTGGAGCGGTCGGTGGCGGTGGTGGGGGCGCGGGCGGCCACGCCGTACGGCCTGCACGTCGCCACCGACCTGGCCTACGGGCTGGCCGACCGGGAGTGGACGGTCGTCTCCGGCGGCGCGTTCGGCATCGACGCCGCCGCACACCGGGGCGCCCTGAACGCCGGTGGGCTGACCGTCGCGGTGCTCGCGTGTGGGGTGGACCGGCCGTACCCGCTGGGCAACACCGCGCTGTTCGACCGGATCGCCGAGACCGGCCTGTTGGTGAGCGAGTGGCCGCCGGGTGCCGAGCCGTTGCGTCCACGCTTCCTCATCCGCAACCGGGTGATCGCGGCGGCCACCAGGGGCACCGTGCTGGTGGAGGCGGCGGCGCGCAGCGGCGCGACCCAGACCACCCGACGCGCGCTCGCCCTGAACAAGCGCGCGATGGTGGTGCCCGGTCCGGTCACCTCGGCGATGTCGGTCGGTGCGCACGAGATCCTGCGGGCAGATTCGGCGGCACGGCTGGTGACCGGGTTGGCCCAGGTGTTGGAGGAGGTGGGTCCGATCGGTGAGCTGGCGCCGGTGCCGCGCGGTCCGGAGCACCCCGCCGACCTGCTCGACGACGACGCGAGGTCGATCCTGGAGTCGCTGCCCCGACGCGGCACCCTCGGCGTGGACGACATCGCGGCGAGGGCCGGTCTGGTCGTCCGCACGGCGCTGCGCACGCTGCCGATGCTCGAGGAACTGTCCCTCGTGGTGCGACGCGAGGGCGGCTACGCCCTGGCCGACCCGGCGGGCAGTCCGCCCCGGTCCCCGTGAACCCGACACGGGCGTCCCCACCCGACACGGGCGTCCCCACCCGACACGGGCGTCCCCACCCGACACGGGCGTCCGCACGCGACACGGGCGTCCGCACCCGGCAAGCGCGTCCCCAGCCGGCAAGCGCGTCCGGCCGGGCCGCGTGGTCGCGGGTGGCGCCGACCGGCCGTAGGCTGGCAGCCGTGCGGGGTACGGACGGACAGGGCCGGGACGTCCGCGGCACCCGGGCGGTGCACGCGGCGCTTCCGGAGCCGCTGCGCGACGCGGTGGACGACTTCGCCCGCCACCTCGCCTCGGTCCGCAACCGGTCGGCCCACACCGTACGCGCCTACGTCGCGGATCTGGTGTCCCTGATGGAGCATGCGCGACGGATGGGCTGCACCCGGGTCGCCGAGTTGACCCTCGACACGGTCCGTAGCTGGCTGGCCCGGCAACGCACGACGGGCGCGGCCCGCACCTCCATGGCCCGGCGGGCGGCGGCGGCGCGGACCTTCAGCGCCTGGGCCCACCGGGAGGGGCTGCTGCCCACCGACGTGGCCGCCACCCTGGCCAGTCCCCGCGCGCAGCGGACCCTGCCCACGGTGCTCCGTGCCGACCAGGCCGCCCAGCTCGTCGAGGCACCGACCCGCGTCACCGCCCCCGCCCGCGTCACCGACCGCAGCACCGGCCCCGGCACCACGCCGAAGGCCGCCGACACCGATGCCACGCCGAAGGCCGCCGGCCCCGGCACCGCGCCGGAGACCGCCGACACCGATGCCGCGCCAAGGGCCACCGACACCGATGCCGCGCCGGGGGCCGCCGACACGGACGTCGGGCGGACTGATCGGGGACACCGCGCACCCGGTGACGGCCCCGGGAAGCCGGATCGGGCCGCCGAGGCGGTGCTACTGCGGGACCGGGTGCTGTTGGAGCTGCTCTACGGCACGGGGGTACGGATCAGCGAGGCGTGCGGGCTCGACGTGGCCGACGTCGACCACACCCGACGTGTGGTGCGGGTCCACGGCAAGGGTGGTCGGGAACGGAGCGTGCCGTACGGGCTGCCTGCTCAGCGTGCCCTCGACGACTGGCTGCGGCGGGGGCGGCCGGTGCTGGCGGTCCCGGATTCGCGCGACGCGCTCCTGCTCGGCGCTCGGGGTGGTCGCCTGAACCCGACGACCGCCCGCCGGATCGTCGCCGGGTACGCCGAGGCCGCCGACCTGCCCCGGACGAGCCCGCACGCGCTGCGCCACTCGGCCGCCACCCACCTGCTCGAAGGTGGCGCGGACCTGCGAGCGGTGCAGGAGTTGCTGGGGCACTCGTCGCTGGCCAGCACCCAGGTCTACACCCACGTCTCGGTGGAGCGGCTGCGCGCCGCGTACCGGCAGGCCCATCCCCGCGCCTGACCGGAGCGGTCCGGGCGACGCCGGTCAGCGGTTACGATCATCGGGTGAGCGTCCCGCCGCCGCCCGAGCCGATCGCGGGTGCCCGTCTGCTCTTCTCCCTCGATCCGGCGACCAGTCACCTCAACCACGGTTCGTTCGGGGCGGTACCGATCGTCGCGCAACGGGCCCAGCAGCGGTTGCGCGACGAGATGGAGTCGGATCCGCTGCGCTTCTTCGTGCAGGGACTGGCCGACCGGATCGCGCACACCCGCCGACACCTGGCCGGTTTTCTGGGCGCGGACCCGGACGGCACCGCGCTGACCCCGAACGCCACCACCGGCGTGGCGGTGGTGCTCCAGTCCCTCGGGCTGCGCGAAGGCGACGAGGTGCTCACCACCGACCACGGCTATGGCGCGGTCACCCTGTCGGTGCAGCGGGAATGCCGCCGGAGCGGGGTTACCCACCGGGTGCTGCGGGTGCCGCTGACCGCCACCGACGAGGAGATCCTGCAGGTCGTCCGGTCCGGGCTGCGTCCGGGGCGTACCCGGCTGCTGGTGGTGGACCAGGTCACCTCGGCCACGGCCCGGCTGTTCCCGGTCGCCGCGATCGTCGGGATCGCCCGGGAGCAGGGTGTGCCGGTGCTGGTCGACGCCGCGCACGCACCGGGCATGCTGGCCGCGTCGGTGCAGAGCATCGGCACCGACTTCTGGGTCGGCAACCTGCACAAGTGGGGGTACGCGCCACGCGGCACCGCCGTGCTCGTGGTGTCACCGGCGTGGCGGGAGCGGATCGAGCCGCTGGTGGTCTCCTGGGAGCAGGAGTCGGGCTTCCCCGGCCGGTTGGAGTGGCAGGGGACGGCGGACTACACCGCCTGGCTCAGCGCACCGGCCGGGCTCTACACGCTGCGTAACCTCGGCGTGGACCGGGTACGCGCGCACAACGCCGCACTGGCCGCGTACGGGCAGCGGGTGGTCGGGGACGCGCTCGCGGTGCCGCCCGCCGAGTTGCTCGACCCCGGCGGACCGACCGTTGCCATGCGGATCGTCCCGTTGCCGGCGGGCCTCGCCACGACCCTCGACGCGGCGCGGGCGTTGCAGGCCCGGATCGCCGAGCGGCTCGCCACCCAGGTGGCCGTCATGACCTTCGGCGGACGGGGGCTGCTGCGGCTGTGCGGGCAGGTGTACAACTCGCCGGACGAGTACGAGCGGCTCGCCGTCCGGCTGCCCACCCTGCTCGCCCAACGCTGACCGTCGTTCCGCCGTCCGGGTGGTCGCGCCTGGGATCATCCGCCCCCGCCACGGAACATGACGGCGGCCGGGTCCGGGTCGAGCGGCAGCAGGCGGGATCGACCGAGACCGAGCAGCGCCAGCGGGTCGAGGTAGTCGTCGCCCCGGCGTAGCCCCCAGTGCAGGCACGCCGCCTCGGGGCAACCGGCGTGGCCGGGCAGCAGGGTGCCCAGCGCGGTTCCCGCCGACACCGACGTGCCGACCGTGACGTCCGCCCGGACCGGCTCGTAGGTGGTGCGCAGGCCGTCCGGGTGCGCCACGGAGAGCACTGGGCGGCCGGCGACCATGCCGGCGAACAGGACCGTGCCGGTGCCGGCGGCCCGGATCGTCGCACCGGCCGGAGCGAGCAGGTCGACCCCGCGATGACCGGGCAACCACGGGCGGGGCGGCGGATCGAACCGACGCACCGGGTGCGGTCGACCGTCGACCGGCCACCTGAACCGCCCGGTCTCCACCGGCCGTTCCGGAGCAGCCCGGAACGGCACGACCGGAGGCGAAACGGCTGGCGCGGGCGATGTGGCAGCCGCAGACGGCAGGTCCGGAACTGGCGCGCCAACAGGCGGGACGGCCGCGGGCCCGGTCCGCACCGGAGCCGCACGCGGCATGACCGCGACCGCTGGCGATGCCAGGACCGGCAGCAGCGCGACGACACCGGCGAGCAGGACACCCCGCCTGCCACCGCGCCGGGCCGCCGAGCGCGGGCGTGCCGCACCTGCCGGTCGTACGACGGGACACCGGCACGCAGTGGGACGCAGAGTGACCGTCGGCCGCACCCGCGCGGCAAGAGATGGCACAACCTCGCCACCCCGCGCCGACACCCGCCCGCCCGAACCAGCCGCCGAGCCGGACCACAGCGAGGCGAACCACGCCGAGGCACGCGGCACCAAGGCGGACCGCACCACGGCAGACCGCACCACGGCGGACCACACCACGGCAGACCACACCAGGGCAGACCGCACCGGGACAGGAGACGCCGAAGCGTAAGGGACGAGTCTGATCAGTGACCGGATGGGCATGTCGGCGATCCTGACCGGACGGACGCGGGCCCGCCGCCCCGCGCGCCTCGCCTGTGGACAGCGGGACGTCCTGTGGACAACCCACGCCGGAGGAGCTGATCTGCTATGGCCCGGCGGGCCTAGGCTCGACGGGATGACGCGCGATTGGTACGCCTGGCACGACCAGTACACCGACCCCGCCTCGCCGCTGTCCCGGCGGCTGGCGGAGGTGCGTACCCACGTCGGCGCGGCGCTGGACGCGGCACGGCCCGGGCCTCTGCGGGCGGTCAGTCTCTGCGCCGGTCAGGGACGTGACCTGATTCCGGTGCTGGCGACGCACCCGCGTGGCGGCGACGTGACCGCCCGGCTGGTGGAGCTCGATCCGCGCAACGTCGAGGTGGCACGTGCGGCGGTGGCACGGGCCGGCGGACGGGGTGGGGGTGGGTGTGCACCGGTTCCTCGGTACGCCCCGCCCGCTGCCGAGCGGGGTGACGATGTTCGAGTTCACCGGGCGGCCGACCGACGACGTCGACCGCTGACCGGACACGGTGGACGGATCGCGGCGGTGGGGGTCACCGGCGATGCCCGTCCGGGCCGGACGTACGGGCGGGGACGTGCGGGTCAGCCGCCGAAGCCGGAGTCGGCGGGGAGGGAGATGTCCGGCTTCTCCAACTCCTCGACGTTGACGTCCTTGAACGTCATCACTCGAACGTTCTTCACGAACCGGGCGGGACGATACATGTCCCACACCCACGCGTCGTGCATCTCGACCTCGAAGTAGACCTCGCCGTCGGAGTTACGCACGTGCAGGTCGACCTGGTTCGCCAGGTAGAACCGGCGCTCGGTCTCCACCACGTAGGAGAACTGACGGACGATGTCGCGGTACTCCCGGTAGAGCTGGAGCTCCATCTCGGTCTCGTACTTCTCGAGATCTTCCGCGCTCATCGCACTCCGCCTTCCATGACCACATCTTCCCCCACCGACGCCGGAGGCCGAGGCTGCTCGCCCAACGCCACGCCGACGGTACCCCCTACGGCGGCTGAGCGCTCCATCGGCTCGTCCGGGCTTGCACCCAGCGGCCGCCGGGAGCGTGGCGGCCGCCCGTCCCGCCCCGAGACGGCGGCCACGTTGACGTACGAGAACCGGTGTTGCGGGCACGGCCCACGGTCGCGCAACGCCGCGCTGTGCTCCGCGGTGACGTACCCCTTGTGCTCGGCGAATCCGTAGCCGGGATGCACCCCGTCCAGCTCCACCATGATCCGATCCCGGGTGACCTTGGCGAGCACGCTCGCCGCCGCCACACAGGCGGCCACCCGGTCGCCCTTCCAGACCGCCAGACCGGGCACGCCCAGACCGTCCACGCCGAACCCGTCGGTCAGCACGTACTCCGGGCGCACCGTCAGCGAGGCGAGCGCCCGACGCATGGCGGCCAGGTTGCACACGTGCAGCCCCCGGGCGTCGACCTCCTCGGCCGGGACGACCACCACCGCGTACGCCAGGGCACGCGCGACGACCTCGTCGTACACCCGCTCCCGGCTGGCCGGGGTGAGCAGCTTGGAGTCGGCCAGCCCGTCGACCTCGCCGCGTCGCCCCTCCGGCAGGATCGCGGCGGCGGCCACCAGCGGCCCGGCGCAGGCGCCCCGACCGGCCTCGTCGGCACCGGCGACGTGTCGGAAGCCCCGTCGTTGCAGGGCGCGTTCCAGCGCGTAGAGACCGGCGTCGCGGCGTACCACGGTGCGGGGCGGGGTCAGCATGCCGCACCCGAGGTCCGGGGCGAACCGGGGGCGAGCACCCGGGCCAGCAACTGCGGCAGGTCCTGCGGGTAGTACCGCTCGTCGGTGCCGGCCAGCTCCGCCGCCGACCACCACCGGTGGCCGTCCACGCTGCCCCGCTCGATCTCGTTGAAGCCCGCGGTGTCGACCTCGTGCGCCGCCACCCGCACGAGGAAGAACTGCTGCTCCTGCCGGTACCACACCCCGTCGAAGGGGAACTCGATCAGGTCGGCGTGCACCGGCTCGCCGATCTCGGCCACGGACAGCCGCAATCCGGTCTCCTCGGCCAGCTCACGGGCGGCGCCCTCGGCGTACGTCTCCCCGGGGTCGAGGCCACCGCCGGCGGTGAACCACCAGCGGCCGTGCTCCGGTCGGGCCGGGTCGACGCCACGGAAGAGCAGCAACCTGCCCACCGCGTCGACCAGGAGCACGCGGGCAGCGCGCCTCGGGGTATAGACCGTCACGGCAATAGCCTGCCAGACCCCGCCGACAACTCCCACGCCACCCGTTGCCGGGCGCCCGAGGTCAGGGTTGCGGGATCGACTCGAACTGCTCGGGCACGGTCAGCAGGGTGGCCCGGTCGACCGGCCAGAAGATCGTGAAGGCTCGACCCACCACGTCCTGCTCGGGGATGGTGGCCGTGTCGATGTTCTGCCCGGACTGCTGGTAGTGCTCCAGCGAGTCGCCCGAGGCGGACCGGTGGTCGCCCATCACCCAGAGCCGGCCCGGCGGCACCTGCACGTCGAACTCCTGGTCCGCCGGCTTGTCGCGCCGTCCGTCGAAGGAGAAGATGTACGGCTCGTCCAGCGGCGTGCCGTTGATCGTCAGCCGGTCCTGGTCGTCGCAGCAGACGATCCGGTCGCCGCCGACGCCGATCACGCGCTTGATGAAGTCCTCCCCCGCCGGGTTGCCGCTCCACTCGACCGGCGCCTTGAAGACGATGACCTCGCCCCGGTGCGGTGACCGGAAGTTGTACACCAGCTTGTTGACCAGCACCCGATCGTCGATCTTGAGAGTGTTCTCCATCGACGGCGAGGGGATGAAGAAGGTCTGCAGTACGAAGGCTCGCACCAGTACCGCGACCACGATCGCCACCCCCAGAAGGATGGGCAGTTCCTTCCAGAACGAGTGGCGCGACTTGTCGGTCTGCTCGTCAATCACGGAAGGAGCCTACGTTGCCGGGTCGAGGACCACCGTCCGGAACGCGCGAGAACGGTCAGCGTGGCCGCGATCGGGAGGATCAGGACGACGTCCCCCACCGGCGTGGGTCGGACCGGCGGCGCGGCACCGTCGGCACCGTCGGCTGGGGCGACGCTGGCGAACGTCTCCGGGATCGGCAGCGAGTGCCAGCGGTCCGACGGCCAGACCACCGCGAACGCCCGGCCCACCACGTTGTCGATCGGCACCGGGCCCTGGCAGCGGGCGTCCTGCGAGACCAGGCGATGGTCACCCAGCACGAAGATCTGCCCGGGTGGTACGACGATCTCCTCGAACCGGCGGGACCGGCACTCCTCCGGATTCGGCGGCAGGTCCAGCGGAGAGTCCCGCAGCACGTAGGCCGACTCGTCCAGCGGGGTGCCGTTGACCAGCACCCGACCCTGGTCGTCGCAGCAGCTCACCCGGTCGCCGGGCAGCCCGATGACGCGCTTGATGAAGTCCTTCTCACCGGGCCGGCCGACGCCGACCAGGTCACCGATGGTGCGACCGAGCTTGTCGGCGAAGCCGGTGGGCGGCTGCGTGTCGACCTGTGGCACCCACTCCTCGGTGCCGCGGAAGACGACCACCTCGCCGCGTTCCGGGTCGCGCATGGTGTAGACAACCTTGTTGACCAGCACCCGGTCATTGACCAGCAGCGTGTCCTCCATCGACCCGGAGGGGATGAAGAACGCCTGGAGCAGGAAGGTGCGGATCAGCACCGCGAGGCAGAACGCGACGACGAGCAGCAGCGGCAGCTCCTGCCAGAGCGGCATCTGCGGTTTGCTGCGACGGGTGCGTCGCCGCCACGGATCGACCGCGCCGCTGTCGTCAAGCGCCTGCACCACGCCCACTCCCCGGTCCGCAGAAACGACTACCGCCCGGAAGTCTCGTCGAGACCTCCCGGGCGGCAGTGGGGTCCATCCGCCTGTCCGGCGGATCACCGCCCCGCTGCGCCCGTACCGACCAGGGTAGTGCGGTCTGACCGGTACGGCATACGCGCAGCTCGGGCGGCGTGGCGGAGCGCGATGTCAGCTCGGCTGCTTCTCGCGCAGCTCCTTGATCTTGGCCTTCTTGCCCCGCAGCTCACGCAGGTAGTAGAGCTTGGCCCGGCGGACGTCACCACGGACCACGACCTCGATCCGGTCGATGGCCGGGCTGTTGATCGGGTAGGTCCGCTCGACACCCACACCGAAGCTGAGCTTGCGGACGGTGAACGTCTCGCGCAGCCCGTCGCCCTGGCGGCGGATGACGACGCCCTGGAAGATCTGGACCCGGGACCGGTTGCCCTCGACGACGCGGGCGTGCACCTTGACGGTGTCACCGGCACGGAAGTCGGGGAGGTCGGTGCGCTTCGACTGGGCGTCAAGGGCGTCCAGGATGTTCATCGTGGTGTCCTCGTGAGGCTCACGGCGCACCGTCACTCGGCGCGCGGATGGGTGATACTGATCTCCGGGTGGTGGCCGGCCGGAACCGACCCCGGTCGGGGATCCTCGCAGCCGCCCACGGCGTAGGCGTCTGCGGCAACCCCCCTACTTTGCCACATCCGCCCCGGGCACCTGAAATCCGGCCCGGTCCAACGCCGCGACGTCCCGCTTGTCGAGGCTGCTCGGGTCGATCGCGGCGAGCATGTCCGGACGACGTCGACCGGTCCGCGCCAGCGCCTCGTCCCGACGCCAGCGGGCGATCCGGCCGTGGTCGCCGGAGCGCAGGACCGCCGGCACCTCCAGCTCCCGCCAGGTCGCCGGTTTGGTGTACATCGGCGCTTCGAGCAGCCCGTGCGCGTGCGACTCGTCGTCCAGCGAGCCGGTGTTGCCGAGCACGCCGGGCAGCAGGCGGGTCACCGCCTCCAGGATCACCAGCACCGCGACCTCGCCACCGAAGAGCACGTAGTCGCCGAGGCTGACCTCGGTGACCGGCATCCGGGTCGCGGCGTGGTCGAGTACCCGCTGGTCGATGCCCTCGTACCGGCCGCAGGCGAACAGCAGGCGCGGCTCGGCGGCCAGCTCGTGCGCCAGCGCCTGGGTGAACGGCACGCCGGCCGGGGAGGGCACCAGCAGGCGGGGCGGGGGCGCCTCCGGCGGGGCCAGCGCGTCCAGCGCCGCGCCCCAGGGCTCGGGCCGCATCACCATGCCGGGCCCGCCGCCGTACGGGGTGTCGTCGACGGTGCGGTGCACGTCGTGCGTCCACGTCCGCAGGTCGTGTACGGCCAGCCGCAGCGTGCCGTTGGTCCGGGCCCGGCCGACCAGCGACAGGTCCAGCGGGGCGAAGTACTCCGGGAAGATCGACACGATGTCGACGCGCATCAGGGGTGCTCCCGGGTCTACAGGTCGAGCAGGCCGCCGGGCGGGTCGACCACGACACGACCACCGGCGAGATCGACCTCGGGGACGATCTCCTTGACGAACGGGATCAGCGCGGTGCCGCCCTCGGGGCGGCGCAGCACCAGCAGGTCGGAGGCGGGAGCGTGGTCGATCCGGGCCACCTCGCCGAGGCGCTCGCCGTCGGGGGTGACCACGGCCAGACCCACCAGCTGATGGTCGAGGAACTCCTCCGGGTCCTCCGGCGGGGCGACGCCGGCGCTGTCCACCGCGATCAGGGTGCCGCGCAACACCTCCGCGACGTCGCGGTCCAGCACCCCTTCGAAGGCGACCAGCATCCGCCCCTGGTGCCAACGGGCCGACTCCACGGTCAACTCGTCGGGCACCTCGAAGGGCACTCCGGGAGCGGCAGGCGCAGCGCCTCGTCCGTTCGCGGCCTTCGCCCCCGCCATGGTGGTCAACACCATGCCGGGGGCGAACCGCGTCTCGGGCTCGTCCGTCCGCACCTCCACGGTGACCTCACCACGGATGCCGTGCGGCTTGCCGATCCTGCCGACGATGAGCAGCATCAGTACGAGTCGACGATGTCGACGCGCACGCCGCGCCCACCGATGGAGCCGATCACCTGGCGCAGCGCCTTGGCGGTCCGGCCGGACCGCCCGATCACGGTGCCCAGGTCCTCGGGGTGCACGCGGACTTCGAGCCGCTTGCCCCGACGGGAGTCGACCATCCGGACGCGCACGTCCTCGGGGTGGTCGACGATGCCCTTGACCAGGTGCTCCAACGCCGGCCGCAGCGCCATGTCAGGCCTGCTCGCCGGACTCGGCGGCGGCGGGCTCCTCGGCCTTCGGGGCCTCGGCCTCGGCGGCCTTCGCCTCGGCGGCCTTGGCAGCCTTCTTCGCCGGCTTGGCCGGCGCCTCGGCCAGGCCGGCGGCGGCCTTCGCCTCGGCCTCGTACGCCGCCTTGCGGTCGGCCCGCTCGGGGGCGACCTTCAGCGGCGGCGGGGCCGGCAGGCCCTTGTACTTCTGCCAGTCACCGGTCAGCTCCAGCAGCCGCTGCACCGCCTCGCTCGGCTGGGCGCCGACGGACAGCCAGTACTGGACCCGCTCCGACTTGACCTCGATCACCGAAGGGTCTTCCTTCGGCTGGTAGATCCCGACGAACTCGATCGCCCGGCCGTCGCGCTTGGTGCGCGAGTCGGCGACGACGATGCGGTACTGCGGGTTGCGGATCTTGCCCATCCGCAGGAGCCGGATCTTTACGGCCACGGTTGTTTCGCTCCTGTTGCGATATCACCGGCCCGGTATGGGCGGTGTGCATGGGTGAACGCCGACCGGCACAGTGGGGTTGGGCCGGAGACCGCTCGGGTGGACTGGCGACGCGCCCGGGTTAGAGGGCGCCGGACACGCGCCGGATACCAGCCAGCCATTCTGCCAGATCGGTCCCGGATCCCTCACACCGGACCTGCCACCGACACCGACGACCACTCGAACGTGATCCAGATCACACCCGGAAGCGGTCAGCGGGCCGGCGGGCGGTCCCAGCCGGACGGCAACTCCGGCGGGACGGTCCACTCCGCCTGCGGGGCGAAGTCGCACCAGGTGCCGTCGAACGGGAATCCGCCCGCCTCGGCGGTCCGGATGGCCCGCTTGCCCTCGGCCCGTACCGCCGCCTCGTCCGACACCCAGTAGTGCTCCGGGAAGGCGAGCCGCTCGGTGAACTCGTCCTCGTCCTTCCACTCCCAGCTCAGGTCGGGGCGCACCACCACGTCGAGGTCCTGGTCCACGATGTCGACGCCGGCCAGGTCGCCGTCGTCCCAGCGGACCCCGGGCTCCTCCAGGTTCACGTACCAGTGGGCGAAGCACCCCTGCGCGTCCTGGAACCACCAGACCGAGTGGGCGGCGCCCGTCGGCAGGAACTTCAGCAGCGGTGGTCCCATCCACCGGCCGGTCGACAGCCGGTACGTCGACACGATCCACTCGGCGAACGGGACGCCCCGCATGCCCACGCCGGCCTCGGTGACCTCGCCGGCCACCGCCGTGTCCCGGGCCAGCCAGAGGAGCAGCCCGCGCTCGTCGTCACTGACCACGCGCATCGGGCGCACCCACCCGATCCGGCCCCGCCGGACGTTGCGGTGCACGATCAGGCGGCCCGGCTGGAATCTCACCGTCGTGACCGGTGCCTCAGTACGCGCGGGCCAGGATGGCGACCAGGTCGGGCTCGTCCTCGGTGTCCGGCACCGAGCCGTCGGCGCGGACCAGGCAGCGGACGGTCACGCCCTGCGCGTTGGCCTTCGCCTCGCCCTCGACGCCGACCGCCGACCACGGCACCCGGGCCCAGCCGGTGCCCGCCGCCTCCAGCGCCTCGTCCAGGGTCGCCACCTCGACCGTGCGCGACTGGCGGAAGGCCAGCGCCTGGTCGTGCAGGGACTGCTGGTCGGCCTCCAGGGCGGCGAGTACCGCACCGACCACGTCGGCGACGGGCGTGGGCGCCTTCGAACCGTCGGTACGCCGCACCACGACCGCGTTCCCGGCGGCCAGGTCGCGCGGGCCGACCTCGACGCGTACCGGGTAGCCGCGCAGTTCGGCGTCGACGGCCCGGCGGCCGAACGGGGTGTCGGTGCGGTCGTCGAGCGTGACCCGGACACCGGCGTCGCGCAGCGCGTCGCGGAGCTTGGTCGCCGCCGCGCCGACGCCGTCGCCGTCCTTGACCACCATGACGTACGCCTGCACCGGCGCCAGCTTCGGCGGCACCCGCAGTCCGTTGTCGTCGCCGTGGCACATGATCAGGCCGCCGAGCATCCGGGTGGAGGTGCCCCAGGAGGTGGTCCAGGCGTGTTCCCGGCCGCCCTCGGCGGAGGAGTAGCTGATGTCGAACGCCTTGGCGAAGTTCTGCCCGAGCTCGTGGCTGGTGCCGAGCTGGAGCGCCTTGCCGTCGCCCATCATGCCTTCGCAGGTGTACGTGGCGGTGGCCCCGGCGAAGCGCTCGCGGGCCGTCTTGAGCCCGACCACCACCGGGATGCCGAGGACGTTCACCATCAGGTCCTCGTACGCCTCGTGCAGGATCTGGCGGGCGTACGCGCGGGCGTCGGCGCGGGTGGCGTGCGCGGTGTGTCCCTCCTGCCAGAGGAACTCGCTGGTGCGCAGGAATACCCGGGGCCGCAACTCCCACCGGACCACGTTGGCCCACTGGTTGAGCAGCAGCGGCAGGTCCCGGTACGAGTCGATCCACTTGGCCATGAACTCGCCGATCACCGTCTCGCTGGTGGGGCGCACCACGACCGGCTCGGCCAACTGCTTGCCGCCACCGTGGGTGACCACCGCCAACTCCGGCGAGAAGCCCTCGACGTGCTCGGCCTCACGCTTGAGGTAGCTCTCCGGGATGAACAGCGGGAAGTACGCGTTCTCCGCCCCGGCCGCCTTGATCCGGTCGTCCATCTCGGCCTGCATCCGCTCCCAGATGGCATAGCCGGCCGGTCGGATCACCATGGTCCCCCGCACCGGCCCGTTGTCGGCCAGCTTCGCCTTAGCGATGAGGTCCTGGTACCAGCGGGGAAAGTCCTCCGCCCGGGGAGTCAGCACACGCGCCATGACCGCACATCCTATGCGCCCCTCCCGCCCCCTCCCCCGCTCCCACCCCACCATCCCGAGTTGATCAAGAGGTTCAGGTCGCCGTCAGGCGCGGAACCCGACCCGAACTTCTTGATCGACCGCGACCCCGACCGGGTGGGGTGGGGGTGGGGTGGGGTGGGGGTGGGGGTGGGGGTCAGCGGAGGATGTGGCCGCGGAGGATGAGGCGGGCGGGGGCGCGGAGGGCGTTCAGGTCTCGGCGGGGGTCCTCCGGATAGACGGAGAGGTCGGCCAGGCCGCCCTCGACCAGGCCGGGGAAGCCCAGCCAGGCGCGGGCGCCCCAGGAGGCGGCGGCGAGCACGTCCGTGCGGGACATGCCGGCCTGCTCGTGCAGCAGCAGCATCTCCTCGACGGCGAGGCCGTGGTCGATGCCGCCGCCCGCGTCGGTGCCCACGTAGATCGGCACCCCGGCCTCGTACGCGGCGCGCACCACCTGCGGGAAGCGGTCACGTAGGGCGATCATGTGGTCGGCGTACCCGGGGAACTTGGGTCGGGCCTGGTCGGCGATGCCGCCGAAGGTCCGAATGTTGATCATGGTGGGGATCAGCGCGGTGCCCTGCCGGGCCATCAGGTCGATCAGGTCGAGGCTCAGCCCGGTGCCGTGCTCCACCGAGTCCACCCCGGCCCGCACCATGATCTCCACGGCGGACTCGCTGAAGGTGTGCACGGCGGCGCGCACCCCGGCGGCGTGCGCGGCGGCCACCGCGGCGGTCATCGTCGCCGCGTCCCAGGCCGGCGCCAGGTCGCCGACGCCCCGGTCGATCCAGTCGCCGACCAGCTTGACCCAGCCGTTGCCGGCGGCGGCCTGCGCCGTCACGGCGGCGGTGACCTCGGCCGCGTCGACCTCCATCCCGATGTCCCGCAGATACCGCTTGGGCGGTGCGACGTGTCGACCCGCGCGGGCCAGTCGCGGCAGGTCGGGCTCGTCCTCCAGCTCCGGGTACGGGAAGGGCGAACCGGCGTCGCGGATCGCGAGGACACCGGCGTCCCGGTCGGTACGGGCCAACGCGCGGGCGTGGTCGAGCGAGGCGATCGGCGTACCGCCCCGGGCGATGCCGATGTGGCAGTGCGCGTCGACCAGCCCGGGCAGCACGAAACCGCCGTCGACCACCGTCTCGGCGCCGGGCACCGGATCGAAGGTGACCCGGTCGCCGACCAGCCACAGGTCGCGTACCTCGTCGTCGGGCAGGAGCACACCACGCACGTGCAGAGCCATGGGACAGTCCTACCCGATCACGCCGCGCTCGCGGCTGTCAGGGCAGGTGGAGAGCCCGCGAAATTGTTTCTCCGATCGAGGATCGACACGAACGAGGCTTTCTTGTGGTCACGTCGGTCGGTAATCTTTGCCTCGCGTCAAACGGGTGTGCCGTTCCTCGACCGTAGGAGCCGCGAAATGATCGAGGCAATCGTTTCCGCCGCACTACTCAAGATCGCCGAAGGTTCCGGAGCAGCCGTCGTCGACGCCATTCGACAACGATTCCTTCGCCGCAACGAGCCGGACGAGGTCGTCGGGGCCCTGGAGCGGACCGCGCACCGGGTTCCGTCCGACGAGGACACCGCGCGACTGGTCGAGGTGCTCTCGGCGTACGCGGCCGAGGATCCCCGGCTCCTGGAGGCGCTCCGGCAGGTGTCGGTGTCGACCGGCGCGGTCAACTCGGTCACCTCCAGCACGGTGGGCAAGCTGATCCAGGCCCAGCAGGTCGGCGACGTCACCATGTGACCAGCGGACCCGAGCCGGAAGCCTCCGATCGACGCCAGGAATCCGTTGCCGGAAAGGGCGCAGGTATGGTCCCCGCTGACGAGAACACGCCGCGCAACGTCGCCAAGGAACTCACCGCCAACCAGGTACTCCAGGTGGGGACGTCCGGGGCGATCTACGTCCAACAATCGCGGTCGACGATGTGGTCGGCGGAAATTCCACGCATGCTTCCCGGTGGAATCGGAAGAATCGTCGGCCGGCATCATCTCCTTCAGGCGATGGACGAGGCCATGGGCGAACCCGGGTCCCGGTCCTGCATGCTCTGGGGACTGGCCGGCTCGGGAAAGACCACCCTCGCCCTGGCCTGGGCGAGCTCGCGCATCGACAACTATCCCGACGGTCAGTTCTTCGTCGACATGCGGGCGTACTCCGGCACGCCACGGGTCGAGGCCCGGGACGCGGTCCGCACGTTCCTGGCCACGCTCGGGATCACCCGAGGCGACCTGCCGGACAACGAGGACGAGTGGGGCAGCGTGTTCCGGTCCGCCACCGCCGGCCGACGGTGCCTCGTCATCGTCGACAACGTGGGCTCCTACGACCAGGTGCGCGACCTGGTGCCCGGGTACGGGTCGGGGCTGGTGGTCACCAGCCGCCGCGCCATCCCCGAGATGAGCGTCCGGCACGAGGCCAAGGTGCTCAAGCTTCCGCTGCTGACCACGGACGAGGGGGTCGAGCTCCTCGCCGAACGGGTCGGGTTCGTCCGGGTCGAGCGGGGCGACCGCAGCGCCCGCCGCATCGTCGAACTCCTGGAGGGACACCCGTTGGCGCTCGCCATCGTCTCGGCCAAGCTCGCCATCCACAGCAGCTGGACGGTACGCGACGCGATGCTGGGCATCGAGTCGGACCGCAATCCGCTGCGCTTCCTCGACGGGGCCGGGCTGGGCATCGAGGTGGGACGGGTGATCTCCTGGTCGGTCGAGGACCTGGACGCGCCGGCCAAGCGCGTCCTCTACGTCGCGTCGATGCTGCCGAGCACCGACTGCTCGCTGTCGGTCCTCTCGTTGATCCTCGACCTGCCCCGGCGCGACTGCGACCGTCTGCTCCAGTCCCTCTGCCTGGCCTCCCTGGTCGACGAGATCGGGGTGGGGCGATACCGCATGCACGACATCATCAAGGCGTACCTGACCGAGACACGCGCCCTGGTGATGAACGACGAGGAGCAGCAGGCGTACGCGCGCCGCGTCCGCGTCGTCCACCTGGCGCTCAGCCACGCCGCCGACCGGGCCATCGACCCCAACCGGCACCCGTCGCCGCTGGACCGGGAGACAGCCGACCTGGCCGACGCCGCCCCCTTCGACGTGGCCGAGGCCCTGGCCTGGTTCGAGTCGCTGACGCCGTCGCTGACCTTCCTTGTCGAGGAGGCGACGGCCGCCGGGGACTTCACGTTCGTCACCCGCTTCGCCCGCTCGGTGAACACGTTCCTGTACTGGCGGCAGGACGTGACCAGGACACTGGCCGTCCAGGAGGCGGCGGTCGCCGCGGCGGTCGCCGGGGACCCGGCGATGGAGGCGTTGTCCCGCCGGGCTCTCGGCCGGGCCCTCGCCGACGTCGGGCGGCTGGACGCCGCGAAGGCGGAGTTACGTGCCTCGATGGCGCTGGACGCCGCGCAGCACGACGACAGCGGGGTGGCCTCCGCCCAGCACGCCATGGCCGAACTCGCGCTGCGCTCCGGCGAGTACGTCGAGGCGTTGCGGTGGGGCCTGCGTGCGGCCCGGGAGTCGCGCCGGACGGGCAAGCCGGTACGCGAGGCGCGCGGTCTGTACGACGCCGCCCGCGCGCTCACCGAGACGGGTCACCACTGGTGGGCACACGCCCTCGGGGTACGCAGCCTGTCGATCTGCGAGGACGCGCAGAACGCCTACGGCCGGGCCCTGGCGCTGCGTCTGCTCGGCGACGTCAGTCTGCGCACCGGTGACCTGGAGCAGGCGTGCACCTGGTGGGAGCGGGCGTGGCGGGTGGAGGACTCGCTCGGCAACGTGCGGTCGGTGCGGACGATCCTCGGACAGTTGGCGAACGCCTACACCGAGCTGGGCGACGAGGGCGCCGGCGACGAGGTCCGCCGCGCCCTGGCACGTCTGGAACGCCATCCCGACCTGACCCGGTCGACGCTCACGGTCGGGACGACCGCGCCGTGAGCGCCAGGTACTCGCCGCTCGTGCCGGCCGACGAGCTGGCGAGCCCGCAGGCGTACCGCCAGTTGCGCCGGCCGGAGGCCGCCGAGGAGTTCCGTCGCGACGTCGAGGCACTCGTCGGGCAGGCGTGTCGGAGCGAGGAGGACGGCGTACGGCTCACCGCGGCGTTCGTCGCCCTGAGTCGCGACCTGCGTGGTGAGGGCGCGCTCAGCTTCGCCGGTCTGCTGTCCACGTCCCGCTTCGAGGCGGCCCGCACCGCGTACGACGCGGAGATGAGCGCCAAGGGCAGCCGGGGCACCCTGCACAACTACCTGAACGCGAGTCACTCGCCGCTGCTGCTCGACGATCCGCACTTCCGGGAGACGTTCGCCCACCCGCTGCTGGTCGCGCTCGTCGCCCACGCCCTCGGTGGGCCGGTGAAGATCGTGGACCTGCGGGCCAAGGACACCCAGCCAGTCGACGTGGTCGCCCGGGACAACACCCTGCACATCGACAACAACCCGTTCATGGACGAGTTCAAGGTGATCGTGACCTGGACGTTGGGCACGGATCGTGGCCCCGCCGGGCAGGGACTCACCTACCTGCCCCGGACGAACCGGCTCTTCCGGCAGTGCTTCGTCGACGCGGACGGCGACGCCTCCAGTGACGAGGACAGTTGCATCTTCCCGACCCGGGCCCGGGTCGACGAGGCGCTGGCCGCCCAGGCCCGCTTCTTCGACGACCGGCAGCCACGCGTCGTCCACCTCGAAGACCTGACCGCCCCCTGTCACACGATCTTCGCCGCGAGTCGGGTGGTCCATCACCGCTACCGGACCTCGACCGGCGCGCCGCGCAGCGCGATCATGGCGTCCTTCCACCGGGTCGACGACGGCACCGACCAGCTCGGCGTACCGGACCTGGCCGGCTCGGACCTCGACCGGTTCCTGCTGGCGGGAGCCGCCGGGCCGAGCTTCCTGGACCTGCTCCGGGGCGAGGTCGCCCGCATCGTCGACGCGCTGCGGCAGTCGCTCGCCCGCCCCGGCCTGGTGGTCGACACCGACCGTCATCTCCTGTCGGGTGCGGCACTGCGTACCTGGTACGACCGCCAGAGCGCGGGAGTCACGCTGAACCGGCTCCGCGAGGCCGACCTGGCCGGCGACGCCGCCGAACCCGCCGCCGAGCGCCTGGTCCGGCGGATGCGGTACGACCTCCAGGGCCCCCTGAACATGCCGTTGTACGCGGACATGAGCGAGGAGGTCCGCAAGCGCACCCGAATAGTCATCCGGGAGATGGCACCGGAGCAGATCCTCGACTGTCTGACCCGGTCGCGGGCCGACTGGATACAACAGGGTGCACCCGTACCCGACCCGGGATCGCACGACGAGGCGGTGGCGGAGTTGTGCCGCTGTCTCGGCGTCCTCGAAACGGCGATACCGCGTGCCGCGCCGTCCGGGCGCGTCCATCCGGCCTGGGGGCCGACCGACGGCCGCCGGGTGACCGACTCGCTGCACCGCTTCGTGCTGGACCTCGAACGCACCGCGCGGCGGGTCGACGACCTGGACTCGCTGGTCACCGCCAGCGGATTCGGTGCGCTCAGCGCCGCGCTCGCCGCTGACCTGCTCGTGCTCGACGACGACACGCGTCAGGTCACGGCACGGCTGTTCGCGCGGTACGCCGCGCTGGTGGCACCGGAGTTCCTGGATCAGCGCGCCGACGCCGGACCGGCCGGTCGGGACGCCGATGCGACCAGACCGACACCTCGGCGCGCCGACGCGGCCGGACCGGGCGGTCGGGACGCCGATGCGGCCTGACCGGCGGCGACTCGACGGCTACCTGCGGCACGTCAACGAGGAGATGCAGACCGCCAAACTGGCCTCCGAGGTGTGGCTGCGCAGCGCCCCGGGTCGTGTCGTCGCCGAGAACGACCACTTCGTACGGTCGCTCGTCCGCAGTGCTCTGGTGCGCGGTGACCCGGCTCCGGATCATCTCGGCCCGCTCCTGGACGACCCGGCGGCGCTGCGGGAGCACTACTGGCAGCGGGTCACCCGGGCCAAGCCGATGGCGGTGCACTTCGGGGCGGCGGACCACGACGCGTTGGACGACTACTTCACCGTCTCCACCGAGCGCAGCACCTCCGCCGCGACGGCGCGGGCCCGCGACACGATCGCGGTCGACTCCCCCGCCGGTCACCTGCTCCGGAGTATCGACCGTCTGACCGCATCGGGCACGTCGCCGGCCGAGTCGTGCCGGCAGGTGCTGCACCTGCTCTCGACGCACTGGCGGGATCTCGTCACGCAGTGCCGGGGGCCCGAGGACGGACCCCCCGAGGACGTACGCCCGGAGGTCGGCGCCGTCCTGGCGGCGTTCCACGAGGCGCTCGCCTCCGGCCGCCTCGGACGGCGTCCGCCGCAGCCCGTCGCCGACACGCCGCCGCCTGCCGAGCCGACCGACACCCACCACCCCGACGCCGACGCCCGCGACACCGACGCCCGCCTCACCGAGGCCGAGGTCCGGGATCTGGCCCGTCTCTGCATGCTCGGTCGGCTCTGCTTCTCCGACGAGGAACTGCGCCTGGCACAGCGGCTGGCCCGCCGGCCCCGCCTCCAGTACGCGCTGCTCGCCACGCACCTGCGTCTCGTCGCCGAATCGTCGGCGACAGCGGCCCGGCTGGTCGCCGACTGGGGGACGACGCGTGTCCTGCTGCCCTTCACCGAGGCGTACGTCAACCGGACCGGCTACCGGTCCCCGGTGATCGACCTGTCGCCCAACCCGAAGCTGGTCACCGTGCTGTGCCACAACGTCCTGCCCGCCGTGGCGGGTGAACTCCTGCGCCGGTCGGCCGACGAGGACGCCCTGGACGCCGGTGTGCTGACCAGCGGCGTCGAGGCGGCGATCCGGCGCGGCGTGTTCAGCACCACGGTGGGCCTGTTCCACGGGACCGCTCCCCTGGACACCGTGCTGCTGTCCGGGTTCAGCAGGCGCGTCTGCCCCGCCGCCACGCCGTTCGCGCGGCACTGTCTGCGGTGGCTGCCGTTCTACTTCGACCGGTGGCCGGGCGCCTCGCCCCGGCCGGACCGCGCTAGGGCTTGTCCCGCTTACCCAGCTTGTTGAAGTCGATCTTCGGCAGCTTGAAGCCCGGCGGCAGGCCCTGGCCGGCAGCCAGGTCGTCCGGGTTCATCCCCGGCGGGAGCTGCGGCATGCCGCCCGGGAAGCCACCGGGCATCCCGGCGCCGGTGCGCGGCCGGTTGCCGCCCTTGGTGCCCTTGCGCTTGTTCTTCGGGCTCTTGGTCGCCTTGCGCCGGCCACCGCCGGGCAGGCCCATCATGCCGCCCATCTGCTTCATCATCTTCTGCGCGTCGGTGAAGCGGTTGAGCAACTGGTTGACGTCCATCACCGTGACGCCGGAACCGTTGGCGATCCGGGCCCGCCGGGAGCCGTTGATGATCTTCGGGTTGGTGCGCTCGGCCGGGGTCATCGAGCGGATGATGGCGGTGATCCGGTCGAAGTGCTTGTCGTCCAGCTCGGCGAGCTGGTCCTTGACCTGCCCCATGCCCGGCATCATGGCCAGCACGTTGGCGATCGGGCCCATCCGGCGTACCGCGATGAGCTGGTCGAGGAAGTCCTCCAGGGTGAACTGCTCACCGCCCATCAGCTTGGCGGTCATCTTCTCCTTCTGATCGGTGTCGAAGGCCGCCTCGGCCTGCTCGATCAGAGTGAGGACGTCGCCCATGCCGAGGATCCGGCTGGCCATCCGGTCGGGGTGGAAGACGTCGAAGTCCTCCAGCTTCTCGCCGGTGGAGGCGAAGAGGATCGGCTGCCCGGTCACCTCGCGGACCGACAGCGCGGCACCACCGCGCGCGTCGCCGTCGAGCTTGGACAGCACCACGCCGGTGATGCCGACGCCGTCACGGAACGCCTCGGCGGTCCGCACCGCGTCCTGACCGACCATCGCGTCGATGACGAAGATGACCTCGTCCGGCTCGACCGCGTCCCGGATGTCCGCGGCCTGCTGCATCATCTCCGCGTCGATACCGAGCCGACCGGCGGTGTCGACGATGACCACGTCCCGCGCCGACCGCCGAGCGTGCTCGATGGAGGCCTTCGCCACCTGCACCGGGTCACCGACGCCGTTGCCGGGCTCCGGGGCGTACACCTCGACACCGGCCCGGCCACCGAGCACCTGGAGCTGCCCGACGGCGTTGGGGCGCTGGAGGTCGGCGGCGACCAGCAGCGGCTGGTGGCCCTGGGTCCGCAGCCAGCGGGCCAGCTTGCCGGCGAGGGTGGTCTTGCCGGAACCCTGGAGGCCGGCGAGCATGATCACCGTCGGCGGCTGCTTGGCGAACTGGAGCCGACGCCCCTCTCCGCCGAGGACCGCGACCAGCTCCTCGTTGACGATCTTGATGATCTGCTGCGCCGGGTTGAGCGCCTGGGAGACCTCCGCCCCCCGGGCCCGCTCCTTGATGTTCGCGATGAAGCCCTTGACCACCGGCAGGGCGACGTCGGCCTCCAGCATCGCGAGACGGATCTCGCGCGCGGTCGCGTCGATGTCGGCGTCGGTGAGGCGTCCCTTGCCGCGGAGCTTGGTGAAGATCCCGGAGAGGCGGTCACTCAAGGTGTCAAACACACGAACATCCCGTTTGTCAGTGGTTCCGGCGAGCACGAGTGGGGCCGAATGAGCGCTCCGACCACCGTTAGCGTATCCGGCCGCCGGAACCCCCGCTCCACGCCGCCTTGGATGTGAGGAGGGGACCCCTCCTATACACGAGGCGTTAGTAGGGGGCCCTTCCTTACACCGCCCCGAGCACGGCGCTTCCAAGGCGGTCACGCTCGGCGTCCGAGGGCCACGAGCCGACGAGATAGAAGACGTCCACCACGTCCCCGCCGAGGGTGGCGATCCGGGCCGCCCGGACCTGCGCACCGGCCGCGTCCAGCGCGGTGGTCACCCGATAGAGCAGGGCCGCCGCGTCGGCGGCACGCAACTCCAGCAGCACGGCGTCGGTGGCCGCGTCCCGGTGCCAGACCACCCGGGGCTCGGCCCCGGTGCCCCGTCCGGCCCGCCCGCGCAGGCGCTGCGTCACCGACACGTCGCCGCCGACCGCCCGGCGCAGGTCCGCGGTGAGCGCGACCGGATCCGGCGCCAACCCGTAGCGCGGCTGCACCCGGCACTCCACCAGGGCCCGGCCGTCCACCGTCGACGCGTCGGCGGCGAGCACCTCCAGCCGGTGCAGCGCCAGGCAACCGGCCACCGTCGCGAGCAGGCCCCGCCGGTCCGCCGCGGCCACCGCCACCCGGTCCCCGGTCAGGTGTACGACCGGCAGCGGCCCCGCCACCAGCGCCGGATCGGGTGCCGGTGGCTGCGGCACGGTGCCGGTGTCGAGCGTGGTGCGGACCCGGGCCACCAACTCGGCGACCAGCCGCCCCTTCCAGTCCGACCAGGCACCCGGTCCGGTGGCGGCGGCGTCCGCGCGGACCAGTGCGTAGAGCAGGTCGAGGGTGGCCACGTCACCGACCGCCTCGGCCACCCGGGAGATGGTGACCGGGTCGGCGAGGTCCCGCCGGGTGGCCACCTCGGGCAGCACGAGGTGCAGCCGGACCAGCGTGCCGATCAGCGCCGCCTCCGCCTCGGGCAGACCGATCCGGGTGGCCATCGCCTCGGCGATCGGCGCACCCACGGTCGAGTGATCTGCGACGGTGCCGGCAGGCTCGTGCCTGCCGGGCCGCCCGGCGGCACCGTCGCCTGGCAGGCCCTTGCCGATGTCGTGCAGGAACGCGCCGAGCAGCAGCAGGTCCGGTCGATCCACGTCGCGGGTGTGCCGGCTGGCCTCGTACGCGGTCTGCACCAGGTGCCGGTCCAGGGTGAACCGGTGCACCGGGTTGTGCTGGGGCAGGCTGCGCAGCCGGGTCCACTCCGGCAGCCAGCCGTCGATCAGGCCGTACCGGTCGCAGGTCTCCCAGGCCGGCAGCAGGCCCGCGCCCGCACCCAGCAGCGTGGTCAGCGCGGCCCGCGCCTCGACCGGCCAGGGCGTCGGCAACGGCGGGCAGTACGCGGCCAACCACTCACAGGTGGCCCGGGCGATCGGCAGCCCGGTGACCGCCGCGGCGGCGGCCACCCGCAGCGAGAGACTGGCGTCGGGGCGGGCGCCGATGGCGGTGCGGGCCAGCACCAGTTCCCCGTCGTGCTCGACCACGTCCCGGGCGACCGGACGGCGTACCGGGCGACCGTCGGCACCCCGACGGCGGCCGGAACGCAGCCGGTCGGCGGCGCGGAACGCGTCGTCGAGAGCGTGGCTGACGGTGCGCGCGTCGCCGGCCACCCGGCGGAGCAGGGCGTCACCGTCGCCCTCCTCGGCCTGCGCGCGTCGGTCCGAGACCGGAGCGGCGTCGGTGGCGTCGGCCAGAGTCGGGCGCGCCTCGCTCTCGGCCGGCCCCTGCCGGAGTCCGAGCAGCGCGGCCACCCCGGCGCGTTCCTGGGCGAGCAGCCGGTCGACCCGTCGACCGAGCTGGTGGTGCAGGGCGTCGCGGGTGTCCAGCAGACGCAGGTGCGCAGCGTGGACGGCGGGCCGTAGCGCGTCGGTGATGCCGGCGAGCGCGATGGCCTTGAGGATACCGACGTCCCGCAGGCCGCCGGCCGCCTCCTTGAGGTCGCCTTCGAGCAGGAACGCCAGCTCGCCGTGGGCCTGCCAGCGGGTCGCCGCGCTCTCCCGTAACGGAGCCAGTTGGCGTACGGCGGTGCGCCGCCAGTGGTCGACGGCGCTGGCGATCAGCGTGTCGGCGAGTTCCGGGTCACCGGCGACCAGGCGGGCGTCGAGCAGGCCCAGGGCCACCTTCACGTCGTCCTGGGCGACCGACAGCGCCTCGGCCACGGTGCGTACCGAGTGGTCGAGCCGCAGGCCGGCGTCCCAGATCGGATACCAGAGCGAGGCGGCCAGTTCGTCGACGCCGGGCACCCCGGCGTGCACCAGCACCAGGTCGAGGTCGCCGTGCGGGGCGCACTGCCGTCGGCCCAGCCCGCCGACCGCGAGCAGCGCGACGCCCGGCCGGTCCGGCAACAGCCGGGCCAGCCAGGCGTCGTACGCGTCGGCCCGGGCCCGGCGCGCGGCGGCGCCGATCCCGGCCGGTACGCCGACGACCCCGTCGACCGGAGGTGTCGTCCCGCCGTCACTCTCCACGGCCGCCCTCCCGGTCAACGAGGTCATCGACGGTGTCCTACAGGGCGTCCAGGCCGCGCTCACCGGTGCGGACCCGGACGACCTCCTCGACTCCGGTCACCCAGACCTTGCCGTCACCGATCTTGCCCGTCCGGGCGGCGCCGACCACCGCGTCGACGATCTTGTCGACGTCGATCTCGTCGGTCAGCACCTCGACCCGGATCTTGGGCAGGAACTCGACCGTGTACTCGGCACCCCGGTAGACCTCGGTGTGGCCCTTCTGCCGTCCGTAGCCCTGGACCTCGCTCACGGTCAACCCGGCCACGCCCAGCGTGTGCAGGGCTTCCTTGACGGCGTCCAACTGGTGCGGCTTGATGACCGCGGTCACCAGCTTCATGTCCAACCCCTCCATTCCGAGAACGTTAGCCGGCGACCTTTTCGCTTACCGCTTCGGTGGGCTCACTCTTCGGCTTGGCCGACGGAGCGATGCCCGCGGCGGCGAAAGCCCCGCCGCCACCGCCACCACTGGTGGAGCTGAACTCGTACGCGCTCTCCGCGTGCTCGGCGTTGTCGATGCCCTCGACCTCGGCCTCCGGGCTGAGCCGGAAGCCGATGGTCTTCTCGATCGCGAAGCCGATGATGTACGCGACCACGAACGAGTACGCCAGCACCGCGACCACACCGATCGCCTGCAGGCCGAGCAGCTTGATGCCGCCGCCGTAGAGCAGACCGTCGTTGCCCTCGCCGGCCAGCACCTCAATGGCCAGGAAGCCGATGAGCAGCGAGCCGATGATGCCGCCGACCATGTGCACGGCCACCACGTCGAGCGAGTCGTCGTACTTGAGCTTGTACTTCAGGCCGACGGCGAGCGCGCAGACCGCACCGGCGATGAGGCCGAGGGCGATCGCGCCCAGCGGCTCCAGGAACGCGCAGGCGGGGGTGATGCCGACCAGGCCGGCGATCGCACCGGAGGCCGCGCCGAGCGTGGTCGGCTTGCCGTCGCGCAGCCACTCCACCACGATCCAGCCGAGCACCGCCGCAGCGGTGGCGACCTGCGTGTTGATCAGCGAGACGGCTGCGGCGCCGTCGGCGGCACCCGCCGAGCCGGCGTTGAAGCCGAACCAACCGAACCAGAGCAGCGCCGCACCGAGCAGCACCATCGGCAGGTTGTGCGGCTTGAACTTGTCCTTGGGCCAGCCGACCCGTCGGCCGAGCACGAGCGCCAGGGCCAGGGCCGCGGCACCGGCGTTGATGTGCACCGCGGTGCCACCGGCGAAGTCGAGCACGCCCAGCTCGCCGATCCAGCCGCCGCCCCACACCCAGTGCGCGACCGGGAAGTAGACCAGGGTGGCCCACAGGCCGGCGAAGAGCAGCCACGGGCCGAACTTGGCCCGGTCGGCGATCGCGCCGCTGATCAGGGCGACGGTGATCACCGCGAACATCAACTGGAAACCGGCGAACAGGAGGTCGGGAATACCGCCCTCGGTGCCGCTCTCCAACATGCCGCGAAGGCCGACGTAGGAGAGATCTCCGGTGATCCCGCCAATGTCGTCGCCGAATGCGATGCTGTAGCCGTAGAACACCCACAACAGGCTGACCAGGCCGATCGCCCCGAAGCTCATCATCATCATGTTGAGCACGGACTTGGATCGCGTCATGCCGCCGTAGAACAGCGCCAGGCCGGGCGTCATGAGCAACACCAGGGCGGCAGAAGTCAAAATCCAGGCGGTGGCACCAGAATCTAGCTCCGGCACGCTGCCTCCTCTCGGGTTGTATTCCCTCCCTCCCGGCATCGCGCAGCATCGCCCGTACGCCGGTTGCGCGGAAGCCTGATTGTCGGCTGTTTCACCCAGGGTCCCCGAGTGGTTTCCGAACCGTGACGGCTTGTTTCGTACGTGTGAAGAACGTCGGACGCCTCGGTGACACGGCGGGGGGTGGGTCAGCCGTCCGGCGTACCCCGTTCCCCCGATGGATCAGCGCAGGGCGTACTCGAGGGCGTGCCGTTCGTAGTCGAGCAGCCGCAGGTCCCGCATCGGCCGACGCAGGTGGCCCTTGTGCACGATCCGCACGAAGGCCGGTTCCCCGGCGGCGGCCATCCGGCGGATGCCCTCCACGTGGTCCACGATCCGCTTGCGGATGGTCCGGATCAGCCGGTGCCGGTCACGCGGGATCAACCCGTACGCGTCGGCGAACAGCCGCAGTCGGCGCGGGCGGTCCGGGTGCTTCCAGCCGAGCGTGATCGAGTCCCGGTCGGAGAAGATCGGCACCCAGGTCCAGGCCGCGTACGCCACGTCGTAGATCCGCGCGCCGGGCGAGGCGAGGTCGAAGTCGATCAGTCCGAGGGTGCCGTCCGGTCGCCAGATCACGTTGTGCGGGGCGGCGTCGTGGTGACAGATGACCTCGGTGTCCGGCGGGGGCGGGCCGAACGAGCGCCACACCGCCTGCGGGGGCGGGGCGAAGCCGTACTGCGCGTCGTGGAACATCCGCAGCATGGTGGCGACGGTGACCAGTGCCTCGTCGGTGACCCAGTGCGGGGCCAGCGGGTACTCCCCGCACTCCCCCTCCAGGTATGACAGGACCTCGCGGTTGCGCTCGTCCATGCCGAGGGCGCGGGGTGCGCCGGTGAACCCGACGTACTCCAGGTGACGCAGCAGGGCGTGCACGGCCGGTGTCCACGGCCCGGCGTTGCGCCGGACGGTGTCGCCCACACGCACCACGGTGCTCACGTTCCCGCCGTGCAGCGGGATCTCCTGCGAAGTCACGTACGGTCTCCCGAGGCGCTGCGACGGGTGGCTCGGGTCGCGCCAGCCCGCGTACGCGCGATCGTCTCTGGTCACCCGAGGTTACGCGGTCGGACCGGAGGACTCGGCACCCAGCAACGCGTCGACGAACTGCGCCGGGTCGAACGGCGCGAGGTCGTCCGGTCCCTCGCCGAGCCCGACCAGCTTGACCGGGATGCCGAGCTTGCGCTGTACCGCGATCACGATGCCGCCCTTGGCGGTGCCGTCGAGCTTGGTCAGCACGACGCCGGTGACGTTGACCACCTCGGTGAAGACGCGAGCCTGCTCCAGGCCGTTCTGGCCGGTGGTGGCGTCGAGCACCAGCAGTGTCTCGTCGA
Source organism: Micromonospora sp. NPDC003241 (assembly GCF_053589795.1). Taxonomy (NCBI): domain Bacteria; kingdom Bacillati; phylum Actinomycetota; class Actinomycetes; order Micromonosporales; family Micromonosporaceae; genus Micromonospora; species Micromonospora sp. NPDC003241. Next base: position 118,085 of record NZ_JBSFSO010000011.1, on the reverse strand, counting down.
TCGGCCCGTGCTTCTCCACCACCCGCTTGACCTTGCCCAGCTCGTCCATCAGGCCGATCTTGTTCTGGAGCCGACCGGCGGTGTCCACCAGCACGGTGTCCACGCCGGTGTCGATGCCGCGCTTGACGGCGTCGAAGGCGACGCTGGCCGGGTCGGCCCCCTCCGGGCCGCGTACGGTCTCCGCACCGACCCGACCGGCCCAGGTCTCCAGTTGGTCGGCGGCGGCGGCCCGGAACGTGTCGGCCGCGCCGAGCAGCACGGTACGCCCGTCGGCGATCAGCACCCGGGCGATCTTGCCGCAGGTGGTGGTCTTGCCCGCGCCGTTGACGCCGACCACGAGCAGCACCGCCGGCACGCCGTCGGCGGGTGTGGTGTGCAGGGACCGGTCCAGCGCCGGGTCGAGCGCGTTGACCAGCTCGGTGGCGAGCAGGGTCCGCAGCTCGGCGACCGACCGGGTGCCCAGCACCCGGGTCCGCTCCCGCAGCCGGTCGACGATCTCCCGGGTGGCGTCGACGCCCACGTCGGCGGTGATCAGGCTGTCCTCGATCTCCTCCCAGACGTCCTCGTCCAGCCGGTCACGGCTGAGCAGGCCGAGCAGGCCCTTGCCGAAGACGTTCTGCGAGCGCGACAGCCGGGAACGCAGCCGGACCAGCCGCCCGGCGGTCGGCTCGGGCACCTCGACGGTCGGCGGCGCCTCGATGACCGGCGGCTCCACCAGGACACCGGTGGACAGATCGGACTCCGGGGCCTCGACCGGCGGTCCGGCCAGGTCCTCCTCGGCCCGGGTGTCGACCTCCGTACGCGGCAGCGGCGGCTCCGGCCGCCGGCGCAGCCGCGGCACGACCAGCCCGACTCCGGCGAGGATCAGCACGCCGAGCAGGGCGAGTGCGACGAGGAGGTAATCCATCATGCCGAAATCCTGTCAGATGCTCGCGACGGCGTCTCATCCACCGCTCCCCCCGGTCGTCCACCCCAGGAGCGGTAGGCTCGCCCCGCCAGCAATGCCACGGCCGCCGGCGGGGTAATAAGAAGAGGTTTCCCCCCTCACCTCGGAGGTTCGCCATGCCCACCGCCCGACTGCTCATCGGTCCGCTTCTCCGGCGGGTCGTCGGCACCCGGGCCACCGTGTGGGTCGAGACCACGGCCCCCGCGACGGTCACCGTCCGCACGGCGGGCGGCGCCGCCGGGACGGCCGCCACCTTTTCCGCGTACGAGCACCACTACGCGTTGGTGGTCGTGGAGGGCCTCACCCCGGACAGCGCCACCACCTACGAGGTGCTGATCGACGACGAGGTGGCCTGGCCGGCGCCGGAGAGCCGCTTCCCGCCCAGCGTGATCCGCACCCGCGCGGAGGACGACCGGGACCAGCCGGTGCGGCTGCTCTTCGGGTCCTGCCGGGAGACCACCCAGCACGCCACCACCCGTAAGCTCCCGCCGGACGCGCTGGACGCCTACACCCGGCGGATCCTGGACGACCCCGACCCGGCGGCCCTGCCCGACCTGGTGGTGCTCCTCGGCGACCAGGTCTATGCCGACGAGACCTCGCCCACCATCAAGCGGCTGCTGCGGCGTCGGCGGCGGCGTCCCAAGGACGCTCCCAGCGACCAGGTGGTCAGCTTCGACGAGTACACCAAGCTCTATCTGGAGTCGTGGAGCGACCCGGAGATCCGCTGGCTCTTCTCCACCGTGCCGAGCGTGATGATCTTCGACGACCACGAGGTCATCGACGACTGGAACACCTCGGCGTCCTGGCGGGCGGACATGCGCGAGCAGCCCTGGTGGGCCGAGCGGATCGCCAGCGGACTGGCGTCGTACTGGGTCTATCAGCACCTGGGCAACCTGTCCCCGGACGAGATCGACGCCGACCCGGTCTTCGCCAAGGTCCGCGCGTCCGAGGACGCCACCGAGGTGCTGCGCGAGTTCGGCGCGCGGGTCGACACCGAGGCCGACCTGTCACACGACACCGACCGGTGGAGCGCCGTGCAGTACCAGTGGAGCTACGCGCTCGACCTGGGCCGGACCCGGCTGGTGATGTTGGACAGCCGGTGCAGCCGGGTGCTGGTGCCCGGCCGCCGGACGATGCTGCCGGCCGCCGAGTGGGCCTGGTTCGTCGACCGGGCGCACGGCAGCTACGACCACCTGGTCGTCGGCACCTCGCTGCCCTGGCTGCTGCCGCCCGGCATCCACCACGTCGAGGCGTGGAACGAGAAGCTGGCCGACTCGAACCGCCCGTGGGTCGCCGGGCTGGCCGAGAAGTTGCGCCGCGCGCTCGACCTGGAGCACTGGGGCGCGTTCCGGCGCTCCTTCGAGGGCCTCGCCGAGCTGTTCGCCCGCCTCGGCACCGGCACACCGGGCGGGCCCGACGAGCGCAAGGGCGCCGGGCCGGCGTACCCGCCTCCGGCGTCGATCAGCGTGCTCTCCGGCGACGTGCACCACTCGTACGTGGCCCGGGTCCGCTTCGCCGACCCGGACGTCCACACGCCCGTCCACCAGTTGACCTGCTCGCCGATCCACAACCAGGTGCCGGCCGGGATGCGACCGGTGATGCGGCTGGGTTGGGCGCGCGGTCCGGCCGGGGCGGCCCGCGCGATGGCCCGTACGGCCGGGGTACGCCGCTCCTTCATCAAGTGGCGCAAGCTGGCCGGGCCGTACTTCGGCAACGCGGTGTCGACGCTGACCAACGCCGGCCGTGGGTCGGAAGTGGTGATCGAGGGCACCACCAGCGACGGCACCCTGCGCGAGGTGGCCCGGCAGCGGCTCACCTCGTGAAAGGAAGGGCCCCCTGTTAACGCCTGCGGTAGAGCAAGGGCCCCTTCTTAACAGGTCACGACGCGGCACACACGCGACGGCGACGGCGTCACCGGCGAGTGACCGCCGGCCCGGCTCAGGCGGCCAACGCCGCCCGCAGGTAGCGCAGGTCCTCCGGGCCGCTCCAGCGGTGCGCCGACAGTCCCGCCACCCGGGCGCCGCTGATCGCCCGGTCCTCGTCGTCGACGAAGAGCACCCGGCCCGGCGCGGTCTCCAGGGCCTCGCAGGCGGCCTGGAAGTACTCGCGGGCCGGCTTGTGCACCCCGACCACCGAGGAGTTGACCACCACGTCCAGCTCGCCGACGAGCCCCAACGTCGCCAGGTCCTCGTCGAGCAGGTCGGTGGCGTTGGTGGCGAGCCCGACGCGGATGCCCCGGCCCCGCATCTCGCGGACGAAGTCGAGCACCGCCGGCTCGACCTCGCCCCGGTAGCGCTGCCACTGCTCGACGGCGGCCCGGGCCCGCTGCGGGCCACCGGCCGAGTCGGCCAGCGCGTCGGCCACGCTCGACACCCACTCGGCGTGGCTGACCCGGCCGGTCAGCACCGGTTGCAGCAGCTCCCACTGCTCGGCGATCTCGCCGAGCACCCCCTCGGTGAGGCCGTACTCCCGCTCCACCCCGGCGGCCACCGCCGGATCGAAGCGCCGCAGTACGCCGTCGAAGTCCAGCAGGAGCGCCGTCGCGCGTTCCCGAGCCACTACCCGTTCTCCTCGCCGCGGCCGTGCCGCTCGTCGTCGGTGTCGGCCCGGTTGAGCCGCTGACTGATCACCTGGGTGACCCCGCCACGCATGGTCACGCCGTACAACGCGTCGGCGATCTCCATGGTCCGTTTCTGGTGGGTGATGACGATGAGCTGGCTCTTCTCCCGCAACTGGGCCATCAGCGTGATCAGCCGACCCAGGTTGACGTCGTCCAGCGCCGCCTCGACCTCGTCCATGATGTAGAACGGGCTGGGCCGGGCGCGGAAGATCGCCACCAGCATCGCCACCGCGGTCAGCGACCGCTCGCCGCCGGAGAGCAGCGAGAGCCGCTTGATCTTCTTACCGGGCGGGCGGGCCTCGACCTCCACGCCGGTGGTCAGCATGTCGTCCGGCTCGGTGAGGATCAGCCGGCCCTCGCCACCGGGGAACAGCACCTCGAAGACCTGCTCGAACTCCCGCGCGGTGTCGGCGAAGGCGCTGGCGAAGACCTCCAGGATGCGGTCGTCCACGTCCTTGACCACGGTGAGCAGGTCACGCCGGGTCGCCTTGAGGTCCTCCAGTTGCTCGGAGAGGAACTTGAACCGCTCCTCCAGCGCGGCGAACTCCTCCAGCGCAAGCGGGTTGACCTTGCCGAGCAGGGTCAGTTCCCGTTCCGCCTTGGCGGCGCGCTTCTCCTGCACCGGTCGCTCGTACCGCACCGGCTCGGGCACTGGCAGGCCGTCCCGTTCGGCGGCGGCCACCTCGGCCTCGGTCGGCGGCACCGGCTGCCCCGGGCCGTACTCGGCGACCAGCGTCTCCACGGTCAGGCCGAAGTCCTCGGCCGCCTTGGCCTCCAACTGTTCGATGCGCAGCCGCTGCTCGGCCCGCGCCACCTCGTCCCGGTGCACCTGGCTGGTCAACCGGTCCAGTTCACCGCCGAGGCGTTTCGCGGCGGCCCGCACCTCCTGGAGTTCCGCCTCGCGGGTGGCCCGTTCCCGCGCCACCACGTCGCGGTGCTCCTCGGCCCGGGCGATGCTGGTGGTCAGCCGGTTCAGTGCCGCCCGGGCGCCGCCGGCCACCGCCCGGACGATGCCCGCGCCCCGGGTACGCGCGGCCCGCCGCGCCGCCGCCCGCTCGCGCGCGGACCGTTCGGCGGCGGCCTGCCGGCGCAGCGAGTCGGCCCGCCCGGCGATGGAGGCCACCCGCTCCTCGGCGGTACGCACCGCGAGCCGGACCTCCATCTCGTTCTGCCGGGCCTGCGGCACCATCGCGGCGAGCTGGTCGCGTTCCTCAGTGGAGGGTTCGGCGTCGATCGGAGTCGCCTCGGCCAGCCGCAGCCGCTCCTCCAGCTCGGCCAGGGCGGTCAGGTCCCGTTCCCGGGCCGCCTCGGCACGCGACCGGGAGTCGCCGAGCCGGTCGGTCTCCGCCTTCGCCGACCGGGCGGCGGCGCCCAGTTCGGCCAGGCGGCGGGCGGCGGCGTTGCGGTGGCTCTCCGCCTCCCGCTTGGCGGCGGCGGCGTGCTGCACCACCTCCTTGGCGGCGGCCACCTCGGCCCGCGCCTGCACGAGTTGGTCGCGCAGGTCGGCACTGCTCCGTTCGGCGGTGAGCCGGTTGGCCCGGGCCTCCTCGACCGCCGCCTGCACCTCGATGTAGCTGGGTGCCTTCGCCGAGCCACCGGCCGCCGCGTACGCCCCGACGACGTCGCCCTCCCGGGTGACCGCGCGCAGTTCGGGGTTGACGGTGACCACCTCGGCCGCGGCGGCCAGATCGTCGACCAGCACCACGTCGCGCAGCGCCCGGTGCACCGCCGGACGGATCTGGGCGTCGCAGTCCACCAGGTCGGGGGCCCAGTGCGCGCGGTCGGGCAGCTTGGGACGCAGCGCGTCGGCCGAACCGGACATCCCCGGCCCGGCCGGGCTGCCGACGAGCAGGCCGGCCCGCCCGGCGTCGGAGATCTTCAGCAGGCGCATCGCCTCGACGGCCTCGTCCACCCCGCTGACCGCGACCGCGTCGGCGAGCCCGCCGAGCGCGGCGGCCAGCGCGGCCTCGTGGCCGGGGGCGACCGTGAGCAGGCCGGCGAGACCGCCCAGCAGGCCGGGCACCTGGTCGGCGCGGGCCAGCAGCGCGCCGGCACCGTCCTTGCGACGCAGGCCCAGGGCGAGCGCCTCCTCCCGCGCCTTCCAGGTGGCGGCGTCCTTCTCCGCCGCCCGCTCGGCGTCGGCGAGCGACCGGACGGTGGCCTGTGCCTTCTCCTGGGCGCCGACCGCCTCGGCGTGCCGGGTGTCCAGGTCGGCGTTGTCGCGGTCCGCCTCGGTGGACTGCTCGGCGACCGCGTCCAGGTCGGCCTGGGCCCGCTCGGCACGGGCCAGCGCGTCGGTGTGCGCGGCGGCGAGTCGTTCGATCTCCTCACCGGCGCTGGTGGTCCGGGCACGGGCGGAGTTCACCTGCCCGGTGAGCCGGGCCAGCCCCTCCCGCCGGTCGGCGATCGCCTTCGCCGCGGCGACCAGTTCCCGCTCCGCCGCGGCGAGCTGGCGTTCCAGCTCCTGGCGGTGCTCGACCGCCTCGGCGAGCCGGATCTGGTCGTCGGTGAGCGCCGCGCGCAGCTCCTCCTCCTGCTCGCGGACCCGCTCGGCCTCGGCCTCCAACTGCTCCGGGTCCCGGCCGGGACGCTCGTCGTCGGGGGTCGCGCTGAGGTGCCGCAGCCGTTCCAGCGCGAGTTGCTCGATCGAGCGGAACCGTTCCTGGAGGGCGGAGAGCTTGTACCAGGTGTCCTGCGCGGCGGCCAGCAGCGGCGCGTCGGAGGCCAACGCCTCCTCCAACTCGCCGAGGCGGAACTGCACCTCGGCGTGCTCGGCCTCCACCTGCTCGCGTCGCTGGCGCAGCGCCGTCTCGTCGGCGATCTCCTTGTCCAACGTGGTGCGCAGGGTGGCCAGGTCGTCGGCGAGCAGCCGCAGCCGCGCGTCCCGCAGGTTGGCCTGGATCACGGCGGCCCGCCGGGCCACCTCGGCCTGCCGGCCGAGCGGCTTGAGCTGGCGGCGCAGCTCGGCGGTGAGGTCGGTGAGCCGGTTCAGGTTGGTCTGCATCGCGTCGAGCTTGCGCAGCGCCTTTTCCTTGCGCTTGCGGTGCTTGAGGACGCCGGCCGCCTCCTCGATGAACGCCCGCCGGTCCTCCGGCTTGGCGTGCAGCATGCCGTCGAGCCGGCCCTGACCCACGATGATGTGCATCTCCCGGCCGATACCGGAGTCGGAGAGCAGCTCCTGGATGTCGAGCAGCCGGCAGGAGTCGCCGTTGATCTCGTACTCGCTCTCGCCGGAGCGGAACATCCGGCGGGTGATGGAGACCTCGGTGTACTCGATCGGCAGGGCGCCGTCGGTGTTGTCGATGGTCAGCGTCACCTCGGCCCGGCCGAGCGGGGCCCGACCGGCGGTGCCGGCGAAGATGACGTCCTCCATCTTGCCGCCCCGCAGGGCCTTCGCGCCCTGTTCACCGAGCACCCAGGCGATGGCGTCGACGACGTTGGACTTGCCGGAGCCGTTGGGGCCCACCACGCAGGTGATCCCCGGCTCCAGCTTGAGCGTCGTCGCGGAGGCGAAGGATTTGAAGCCCTTCACCGTCAGGCTCTTGAGATGCACGTCCCGATCCTCGTCCGGTGGCCGCCGTACCGTCGCCCGGCTGCGCGGACCCTGGTAAACCCGCAGAGTAACCCGGCAGCGGGTGGCCCACCCGACGCGACCCGCCTCTGCCGGCGTCCGGAGCCGGGCAGAGATGCGCGCCGGCACACATCGTGTCGGCGCGCTGCTGTGCGGTCGTGCTATTCGGTTGTGGCGACCAGGTGGGTCAGGTCAGTGCCGGCTCGGCCAGACGGAGCAGATCGTCCGTCTCCGCCGCGGCCGCCGCGAGCCGATCGTTCTCGGCACGCAGACGGGTGACCTCGAACTCCAGTGACTGAACCCTGGAACGCAGTCGGGTGACCTCGTCGAGCAGGCGCCGGTCGGGCGCCGCACCTACGTGGCCATAGAGGGCCTTCGCCATTTTGACTCCTTGATATGCGCTGCCGGAGAGGCCGGCCAACGCGCGCCCTGGTGTACGCGACTACCACTCCCACGGATTCTGGGCATGGCCGGGCGCGACTGGCGACACATACATATTGAGCCGGGAGCCCCTGATTCGTCAAGTTCTCGCAGGCCGTAGATCATCTCGACGTCGGCCCGACCGGTCACCGGCGGCTGCCACGAGGCGCGGACACGCTCTGTCCGGACGCCTCGACTCTACGCGCCGGTTCGGTGGATTACCTCACCCGGATGTACAGGGTCCTCTTAACTCTTCCTTAGCCGGATTGCTGCCCCCAGGGGCGACACGTAGCGTCACCTCGGCCCGTACCCGACCCGTGGAGGCGACAGGCGTGCACGGCTGGAACAACCCGCGCGACCCGGAGGGCGATCCTCGTCGACCGGAATCCCCGACCGAGGAACCGGCCTGGCTGACCGACCGTCCCGCACCGAGGTCGGCCTACCTCTTCGGTGACGAACCGGGGAGTTCGGCCGACCGGTGGTACGACGACCAGCCGACCGAGCAGTGGCAAGCGGACGGCGCGCACTCCGCCCGGTCGGAGGAGACCGACCGGCGGTCCGGTCAGCACCACCACGCCGTCGAGCCGGAGACCGGGTACTACGAGCCGACCGACCGTGGCTGGACGCCGGACGGACCCGGCGGGCGGGACATCCCCGGGTGGCCCGCACCGGCCGACCCCGACCGGCCCGCTCGGCACGCGGCACCCGAGGCCGACCACCACGGCGCCGACTGGGACACCCGGCGGTTCGACGCTCCGGCCGGGCCCGCGTCGGGCTTCCCGGCCGCCTCGGCCCAGGACCGCTACGACGGGTACGCCCCGACCGCCGGCCACGGCCGGTACGACGCCACCGGCGACCAGGGTCGGTACGGGGCGACGGCCGACCAGGGCCGCTACGACGTGACCGTCGAGGGCCGGTACGGCCCGGTCGGCGACCGGTACGACTCGGCCGTCGAGGGCGGGTACGGGGCGGCTGCCGGTCCGTACGGTGGCACCGGCGACCACGGCCGGTACGGCCTGCCGGCGGACCAGGGGGGCACCGCCGACCAGCCGGACGAGCCGGCCGGCCCCGGCGATCGCGGAGAGCGACGCACCTGGCGGCGGCCGCTGGTGCTGGGCGGTGCCGCCGCAGCGGCCACCCTCGTGGTGAGCATCGGCGTGGCGGCCCTCGCGCTGCCCGGCGACGACAAGACGACCGACCGCACCGCCGCCGACATCCCCGCCGCCACCGCGCCGGCCCTGGCGGACGAGACGCCGGACCCGGCGCTCGACCCGACCGACTCCCCGAGTCCCAGCCCGAGCCCGAGCGTCTCGCCGAGCAGCGCGTCACCGTCGCCGTCGCCGAGCCGGGCCAGCAGCAGTCCCACCCCGGCGGCGGCCCGCACCACCGCGCCCTCGCGGCAGAACGCCGACCGTCAGGGCAGCCCCAACCGCGCCAGTACGCCCAGCGCCACCCCCTCCTCGGGTGCCACCTCGCAGGCGGCAGAGGTCGTCCGGCTGGTCAACGTCGAGCGGGACAAGGAGGGCTGCGGCGCGCTCAGCATCGACGACAAGCTGACGACCGCCGCCCAGCGGCACAGCCAGGACCAGGCCGACACGCAGAACATGTCGCACACCGGCAGCGACGGCAGCAGTCCCGGGGACCGGATCGACCGGGTCGGCTACACCTGGCGCACCTTCGGCGAGAACGTGGCGTGGAACCAGCGCACCCCGGCTGCGGTGATGGACGCCTGGATGAACAGCGCGGATCACCGGGCGAACATCCTCAACTGCGCGTTCACCGAGATCGGCGTCGGGGTGGCCAGCAGCAACGGGCCGTACTGGACGCAGGTCTTCGCCGCCCCGCGCTGAGGCCGCGACGCCGGTCCCGGCCGGACTGCGAGTCCTGATCGGGTCTGTCCTCGTTTGACCGGGTGAGGTACGCGTCGGCGTACCTCACCCGGGCGGTCTGACGCCGCCCCGCGACGTGCGGAGACGGCGATGCGGATCGGGGTGGGCCGGACGCGGTGGGTACGCCGGGTGCTACCGGCCGGCCTGGCGCTGGCGGTCCTCGCCGCCACCGTCGCCTGCCGGCCCCCACGCCCGCCGCCCGGCGCGCCCACGAGCTGGCCGGCGGCCTCGGCGCGCCACTGGCAGTGGCAGTGGCAACTGCACGGCGAGCTGGACCCGGCGGTCCCGGCGAACGTGTTCGTGCTCGACCCGGTCCGCACCACCGCCGCGCAGACCGCCACGCTCCGCGCCCGCGACACCCGACTGGTCTGTCAGGTGCACGTCGGGTCGGTGCACCCCGACGATCCGGACGCCAGCCGGTACCCGGCCGAGGTACGCGGTGCCACGTCCACCGGCACCGACCGCACCTGGCTGGACGTACGCCGGTGGGACGTGCTGCGTCCGGTGCTGGCCGACCGGTTCCGGCTGTGCCGTGGCAAGGGCTTCGGCGCGGTGCTGCTGGCCGACGCCGACGGGTACGCCCAGCGCTCCGGGTTCCCGTTGGACTTCGACCACCAGCTCCGGTTCAACCGTCAGGTGGCGGCGCTGGCCCGCACCCTCGACCTCTCCCCCGGCCTGCTCGATGCTCTGCCGCAGGTCGCCGCGCTCGCGCCCGACCTCGACTTCGCGGTCGACGAGGAGTGCGTACGGCTGGCGCAGTGCGAGAAGCTGCTGCCCTTGGTCGACGCCGGCAAGCCGGTCTTCCACGTCGAGTACACCGGCGACCCGGCGGACTTCTGCGTCACCAGCGTCGGCTACGGCTTCGCCTCCATCCGCAAGAACCGCGCCCTGGACGCCTGGCGGCTGCCCTGCCCGGCACCGTGAACCGGGGCCCGCGCACCGACCGGGCCGCGCCGACTCGTGATCAGCCGCGCAGCGAGCCCCGGGGACGCGGCTGGCAGCGGGGGCAGCTGTACGAGGAGCGGTTCATGAACGCCTCCCGCCGGATCGGCGCACCACAGCGGTGACAGGGCTGCCCCTGGCGGCCGTACGCGTTCAACGACCGGTCGAAGTAGCCGCTCTCGCCGTTGACGTTGACGTAGAGCGCGTCGAAGCTGGTGCCACCCGCGGTGATCGCCTCGGCGAGTACGTCCCGGACGTGGCCGAGCAGTCGCCGGGCGGCCGGACCGGTCAGCGCGTCGGTGGGCCGGACCCCGTGCAGGCCCGCGCGCCACAGTGCCTCGTCGGCATAGATGTTGCCCACGCCGGAGATCAGCGTCTGGTCCAACAACGCGCGCTTGACCTCGGTGCGCCGTCGCCGCAGCGCGGCCACGAACTCGTCGTCGGAGAACTCCGGGTCCATCGGGTCCCGGGCGATGTGCGCGATCTCGACCGGCAGCCCGGCACCGCCCTCGCTCACCGACAGCCCGCCGAACGTCCGCTGGTCGACGAAGCGCAGCTCCGGTCCGTCGTCGGTGAACCGGAACCGCACCCGCAGGTGCGTCTCGTCGGGAGTGCCCGCCGGTTGCAGCAACAACTGCCCGGACATCCCGAGATGCCCGATCACGGCGTCGCCGCTGTCCAGCGGGAGCCACAGGTACTTGCCCCGCCGCCGCACGTCGAGCACGGTCCGACCGGCCAGCACGTCGGCGAAGTGGACGCCGCCCGGCTGGTGCCGCCGTACCGCCCGGGGATGGCGTACCTCGACCACGTCGATCCGGCGGCCGGTGACCCAGCGGGCCAGGCCCTGCCGGACCGTCTCCACCTCGGGCAGCTCAGGCACGGTGCGCCTGGACCTCGCCGACGGTCTCGGCCCGCCCGTCGACGGTCACCGCGTCCTGCTCGGCGCCCGGGTCGGTGATCTCCTCGGCCGGGCTCGACTCCGCCTCGGCGTCCGCGGTCAACATCCGCCAGGCGGACTCGGCCGCCCGCTGCTCGGCTTCCTTCTTGCTGCGCCCGTCGGCGCCGCCGTACCGGTTCCCGGCCACCACCACCCAGGCGGTGAAGGTCTTGAGATGGTCCGGGCCGGTGCCCTCGATCCGGTATTCCGGGACCCCGAGCCCGAGCGCGGCGGTCAACTCCTGGAGGCTGGTCTTCCAGTCCAGCGCGGCACCGCGTCCGGCCGACTCGGCCATCAGCGGGTCGAACAGCCGGTGGATCACGATCGCGGCGGTGTCCAGCCCGTACTGGAGGTAGATCGCACCGAGCAGCGCCTCCAGGGTGTCGGCGAGGATGCTCGCCTTGTCCCGCCCGCCGGTGGTCTCCTCACCCTTGCCCAGCAGCAGGTACGGGCCGAGGCCGTCCGGGCCCAGGCCACGGGCCACCTCGGCGAGGGCGCGCATGTTCACCACGCTGGCCCGCAACTTGGCCAACTGCCCCTCGGGCAGGTCCGGGTGGTTGTGGAAGAGCGCGGTGGTGATCACCACGCCGAGCACCGAGTCGCCGAGGAACTCCAGCCGCTCGTTGGTGGGCAGACCGCCGTTCTCGTATGCGTACGAGCGGTGGGTGAGTGCGCGCTCCAGCAGGTCCGGGTCCAGCGTCACGCCGAAGGCGGCTTCCAGATGGCCGACGGAGGGCCTCCGCCGCTTGTCGTTGCTCATGATGTGCGTACCTCGGTGTCGGTGGTGCGGTCGGTGCGGTGGCCGGCGAGCAGCGCGGCGACCCGGTCGGTGGCGTCGCGTCGCCAGAGGTGGGCGGCCAGGGCGATGCCGGAGGAGATGTCGTCGGGACGGGCGGCGCCGTGACAGACGACCACCGTCCCACCCACGCCGAGCAGGGCGGCCGCCCGGGGCGCACCCCCGCCGGGCGGCGGTCCACCGGCCATCGCGTACGCGCCCTCGATGGCTTTGAGCAGCACGTTACCGGTGAACCCGTCGGTGACCACCACATCGGCACGCGTGCCGACGCAGACGTCGTACCCCTCCACCATGCCCACGTAGCGGGCGTCGGCGGGCAGGGTCACGGTGCTGAGCACGGGATCGGTGAGCCGACGGGCCCGGTCGCCCTTGCCGGCCTCGGTGCCCACCGAGAGCAGGCCCACCCGGGGTGCGACGACACCGTGGGCGGCAGCGGCGTACGCGGCCCCGAGCACGGCGTGCCGGGCCAGCGTGGCGGGGTTGGGTTCCAGCGAGCCGCCGACGTCGAGCAGCACCACCGGTCCGGAGACGGCGGGCAGGACGGCGGCGAGCGCCGGACGTCGCACCTCGGGCCAGCGACCCAGGCCGAGGGCGGCGGCGGCGACGGTCGCGCCGGTGGAGCCGGCGGAGACCAGCGCGTCGGCCTGGCCCGCGTGCACGGCCGCGACGGCCGTCCGGACGGTGGAGTCGGTGCGTGCCGTGACGACCTCGTCGGCCATGTCGACGGCGGTCCGTGCGGGCCGGACGGTGACCCGGGCGCGTTCGGCCGGGTCGAGGGCATGGACCAGCGCGCCGGCCACCTCGGTCGGGCCGACGAGCAGCAGATGCAGGTGAGGGTCGGCGCGCACCGCCCGCAGAGCGCCGTCCACCACGACGGCGGGAGCGTCGTCCCCGCCGAGGAGGTCAACGGCGATCCGTGCGGTGCCCGGCTCCATCGCGACGCCGGCCGGTGAGAGCCGGCCGGCGTCGGCGGGAGTGCCGGGCGATCGCCGGGGTGTGCGCGTCGCCCGACCCGTGGTCGGAGACGTCACTCGGCGTCCGGGTCAGACCTCGAGGACCTGGCGGCCGTTGTAGGTGCCGCAGACGGAGCAGGCGGCGTGCGGCAGCTTGGCGGACTTGCACTGCGGGCAGGCCACGGTCGCGACCGCCGCGGCCTTCCAGTTCGCCCGGCGGGACCGGGTGTTGCTGCGCGACATCTTGCGCTTGGGGACGGCCACGGTTCTTACTCCTCTGTACGGGTCAGTTGCGACAGGCCCGCCCAACGCGGGTCGATCTGCTGGTGGCTGTGATCGGCCGGCAGATCGTCCAGGTGTACCCCACATTCGGGGCACAGGCCCGGGCAGTCCTGGCGGCAGAGCGGGTTGGTCGGCAGTGCGAGCACCACCGCGTCCCGCACCGCCGGTTCCAGGTCGATCAGGTCTCCCTGCATCCGGCCGACCTCGTCATCCTCGGTGGTGACGTCCGTGGTGCTGTTCTCGTACGCGTACAGCTCCTGGATCGTCACCGACACCGAGTCGTTGATCTCGCGCAGGCAGCGACCGCACTCGCCCCGGACCTGACCGCTGACGGTCCCCGAGACGAGCACGCCCTCGGACACCGACTCCATCCGCAGATCGAGGTCGAGGTCCGCGCCCTCCGGCACGCTGATCAACTCCACGCCGAGGTCCGCCGGTGCCGGGACCACCCGTGTGACGGTACGCAACGCACCAGGCCGGCGCGGTAGCTCCCTCGTGTCGAGGACCAGCGGCGACCTGGGGTCGAGTGAAATGGGTGAGTTCTTGGGCATAGTCAGACTCCGGCCGGTGAGAGGCCGACAAACGAGGTTACCTGCACCGGCGGCCCACCGTCGAACCGGGGCCGGCCTGGGCTACCCCGGCGTCGGCAGGGATGCCAGCGGCGGCACCTGCCGGGACGGACGCCACCGGGCCGCGTCGGCGGCAGGCTCGGCGGCGGTACGCCCGCTCCGGCGGGTACCGACCGTGGGGTCAGAAGGGCAGCGGGCGCTCCGCCTCGTCACCGCCGAAGGTGCCGATCTCGCGCAGCGCGTGCATCTTGTCCCGGCCGCGTTCGATGGAGGCCAGCGCCCGGGTGAGGAACTGCTCGAAGTTGGCCAGGGCGGTGTCGACGTAGTCGTCGACCTCCTCGCGCAGTCGCTGCGCCTCGGCACGCGCCTCGGCGATGATCCGGGCGCCCTCGTGCTCGGCGGAGACCGTGATCTCGTTCACCGAGACCAGGCGGGCGTGTTCCGCCTCACCCTCGCTGATGATCCGGTCCGCCTCCCGCTTGCCCGCCTCCATGATCTTGTCCCGCTCCTCCAGCAGGGCGGCGGCGCGGCGCAGGTCGGCGGGCAGCTCGGCGCGCAGTTCGTCCAGGGCCGCGATCATCTCGCCCCGATCGACCATGCAGTTGTTGCGCGACATGGGCACGGAGCGCGCCTGCTCCACCATGGCGATCATTTCGTCGATGCGGTCGAGCGGGTCCACCGGTACCTCACTCCTGTCGTTCGTCGGGCCGACCTACATCATGCGGGCTGCGGCCAAGTTCCCGCTTCATCCAATGATGTCGTCCCGACACCCCCGCGACACCCCACCCCTCCCCCGGCGCGTCGCGCCCGGCCCCCTTCGCGGCGCCTGCGGCAGGGTGCCGCCGGACGCCGACGACGGCCCGGGTCGCGGCGCGTACCGCGTCAGGACGGCGGGGTCAGGCGGGCCTTCAACGCCTCGCGGACCAGGTCGGGGACGTGCGGGCTGACGTCCCCGCCCCACTTGGCCACGTCCTTGACCAGGCTGGAGGAGAGGAAGGAATAGAGCGGGTTGGTCGGCATGAACAATGTCTCGACCCCGGCGAGGCCGATGTTCATCTGGGCCATCTGCAACTCGTAGTCGAAGTCGCTGACCGCCCGGATGCCCTTGATCAACACCGTCGCCCGCTGGGCCCGGCAGAAGTCCACCAGCAGCCCGCGGAACGACTCCACGCGGACGTTGTCGTAGGAGGCGGTCACCTCGCGGAGCATCTCGATCCGCTCCTCGACGGTGAACACGCCCGTTTTCGACTGGTTGATGAGCACACCGACGATCACCTCGTCGAACAGTCGGCTGGCCCGACCGATGATGTCGAGGTGACCGTTGGTGACCGGGTCGAACGAGCCGGGACACACCGCACGTCTCATGATCGGCGACCGTACCAAAGGGTGGTCTCGCCGTACCGGCGACTGCGCAGGCCAGTGACGCCTTCCACCCACTCGACCGGGTTGCCGCGACTGGAGCGCTCGACCACGAGCAAGGCGTCCGGCGCGAGCCAGCCGCCGTCGACCAACCCGGCGAGCATCGCGGTGACGCCGTCGTCCGGCAGCGCGTACGGCGGGTCGGCGAAGACCACGTCGTACGGGTCGCCCTCCGGCCCGCCGGCCAGCACGGTGGCGACCTTGCCGGTGACCAGTCGCGCCGCGGGCCCGGCGCGCAGCACCGCGATGTTCTCCCGGATCACCCGCGCGGCACGCGCGTCGGACTCGACCAGCAACACGTGCGCGGCCCCCCGGGACAGCGCCTCCAGGCCGACCGCGCCGGATCCGGCGTACAGGTCGGCGAAGCGCGTCCCGTCCAGGTCGACCTCCGCCTGCACCGCGCTGAACAACGCCTCGCGGACCCGGTCCGAGGTCGGACGGGTGCCGGCACCCGGCGGCGCGGCGATCCGCCGGCCACCGAGGCTCCCGGCCACGATCCGGGTCACCCTTCGCTCCTGCTCATGCCCCTGACGCTACGCGAGGACACGATGACCGTGGCGACGAGTACGCCGCCCCGGACGCCCGTCGACTGTCCGATCCGGACGCGAACAGCCCTCGATCGATCACCGGCCGTATATCAATGATCTCGCATTCATAACATCATCCTTAGCCCCCGCTGAGGACTGTCCCGTTCCACACGATCTCGCTAGGGTCTGCCCCGGTGCCGGCGTTCTGACGCCGCCGGCCATCGACACGGGCGGCACCTCTCCCGGCGCGGCACACTCCGCCGGCGTCGTCCTGTCCCGCCCGTGCCGACCCGACGCTTCTTCACCCCGGGAGTACGCGTGATCCGACCCAAGCTGTCGCTCCGGCGGCCGCTGGCTGTCCTGGCAGCCGCCCTCATCGGCTCGACCGGAGCAGTGGCGCTGGCCAGCCCGGCCAGCGCTCACCACACCACCATCTCCGCCACCGTCGCCTGCGACCAGCGCAGCGGCGAGCGGGTGATCACCTGGAAGGTGGTCAACAGCGAGCGCCGGAAGACCGCCACCATCACGAACGTGACGGCCAACCCGGCGACCACGGTCGTGCTCGCCCCCGAGGGTGCCGACGCTGCCGAACTCAAGGGCACGGCGATCCCGAAGGCCGGTTTCGTCGAGGGCGTCCAGCGCGTGCCCGGCGACACCACGAGCGCCACGCTCACCGTGGACGCGGCCTGGTTCCAGGAAGGCGACTCCCGGCGGAACAAGGCGCCGAGGTCGTCGGATTCCAAGACCATCAAACTCGACGCCGACGGCGCGTGCGCCCCGGCACCGAAGTGCGTCGACGCCAGCGACGCCAAGTACAGCCACACGTTCGACGGCCCGAAGGGCACGGCGACCGTGAAGCTGGAGGGCGACCAGCCGCTCTGCGGTGACGCGAAGCAGTACTTCACGCTGGTGTCGTACTTCGCGCCGCGCCCGCAGTTCGCCACCCCGCAGTACGTCTACGGCACCCCGGCCAGCGACTACCTCGGCGGCAACCAGACCGAGATCGAGCTGAACGTCGGCGTTCCGGACTGCCACACCCAGGTCGACCTGATCTGGGGCGGCGTGGACGAGGTCATCGACCCGCTGGTCGAGAACGGCAAGCGCTACGGCGACAAGAAGCTCGGCGAGAAGGGCGCGCCCGGCAACCGCTCGTCCGGCCCGCAGGGCTGGTACAACGGCGGCAGCAAGAACTGCACCACCCCGGCGTCCACCTTCGCCTCCGCCTGCGACGGCACCGTGGCCGTCTCGCTGAGCAACGACGGCTCGCTCTCCCGGTACGCCGTCGAGTTCGAGGTGCGCGGCGAGAACGGCTGGTCCAAGAAGGTCACCGTCGAGCCGGGCAAGGCCGACAACGAGACCGTGGTGCCCGCCGAGAACGCCGGCAAGATCGAGGTGCTGGTCGACGGCAAGGTCATCGAGGGCGGCACGTACACGTGGCAGCGCCCCGAGGACTGCCCGCTGCCGACCGTCACCACCGACGCCGACTGCGAGACCTTCGCGCTGACCGCCTCGAACCCGGAGGGTGGCGTGCCGGTCAAGGTGGACTTCACCTACGGCGACAAGACCGAGAGCCGGACCGTCGCGCCGGGTACCTCGGAAAAGGTCACCTTCAAGGCCGGTGACGACGAGGCGGCCCTGGTCGTCCTGCCGGACCTGGGTCTGGAGCTCGAGGTCGTCTACGCTCCCGAGGGCTGTGGCGGTGGCGGCGGCGGCGAGGAGCCCCCGGGCCTGCCGGTGACCGGTGCGGCGGCCGGCGGCATCGCCGCAGGCGCGATCGCCCTGCTGGCGGTCGGCGCGGTGCTGTTCGTGATCGCCCGGCGGCGTCGGATCCACTTCACCGCCTGAGCCGAGCTGAGGGGCCCCTCCCGCGACTGAGGCGGGACCCCGGCGAAGCCTGAATCCAAGGGCGCGCCGACCACCCGGTCGGCGCGCCCTCGGCGTCCGCGCGCCCTCGGCGTCCGCGCGCCCTCGGCGTCCGCGCGCCCTCGGCGTCCGCACCCCCTCGGCGTCCGCACCCCCTCGGCGTCCGCACCCCCTCGGCGTCCGTGCGCCTGTCCGGTCCCCGCACACTTCGCGGCCCATGGTCGTGCTCGATCCAGGATCGAGTGCCTTCCCAGACGTGTCGAGGCCACTCGATCCTGGATCGAGCGTGATCAACGCAGGCGGCGCTCAGCACAGGCGGCGCTCAGCACAGGCAGCGCTCAACGCAGGCAGCGCTCAACGCAGGCAGCGCTCAACGCAGGCAGCGCTCAACGCAGGCAGCGCTCAACGCAGGCAGCGCTCAACGCAGGCGGCGCTCAGCGCAAGCAGTCAGCGCAGGCGGCGCTCAGCGCAGGTGCTCAGCCCTTTTCGAGGTACTCCGCGCGGTCCGCATCGACCAGGGCGGCGACCGACGCGGCCAGGGCCGGGTGCCGGGCCAGGTCGGGGTCCTCCTCGACCATCTCGATCGCCTCCGCCCGCGCGTCACGGATCAGGTCCGCGTCGCGCAGCAGCGACAGCAGCCGCAGGTGCGAGCGGCGGCCGGACTGCGTCGCGCCCAGCACGTCGCCCTCCCGCCGCTGCTCCAGGTCGAGCTCCGCGAGCTTGAAACCGTCGGTGGTGGAGGCGACCGCGTCCAACCGCTCGCGGGCACTGCTGCCCTCGGTCGCCTCGCTCACCAACAGGCAGAGCCCGGGCGCGCTGCCCCGGCCCACCCGGCCCCGGAGCTGATGGAGCTGGGAGACGCCGAACCGGTCGGCGTCCAGCACCACCATCATCGTCGCGTTGGGCACGTTCACGCCGACCTCGACCACGGTCGTGGCCACCAGGACGTCCAGGTCCCCGTCGGCGAAGGACCGCATCACCGCGTCCTTCTCGTCGGCGGGCAGTCGACCGTGCAGGACGCCGATGCGTACCCCGTGCAGTGGTCCCTCGGCCAGCAGCGGAGCGACCTCGGTCACCGCAAGCGGCGGACGGCGGCCGTTGTCGTCCAGCTCCGGCGGCTCCTCGTCGCCGCCGGACTTCGCGTCCGCCTCCCCGATCCGGGGGCACACCACGTACGCCTGATGCCCCTTGCCGACCTCCTCGCGCAGTCGGCGCCAGGCCCGGTCGAGGAAGGCGGGCTTCTCGGCGGCCGGCACGACGTGCGAGGCGATCGGCGAACGGCCCTGCGGGAGCTGGGACAGCGTGGAGATCTCCAGGTCGCCGTAGACCGTCATGGCCACCGTCCGGGGGATCGGCGTGGCGGTCATCACCAGCACGTGCGGCGGCTGGTCGGCCTTGGCCCGCAACGCGTCCCGCTGTTCGACGCCGAACCGGTGCTGCTCGTCGACCACCACCAGTCCCAGGTCGGCGAAGTCGACGCCCTCGTAGAGCAGGGCGTGGGTGCCGAGCACGATGCCCGCCGCACCACTGGCCACCTCGGCGAGCGCCCGCCGCCGGGCCGCCGCGCCCAGGGAGCCGGTGACCAGTTCCACCCGGGTGGCCTGATCGGCGGCACCGAGCTGACCCGCCTGCGCGAGCGGGCCGAGCAGGTCGAGCATGCCCCGGTGGTGCTGGGCGGCGAGCACCTCCGTCGGGGCCAGCAACGCCGCCTGACCGCCCGCGTCCACCACCTGGAGCATGGCCCGTAGCGCCACCACCGTCTTGCCGGAGCCGACCTCGCCCTGCAACAGGCGGTGCATCGGATGGTGGGTGGCCAGGTCCGCCGCGATCTCCACGCCGACGTCGCGCTGGCCCCCGGTGAGCTCGTACGGCAACCGGGCGTCGAACGCGTCCAGCAGCCCGCCCGGCCGTGCCGGGCGGGCCCGGGCCGGCCAGGCGGCGGCCTGCTGCTTGCGGCGGACCAGGGTCAACTGCACGGCGAACGCCTCGTCCCACTTCAACCGGCGCCGGGCGCGGTACAGGTCCTCGCGGCTGGACGGCCGGTGGATCTCGCGCAGGGCGATGTCGAGGCCGATCAGGTTGCGGGTGGCCCGCACGGTGGCGGGCAACGGGTCCTCCGGCGGCTCCACCGTGTCCAGCACCACCCGTACGCAGCGGGCGATCACCCAGGTCGGTACGGCGGCAGCCGCCGGGTAGACCGGGATCAGCGCACCGGCGAACTCCTCCACCTGCTCGTTGGCCGCGGCCTCCCCGTCGGTCTGGTCGCCGAGCAACACGTACTCGGGTCCGTTGAGCTGCCGCTTGCCACGGAACTCGGTGACCTTGCCGGCGAACATGCCCCACCGACCCGGGCGCAGCTCCCGCTCCCGCCATGCCTGGTTGCCGAAGAAGGTGAGGGTGAGCGTGCCGCCGGAACCGTCGCCGACGGTCACCTCCAGCAGGTTGCCTCGACGCTGACGCATCGGGCGTACCGCGGTGCGCTGCACCTGGGCCAGCACGGTGACCTGCTCCCCGACGTCGAGCGCGCGGATGTCGGTGTGCTCGCCGCGCTCGTCGTACCGGCGCGGGAAGTGATAGAGCAGGTCACCGGCGGTGTGCAAGTCGAGGTGGCCGGCGAGCGCCTTGGCGGTCCGGTCACCGACGAGCTTCTTGAGCGGCGTGTCCACGGTGGACGCATCCGAGGTCATTCGACACCTACCAGCAGGGGATAATGCGGCTGTCCGCCCGGATACGTGTGCACCTCCACGAAGGGCCACCGGCCGACGATGTGCGTACGCACCGCCTCGGCCAGCCCGTCCGGCGCGTCCGCGCCGACGAGCAGGGTGACCAGTTCGCCGCCGCCGCCGAGCATCCGGTCGACCAGGGCGACGCTGGTCTGCACCAGATCGGTGCCGATCAGGTGCACCTCCCCCTCGACCAGGGCGAGTACGTCACCGGCGCGGCACGGACCGGCGACGGTGAGCGCGTCCCGGCCGGCCCGGCACACCTCCGCGTGCCGGCAGGCCCCGGCGGCCTCGGCCATCGCGATCACGTCGTCCTCGAAGCGCCGACCCGGGTCACGGACGGCGAGCGCGGCGAGCGCCTGCACCGGTGACCGGGTGGGCACCACGCTGACCTTCACGCCCGACCGGTGTGCCTCCACCGCGACCTGGTTCGCCACCGCCTGCGCCTTCGGGTCGTTGGGCAGCACCACGACCCGCGCCGCCCCGGTCGCGCGGACCGCGTCGAGCAGTTCGCCGGTGGACGGGTTGCCGGGCACCACCACCGCGCCCTCACCGGCCAGCAGCTCGGCGATGCCGGGCCCGGTGGCCACCACCACGGCCCCCCGGCCGTCGGGCGCCGGACCCGTCGCGGCTGCCCGGACCGCGTCGAGCGCCGGGACCGGCACGGAGGCCAGAGTTCCGCCGGGCGCCGCGCCGGGGGCCGGGACCACACCGGCGGTCGAGGTCGCGTCGGGGGCCGAGGTCGGGGCCGCGCCGGAGGCCAGGGTCGCGCCGGGGACCGGGGCCGCGCCGGGGGGCGAGGTCGGGGCCGCGCCGGGGGCCGGAGTCGTGCCGGGCGCCGGGGTGTTGTCGAGAGCTGAGGCGGCGTCGGAGGCCGGGGTCGCCTCGGGGGCACGCTGGTCGGCGAAGCGGGTCACCGAGATCTGGTACGGGCGGCCGGCCACCACACCCGCCTCGATCGCCGCCCCGATGTCGTCGACGTGCACGTGCACCTGCCAGGTCCCGCCGGTCGGGCTGCCGTCACCGACCACCACCAGGGAGTCGCCGAGCGCGTCCAACTCGTCGCGCATCCTCCGCACCGCCTCGGGCTCGGCGTCGAGGAGGAACTGCACCTCGTAGGCGTACCCGGCGGACATGGTCTCCCGAGCGGCGGCCAGTGGCACCGGCCGGGGAGTCGGCGTGCAGGTCACCGGGTTCTCCCCGGTGACCACCTCGACCAGCGCGTCCAGCAGCAGGCTGAACCCCCGCCCACCGGCGTCGACCACACCGGCCCGGGCCAACGCCGGCAGTTGCTCGGGCGTACGCGCCAGGGCCGTCGCCGCGCCGGACGCGGCGGCCCGCGTCACCGTGGGCAGCGCGCCGTCGGCGACCCGCGCGGCCGCGTCGGCGGCGGCTGACGCCACCGTCAGTAGGGTGCCCTCCTCCGGCCGGGCCACCGCCGCGTACGCCGCGTCGCTCGCCACGCGCAGGGCGGCGGCCAACTCCCGTCCGCGCACCTCGGGGACGGGGCCCAGCGCGTCGGCGAGGCCGCGCAGGATCTGCGACAGGATCACGCCGGAGTTGCCCCGGGCCCCGAGCAGCGCGCCCCGGGCCAGCAGCCGCAGGGCGTGCCCGTGCGCGGTCGAGGTGCCGTCCGCCCCGGTGTCGAGATCCATCGCCAGGGCCTGCTGGGCCGAGGTGAGGGTGAGCACCAGGTTGGTGCCGGTGTCGCCGTCGGGCACCGGATAGACGTTGAGGTCGTCGATCTCCCGCTGGTGCCGCTTGAGCGTGGCCAGCCCGCTGGCACACCAGCGGCGCACGGCGGCGGCATCGAGGGTGTCCAGCACGGTGGAAGCCTACTGGCGTAGGGTGACAGTCGCCGGGCGTGTCACGTCGCGGCCGGATCCACGTGCCACTCGGCCCACAAGCCACTTGGCCGGACCCGGGTGCCACTCGGCCGGATCCGCCGTGCCGGGCGGCCGGGCTCCCGGTGGGGCCGGTCCTGGTGCCGGACGGCGGCCGCCGAGGCCGGGCCGGGGCCGATTGGGCAGCCGGTTCCACCATCGGGTACCCTGGCCAGGTTGCCCGGGCAGCACCTGCCGGCGACCTCATGAACGTTTCAAACCCAGGAGTATCCCGTGGCTAGCGTGTGCGACGTCTGTGGCAAGGGACCGGGCTTCGGCCACAACGTGTCCCACTCGCACCGGCGGACCAACCGCCGCTGGAACCCGAACATCCAGTCGGTGCGTACCCCCGCCGGTGGCGGCACGACCAAGAAGCTGAAGGTCTGCACGTCCTGCATCAAGGCGGGCAAGGTCGCGCGCGCCTGACGCGGGATCACACTGTCGTTCGATGCCGGTGGGCCGATGGCCCACCGGCATCGTCGTGTCCGCGCCCGGAAGGTCCGCACCGGCGGCAGCGCCGGCACCGAACCGGCGGCGGCGCCGTCGCTGATGTTAGGAAGGGTCCCCTGCTATGCACCAGGCGTTAGCAGGGGACCCTTCCTTACATCTCAGAACATCTCAGAACGTCTCAGAGCGTGCGGCCGAACGACAGGCAGCCGGGCTCGGCGGCGTAGAACCCGAAGTTGGGGATCCGCTCGTAGCCGGCACCGGTGTACATCGCGATCGCCTCGGGCTGCCGGTCGCCGCACTCCAGGATGAGCCGCTTGCGGCCGTGCTCGCGGGCCGAGCGCTCGATGGCCGCGAGCACCGTCCGGGCCACCCCTCGGCCACGGGCCTGCGGCGCGGTGTACATCCGCTTCAGCTCGGCGGTGTCGCCCTGGTCGCCGTGACTGCGCCAGCCGCCGCAGCCGACCGGCTGCCCGTTTAAATGGGCGACCAGGAACGCCCCGGCCGGGGGTGCGAACTCGTCGGCGTCGACCGGGGTCTCGTCGCCGCTGCCGCCGTAGCGGGCGCCCAGATCGGCCAGCGCGGCGGTGATCAACCGCTGCGCGACCGGGGAGTCGAAGGGCACCACGTGGATCTCGATCTGCTGCACAGGTAAAGGGTACGACCCGGCCTGCCCCTTACCGGGCGGGGTCACCGGAAGTGATCCCAGCCGCCCGGACCGTCGAACGGTCGCCCGTCCACGGTCACCCCGGAGCCCTCCCCGACCCGGCCGACCACCCGCCAGTCGGCGGGCAGCGCCGTGGTCGGCGGGAAGGTCGCCACCAGGGCGTGATCGTCGCCACCGGCCAGCAACCAGGAGTACGGGTCGACGCCGAGCGCCTGCGCGGCGTCCCGCATCTGCGGCGGCACCTCGAAGGCGTCCCGGGTGAGGTCGACGGTCACCCCGCTGGCCCTCGCCACGTGCCCGAGGTCGGCCAGCAGCCCGTCGGAGACGTCGATCATCGCGGTGGCACCGAGCCGGGCGGCCTGCGGCCCGGCCGGATAGGGCACCTCCGGCCGCCGGTACGCCTCGACCAGCAGCCGGGGCGTCCGGAACCCCCGGGAGAGCACGGTGAATCCGGCCGCCGCGTACCCGGTGCGACCGGCCAGGGCGACGAGGTCCCCGGGTCGCGCACCGGCCCGGGTCACCGGGGCACGACCACCCAGGTCACCCAGGGCGGTGACCGCGATGGTCAGGGTGGGGCTGGCCGACATGTCCCCGCCCACCACGCTGGCGCCGACCTCGGCCGCCTCGGCACCGAGCCCGTCGGCGAGCTGCTCCACCCAGTCGGTGGCCGCGTCGGCCGGTACGCAGAGCGCCACCAACAGCGCGGTCGGGTCGGCGCCCATCGCCACCACGTCCGCGAGGTTCGCCGCCGCCGCCCGGCGCCCGATGTCGTACGCGCCGGACCAGTCCCGGCGGAAGTGCCGCCCCTCCACCAGGACGTCCGTCGAGGCGACCACCCTGGCGTCGGGCGCAGCGACCACGGCCGCGTCGTCACCGGGGCCGAGCAGCACCGTGGAGCCGTACGACAGGCGGGAGGTCACCCGGTCGATCAGCCCGAACTCGCCGACACCCGCCACGCTCACGCCGCCGCTCCGTCACGCCCCGTGCCGACGGGGGACGTCGTCGCGTTGAGCCGCTCAGCTCGCTCGCTCACTGCTTCTCCTTGGCCACCGATAGGGATCACCCCTGGTCCGTAAGGTACTTTCTCCCTTCGGGCCGCTTGACGGCGGCGACGGAGGGAGGTCGAGCGTGGTACAGGCGTACATCCTCATCCAGACAGAGGTCGGTCGGGCACGTGACGTGGCCGGTCTCATCGCGGATCTCGCCGGTGTGGTCCGGGTCGACGCCGTCACCGGGCCGTACGACGTGGTCGTGCTCACCGAGGCCAACACCGTCGATGAGCTGGGCAAGCTCATCGTCAGCAACGTGCAGATGGTGCCCGGCATCACCCGCACCCTGACCTGTTCGGTGGTGCGACTGTAAGTGGACGAGACCACCGAGAAGCCGGCCGACGGGGACCGCTCCGAGGGCGCGAAGGCGCCCGACCGCACGAACCGCTCCGCCGCGCTGATCGCCACCGCCGTGGCGCTGCCGGTGGCGCTGCTGGTGGGCGCGGTCGCCTGGGCCAATATCCCGTCGAGCGAGCCGACCGCCGCACCCACGGCGTCACCGAGCACGGCCGCTCCCCGGTCCACCACCCCGGTCGAGATGGCGGCTCCCGAGCTGGCCGAACGACCGACCGTGGTCTGTCGCGCCCTGTTGTCACAGCTGCCGGACACCGTCCGTGACCTGTCGCAGCGGCCGGTCTCGGCCGGTCCCGAGCAGAACGCCGCGTACGGCGATCCGGCAATGACGGTGGCCTGCGGTGCCCAACGGCCCGCCCTGGCCCGCGACGCGCACCTCTACCTGGTCAACTCGGTCTGCTGGTTCGCGGTGGAGGGGCCGGACGCGACGGAGCTGACCACGGTCGACCGGGAGACGGAGGTGACCCTGCGGGTGCCGCACTTCTACGGCGAGGCGTTGCAGTGGGCCGCCCCGATCTCCGCGACCATCGTCGAGTCGATCCCGTCGGGCGACTCGAAGCCCACCGGCTGCACCGCCTGACCCACCTGCCGACGGCGGGCCGCCGCCCCGGTGGCGGGCCCGCCGCGTCGGGGTGGGGACTCAGTACTGCCCGGGTCCGCGGGTGAGCGCGGTGCGGATCAGCCGGTCGATCAGCTTCGGGTACTCCAGGCCGGCCGCCGCCCACATCCGGGGGAACATCGACGTCGGCGTGAAGCCGGGCATCGTGTTGATCTCGTTGAGATAGACGTCCAGTTCCGGGGTGACGAAGAAGTCGGCCCGGGCCAGGCCGGCGCAGTCCAGGGCGGTGAAGGCCCGGACGGCGTAGTCGCGCACCTCTCGGGTGACCCGGTCGGGCAGGTCGGCGGGGAGGTCGTACTCGCAGGCGGACGCCGCGTCGATGTACTTGGCCTCGAAGTCGTAGAACTCGTAGTCGCCGACCACCCGCACCTCGGCGAGCACGGACGCCTCGGGCGTCCCGCCGGCCTCGCCCTCCAGCACGCCGCACTCGATCTCGCGACCGACGATGGCGCTCTCGACCAGCACCTTGCTGTCGATCTCCCGGGCGAAGGCGATCGCCGCCTCCAGGTCCGCCCAGTCGCTGACCTTGCTGACGCCGAACGAGGACCCGGCCCGGGAGGGCTTGACGAAGACCGGTAGGCCGAGCCGCTCCTTGTCCGCTTCGCTGAGCGTCATTCCGCTGCGCAGCACCGCGTACGGGACGACCGGGATGCCCTCGGCGGCGCAGAGCTTCTTGGTGAACTCCTTGTCCATCGCGGCAGCCGAGGCGAACACCTTCGCCCCGACGTACGGGATGCCGGCCATCTCCAGCATGCCCTGGATGGTGCCGTCCTCGCCGTACGAGCCGTGCAGGACCGGGAAGACCACGTCCACATCGGCCAGCGCGCGGGGGCCGTCGGCCGGGTCGAGCACCAGCAGGCCGCTGCCGGTCGGGTCGGCGCGCAGCACCACGTCCACACCGGACGCGGCGGTGATCTCCGGCAGCTGACGCGCGCTGATCGCCAGTTGGGCGGGGTCGCCGTTGGTCAGCACCCACTGCCCGGCCCGGGTGATGCCCACCGGCACCACTTCGAACTCGTCGGGGTCCAGCGCGGCGAGCACGCTCCCGGCACTGACACAGGAGATGCCGTGTTCCGGACTGCGGCCGCCGAAGACGATCGCCACGCGGGTCTTGCCTGGGGTGGTCACTGCGGTCACCTTTCCGGGACGCACTGCTGGCGCTCTCCCGGATGACCTTACTGTGCGTGGCGGAGCCGGGTGGCCGATACCCTGCGGGAACACGGGATGACAGCATTCGGTCAACGCGACATATACGGTGCGTTACCGGGGCAGCTCAGCCGACCAGTTCCCGCTCGCCGAACGCGTGCCGCCGGCCGATGGCGATCACCTTGACCCGCTGCCGGCCCGCGCGCACCATGCCCAGGGCCATGAACGCGCCGGCGATCCGGTCCGCCGCCTCCCGGCTGCTCGCGCCGACGACCTGGCGTCGCCGCTCCGGGGTGACCCGCTCGTTGCGACCGTCCATCTCGTATGGACGGACGTCGGTCAGGACTACCAGGAAACGTGTCATCGCCGGCCGCCGAGGCGCTCGGCGCACACCCGCTGACCAGTTCGCACGTCGATTCCCTTCCGGTGGCCGACAACTGGCGCGGCACGCGGCGGTCGGGTACGGGGGAATAACCCGACCGCCGCGCGCCCCATCCCCTCCGGTCGCTCACCACCACCGTCGCCACGACAACCGGCGGTGAGGACGCGCTAACAGACTGACAGGTCCATGGGCATGAATGCAACTCTCACCGACGTTCTCTCATGTACAGAGTCCCAAATACGTGCGACCATCGATGCATGGCACCGAAGACCGCTCGCGCTCGCCGGTTGGGCCTCGCGCTGCGCCACCACCGGGAAGCCGCCGGCCTCACCTTGGAGGCCGCGGCCGACGAGATCAACAGCACCCGTAGCACGCTCTCCCGCTACGAGAACGCGCAGACACTGGTCAGCCCCGCCACCGTGCGGGCGCTGCTCACCCTCTACGGCGTCAAGGCCGAGGACGTCGCCGCGGCCGTCGCGCTGGCCAAGGACGCGCGCAAGCCCGGCTGGTGGGTCTCGTACTCGTACCTGCTGGACCGGCGCACCATCGACTTCATCGCGTTGGAGGCCGAGGCCACCGGCATCGCCAACTTCGAGCCGTCGGTGATGCCGGGTCTGTTGCAGACCGCCGACTACATCCGCGCGGTGATGCGGGGCGGACCGCACACGCTCAGCGACAACGACGTCGAGGAGCGGGTCCACATGCGGCTCGACCGGCAACAGCGGGTCTTCGAGCAGGACCCGCCGATCTTCGACGCGATCCTCGACGAGGCGGCGCTGCTGCGTCCCGTCGGCGACGAGTCGGCCATGCAGGGGCAGCTCAACCATCTGCTCAAGATGAGCGATCTGCCGAACATCACCGTGCAGGTGATCCCGCTGGTCGCCGGTTACCACCGGGGCACCCGAGGTTCGCTGCACATCCTCGAGTTCGCCGACCCGGAGGACCCGATCATCGCCTCGGTGGAGACCGTCGCCGGCCAGATGATCCTGGATCGGCCCGGTGACCTGCGCACCTGCACCAAGATCATGGAACACCTGCGGACTGTCGCACTCAGCCCGACGGACAGCCGTGACCTCCTGCTGAAAACCCTGAAGGGACGGTAAGAGAATGACACCGACGACCAACACCGTGGTGGCCGTGGCCGGGTGGCGCAAGAGCAGCCACAGCGGCGACGAGGGAGCCTGCGTGGAGGTGGCGGTCGTTCCCGGGACGGTGGCCGTACGCGACTCCAAGGACCCGGACGGCCCGCTGCTGCACTTCCCGCCGACCGCCTGGACCACCTTCGCCCAGTCGCCCCCGACCCGCTGACCCGGGTCCGCACCCCCTGAGCCGTACCACCACACCAGGACCGCTGACCGGGCCGGTAAGGGCACCGCCGGCCCGGTCAGCCTCGGCTCGGGTGCCGACGCGCTTCCCCACCGGTGCTACCTTCACGGCCGACGTTGCCGCCCAGCAGCCGGGGGTCCGTGTGGAGAGAAGGTACGGCGTCCTGACCGCCGTCGTCGTGGCGACGGCCAGTCTCGCCATCATCGGTTCCCTCGCCGGCTACTACCTGGCCGATCCACGGTCGCCGTCCGTCGAGGCCGGATCGGACCAGAGCCCGGAGAACGTGACGGACCGCAGCGGGACTCCCGCCCGGGACGCGGACGACGCTTCGCCGACCCCGGCGGGCACCGACCGGCAGACGTACCGGCTCGACCGCCAGATCTACCAGCAGTCGTCGTTCAGCCTCACGCTGACCGGTGCCGAGACCTCCGCCGGCACGCTGCGACTCACCTTCCGCTACCGCAACGACTCGCTGCTGCCGTGGCCGTTGAGCTGCCCGAGCCGCGAGGACGACCTGAACTCCTCCGCGTTGACCCTCGCCGACGGCCGCACCGTACGCCCCACCGACACCTGGTGTGCCGCCGAACGGGCCGGCGAGACGGTCACCGTCGCCCCGGGACAGTCGACCGACACGTGGGGCGCCTTCCCGGTGTCCCCGTCCCCCACCGAGCCCTTCTCGCTGAGCTGGTACGACTTCCCGGTCCTCGAAGACGTCCGACTGGGCTGACCGGCGACCGGGATCAGTCGCCGACCAGCGGACGGGGTCAGTCGCCGACCAGCGGCAGTGGTGCCGGCAGGTCCCGGGCCGCCTCCAGTGCGGCGAGCGCGACGCCCCGCGCACCGGCCATGTCTCGCTCCGGCACCAACGCGAACGTGGCCAGGGCGGCCTGCTCCGCGCGGAGCGCGGTGTGCTCGCGTACCGCCGTGAGGAACCAGTCGCGGAACTCCGGGACCGTCTCCACCACGCCACCACCGACAAAGTACGCGTGCGGATCCGTGAAGTTCGCCGCGATGGTGAACAGCGCGCCGAGCGCCCGTGCCTGCTGCGCGAAGATCTCCCGGGCCATCTCGTCGCCGCGCTCGCCGTAGCCGCGTACCAGCTTGGCCGCCCGAGCCGGTGACTCGTCGGCCAGCGGGTGACCCGGAAAGCGCGTCAGCCAGTACGGCAACAGGTTGCGGCCGATCGCGGTCAGCGAGGCCACGCTCTCCACGTCACCGGCGAAACCGCAGGCGCAGGTCGGTACCGGCTGCTCCGGGGCCAGCACGGTGGTCAGCGGGATCTGCACGTGCCCCAGCTCACCGGCCATGCCGGCCGCGCCGGACACCACCCGGCCGTTCTCCACCACGCCGCCGCCCAGCCCGGTGCCGACGATCGCCGACACCGACGACCGCCGCATCGCGTCGGCACCGAAGTGCACGTGGTGGGCGTAGAGCGCGGCCGCGTTGCCGTCGTTGTGATACACCACCGGCAGCCCGAGTCGGCGCTCCAGCGCGCCCCGCACGTCGTACCCGCGCCAGGCCGGCTGGGAGAAGTTCGTCGAGCCCTTCGACGAGATCACCCCGGTGGCGCTGGCCGGGCCCGGCGTGTCCAGCCCGACCGCCCGGACCGACTCGCGGGGCACCCCGGTCCGGGTCAGCACGCCGTCGAAGGCCCGTGCCATCGCCGCCACCGCCGCCTCCGGCCCGGCCTGCACCTCGCTGGGCGTCTCCACCAGCTCGTCCACCAGGAACCGCCCGTCGAGGGTCAGGACCGTGGTGTTGTTGCTCGTTCCTCCGTTGTCGATCCCGACGACCACCGGCACCGCTGCGCCACTCACCCGAAACCCGCCTCCCGCCGTCCGAACCTGACGCGAGGTTAGTTCTCGGTCCGCCGGCCCGCCATGCTTGCCGGGCCGTTCCCGTCCCGGTGTCCGGCACGGACCGGCTGGCGGGCGGTCATCGCGGTGGCCCCCAGATCGGCGTCGCGGAGCACCTCCGGCACCAGACCGACCCCGGTCAGCACCGTCCACAGCTCGTCCACCTGGTCCTCGCCCACCTCCACCACCAGGTGTCCGCCGGGGGCGAGCCAGCGCGACGCGGTGGTGGCGACCCGGCGCAGCACCGCCAGGCCGTCCGGGCCGCCGTCCAGCGCCACCGGCGCCTCGTACCGACGGGACTCGGGCGGCAGCAACGGCAGCGCCGCCGTCGGCACGTACGGGGCGTTCGCCACCACCAGGTCCAGGGCACCCCGGCAGGCGGCCGGCAGCGGCGTGAACAGGTCACCGCGGAGCACCGGCACCGCCAGGTCGGCCAGGTTCCGTCGGGCGCAGGCCACCGCCGCCGGATCCAGGTCGACCGCGGCCACCAGCCGGGGCGCGGTGAGCCGACCGGCCAGCGCCCGGGTCACCGCACCGGAACCGCAGCACAGCTCCACCACGGCCGCGCCCGGTCCGGTCACCGCCACCGCGGCCGAGACCAGCAGCGCGGTACGCGACCGGGGCACGAAGACCCCCGGCCGTACGCCGATCCGCTCGCCGCAGAACTCCGCCCAGCCGAGCACGTACTCCAACGGTTCGCCGGCGACCCGCCGGTCGACCAGCCCGGCCAACGTCTCCGGGCTGTCGGCCCCCTCGACCAGCAGGCGACTCTCGTCCTCGGCCCAGACACAACCGGCCTCCCGCAGCCGGCGCGCCAGGGCGTCGATCTCGGCCGGGGAGACGGGCTCCATCAGGCTGCCGCGTCCAACGCGGCCGTGACGTCGGCGACCAGGTCGACGGTGTCCTCCACCCCGCAGGAGAGTCGGACGAAGCCGGGTGCGGTGTCGTCGCCCCACTGCGCGCGCCGGTCGGCGGTGGTGTGCAGGCCGCCGAACGAGGTCGCCGCCCCGACCAGCCGGGCCGCGTCGAGGAACCGGGCGACCCGGTCGGCGTCGGCCAGGTCGAAGGAGAGCACCCCCGGCATCCGCCGCAGTTGCCGCGACGCCACCGGGTACGCCGGGTCGTCCGGCAGTCCCGGCCAGCGCACCCCCGACACGTCGGGGCGGGCCACGAGCAGTCGGGCCAGCGCCTCGGCGTTCGCCGTCTGCCGGGCCAGCCGCAGGTCGAGCGTGGCCAGCGAGCGGTGGGCCAGCCAGGCGTCGAACGCCCCGGGCACCGAACCGGTGACCGTCCGCCAGCCGGTGGCCTGCTCCAGCAACGGCGTCGACCGGGTCGCGAGGTAGCCGAGCAGCAGGTCGGAGTGCCCGGTCAACGCCTTGGTGCCGGAGGCCACCACCAGGTCCGCGC
Organism: Micromonospora sp. NPDC003241; assembly: GCF_053589795.1. Taxonomy (NCBI): domain Bacteria; kingdom Bacillati; phylum Actinomycetota; class Actinomycetes; order Micromonosporales; family Micromonosporaceae; genus Micromonospora; species Micromonospora sp. NPDC003241. The sequence goes on along the minus strand of NZ_JBSFSO010000011.1, from coordinate 86,492 downwards.
CGAGGTCGAGCGGACGCTGACCGAGCGGGGTGGCGGTGGTGTTGTCCACCGCCAGCAGGGCGCCGGCCGCGTGCACCCGCTCGGCCAGGGCGGGCAGGTCCACCACGTCGAGTCCCGGGTTGGCCGGCGTCTCCACCAGCACCAGGCGTACCCCGGTGAAGTCCGGGTACGGCCCGGCGGTCGGCGCGAACAGCACCCGGACCCCGTTGCCGGCCAGTGTGTCGGTGGCGAACGCGCGCACCGGGAAGTAGCCGTCGGCGGGCAGCACCACGGTGTCACCGGCCCGCAGCACCGCCAGCAGCAGGCCGGTGATCGCCGCCTGGCCACTGGCGAAGACCCGGCAGTCGCCGCCCTCCAGCTCGCCGATCGCCGCCTCCAGCAGGCGACGGGTCGGGTTGTCCGGCCGCCCGTAGCCGTTCGGCGCCGCCGCCGGTCCCTGCCGGGGATCCAGGTGGTACGGCGCGGCGAAGACCGGACCGGGCAGGAAGGGCGCGCCGGGCGTCGGCTCGGGCAGACCCGCGTGTACGCAGCGGGTGCCGTCACCGGCCGACCCGAACGTCCGGTCGTCCGGCTCGGGGGAAGGGGAACGCATCTCGTCCACGCGGCTCACTCCGGCTTGGTGGTGCGGCTCATCAGCGCCCGGACCGCGCGCCGCGGGTCGACGCCCTCGTGGCAGACCAGCTCGACCTGCTCGGTGATCGGCATCTCCACCCCGTGCGCGCGGGCCAGGTCCCGGATCGCCAGCGCGCTCTTCACGCCCTCGGCGGTCTGCCGGGTCGCCACCCGCGCCTCCTCCAGCGTCGCGCCCCGACCCAGGTGCTCGCCGAAGGTGCGGTTGCGGGCCGACGGCGACGAGCAGGAGGCGACCAGGTCACCCATGCCGGCCAGGCCGGCGAAGGTGAGCGGGTCGGCACCGAGGGCCACCCCGAGCCGGGCCGTCTCGGCCAGTCCCCGGGTGACCAGCATCGCCCGGGTGTTGTGACCGAACCCCATGGCGGTGGCGATGCCGTACGCCAGGGCGATCACGTTCTTCACCGCCCCGCCCAGCTCGCAGCCGATCACGTCGTCGTTCGTGTACGGCCGGAAGTACGGCGTGGTGATCGAGTGCTGCACCTGCGCGGCACGGTCGGCGTCGGTGCCGGCGACCACGGTGGCGGCCGGCTGCTCGGCCGCGATCTCCGGGGCCAGGTTGGGCCCGGAGACCACCACCACGCGGTCCGCCGCCACACCGGCGGTCTCCACGATGACCTCGCTCATCCGCTTGGTGGTGCCGAGCTCGATACCCTTCATCAGCGAGACCAGGGTGGCGTCGGGGTGCAGGTGACCGACCCACTCGGCGAGGTTGCCGCGCAGCGTCTGCGACGGCACCGCCAGCACCACCATCTCGGCGCCCTCGATCGCCTCGGCGGCGTCACCGGTGCCGGTGACCCGCTGCGGCAGCACCACTCCCGGCAGGTACTCCGGATTGCACCGTTCGTCCCGGAGGACGTCGGCGATGGACTGTCGCCGCGCCCAGATCGTGACGTCCCGCCCGGCGTCGCCGAGGATCTTGGCGAACGCGGTCCCCCACGACCCGGCCCCCAGCACCGCCACATGTCCGCTCATGCCGGCACTCCGCTTCGCTGCGTGCCGCCACGAGGCACCACCGCACCGCGCTGACGATTCACTCGCTGACGCTCGCTCATGCCGGCACTCCGCTTCGCTGCGTGCCGCCACGAGGCTGACGCTCGCTCATGCCGTCGCCTCGGGGCGGTCGGCGTTGGCGTTGGCGCGGGAGGTGCGCTGCCACAGCGGCGGAGGTGTGCCGCCCCGGATCTCGGCGAGCAGGTCCCGCACCCGCAGCATGATCACGTCGGTCATCTCCTCCAGCACCGCCCGGCTCGGCGCGGCGCCGGCCCAGCGACTCAGGTCGACCGGCGGACCGGCCACCACGCTGACCGGGATGCGGGGGCGCGGGTTCAGCCGGGCCCGGCGCGGGTCGAAGATCTGCTCCGGGCCCCACATCGCCACCGGCACGACCGGGGCACCGGTGGTCAGCGCCAGCCGGGCCGCGCCGGTCTTGCCCTTCATCGGCCACAGGTCCGGCTCCCGGCTGGTGGTGCCCTCCGGATAGATGATCACCGCCGCGCCCTCGCTCAGCGCCTTGACCAGGGCTTCCAGCGACTTGGCCGCGTCGACCGAGCCGCGCTCCACCGGGATCTGGCGGCACCGTTGCAGGATCCAGCCGACCACCGGGACCTTGAACACGCTCGCCTTGCCGAGGAACTGCGGCCACCGGCCGGCGTCGTAGACGAAGTGCGCCGACACCAGCGGATCGGCGTGCGAGATGTGGTTCGCCACGATGATCACCGGACCGTCCTGCGGCAGGTGCTCCATGCCCCGCCAGGTACGCCGGGTCCAGACGGTCACCACCGGCTTGACCAGCACCACGGCGAACCTCCGCCAGAACCCCAGCCTGCGCCGACCCACCGTGCCTCCTCGTGCCCACCCCGACCCGCCCACCGGAGAGATCCGGTGACGCCCGCAGCCGAAATCATGCCTGTTCGCCCCTGGTACGGCCAGTGAGGGTACCGCCGCCGGGCTGGCAGGATGACAGGTGTGAGTCAGCCCTGGAGCGTGGTGGTGCCGGTCAAACGCCTGGTCGCCGCCAAGTCGCGGCTGCGTGGCGGGCTGCCCGGCGTACCCCACGAGGAGCTGGCGCTGGCGCTCGTGGCCGACACCCTCGACGCGGTGCGGGCCTGTCCCGAGGTGGTCGAGGTGCTCGTGGTCACCGACGACGCCCGGGTCCGGGCCGAGGCCCTCGCGGCCGGGGCGCGGGTGCTGGCGGACGTCGCGGACGCCGGACTCAACGGCGCGTTCCGGCACGGTGCGGCACAGGTGTCCGGTCCGGTGGCCGGGATCACCGCCGATCTTCCGGCGCTGCGTCCGGTAGAGCTGGCGGCGGCGCTGCGCGCGGCGCGGGACGCCCCACCCGGCGTCCGCTGCTTCGTGGCCGACGCGCCGGGTACCGGCACCGTGCTGCTGACCGCGCCGGCCGACGTGCCCCTCGGGCCGTGTTTCGGGCCTGGTTCGGCCGCGGCGCACGCGGCGAGCGGCGCCCGGCTGCTGGCCGGCGACTGGCCCAGCCTGCGCCGAGACGTGGACATTCCGGACGACCTGGCCGCCGCCGCCCGGCTCGGGCTCGGGCCGCGCACCGCGCGACTGGCCGCCGGCTGCCTCACCGGCTGAGCCACCCCTGCGGTGTACGGTGCTGGGCATGCAGGGCACGGTGGCGACCTTCGACGCGGCGACCCGCAGCGGGCTGCTGCTGCTCGACGACGGCACCGAGCTGTCCTTCCCGGCCCGCGCCTTCGACGCCTCCGGGCTGCGGCTGCTCCGGCTCGGCCAGCGGGTCCGCGTCGAGACCGACGCCGACGGGGACGTGATCCGCGTGACCCTGCCGACGATGTCCTGACCTACCCAGCGGAAGTTCATTTTGCGTTAACCCGAGTCGGGTGATTATGAGCAGGTGAGCACCCCTCGCGAACGCCACGCCAGTCCCGCCGGCACCGACGACGACACCAGCCGCGACGCAGGTCGCTCCCGGGGATCAGACGGGCGCTTCCGCCGTACCCGGCCGACCAACGACCTGAACGGCACCGACCCGGCCGCCGCCTCCACCGGGCTGGAGGAGGTGATCGACCCGGTGTCCGGGCCGGGTGCCACGGAACCCTCCGGCGACGAGCCGCCGCCGGTCCGGCCGCTGCCGGAGGACCGGTTCCTCAACCGGGAGCTGTCCTGGCTCGACTTCAACGCCCGGGTCCTGGCGCTGGCCGAGGACCCGCGCACCCCGCTGCTGGAGCGGGCGAAGTTCCTGGCCATCTTCGCCAGCAACCTGGACGAGTTCTACATGGTGCGGGTGGCCGGGCTCAAGCGCCGGCTCTCCGCCGGCCTGCCGGTGCGCGGCGGCGACGGCATGCCGCTGCGTACCCAGTTGGCGCTCGTCGCCGAGAAAGCCGCCACCCTGGTCACCCGGCACGCCACCTGCTTCGTCGACGACGTGCTGCCCAAGCTCGCCGACGAGGACATCCGGATCCTGCGCTGGTCCGACCTGGGTGACGCCGAGCGGGACCGGCTGCGCGCCTACTTCCGCGAGCAGATCTTCCCGGTGCTCACCCCGCTCGCGGTCGACCCGGCCCACCCGTTCCCGTACATCTCCGGTCGGTCGTTGAACCTGGCCGTGTCGGTGCGCGACCCGGACGGCGGGCCCGAGTTGTTCGCCCGGGTGAAGGTGCCCAACAACGTGCCCCGGTTCGTCCGCGTCGACCGGGACCAGCCCGGGGTGCGGATGGTGCCGGTCGAGGACGTCATCTCGGTGCACCTCGGCCAGCTCTTCTCCGGCATGCAGGTGGTGGAGTGCCACCTGTTCCGGGTCACCCGCAACGCCGAGGTGGAGGTGGACGAGGACCGCGACGAGGACCTGCTCCAGGCGCTGGAACGGGAGCTTGCCCGGCGTCGCTTCGGCCCGCCGGTCCGGCTGGAGGTGGCCGCCTCCATCTCCGACCACATGCTGGAGCTGCTCGTCCGCGAACTGGACATGGACGCCCAGGACGTACTGCGGGTCCGGGGCCTGCTCGACCTCTCGGCGCTCTGGCAGTTGTACGGCGAGGCCGACCGGCCCGACCTCAAGGACCCGCCGTTCGTGCCGGCCACCCATCCCCGGCTCGCCGAGGGCGAGGTGCCGCGCAGCGTCTTCGCCACCCTGCGCGACGGGGACGTGCTGGTGCACCACCCGTACCACTCGTTCGCCACCAGCGTGCAACGCTTCGTGGAGCAGGCCGCCGCCGATCCGAACGTGCTGGCCATCAAGCAGACGCTCTATCGCACCAGCGGCGACTCGCCGATCGTGGACGCGCTGGTCGACGCCGCCGAAGCGGGCAAGCAGGTGGTGGTGCTGGTGGAGTTGAAGGCGCGGTTCGACGAGGTGGCCAACATCGGGTGGGCGCGCACCCTGGAACGGGCCGGCTGTCACGTGGTCTACGGCCTGGTCGGGCTCAAGACACACTGCAAGACCGCGCTGGTGGTACGCCAGGAGGGCAACCAGATCCGGCGCTACTGCCACATCGGCACCGGCAACTACCACCCGAAGACGGCCCGGCTCTACGAGGACTTCGGCATGCTCACCGCCGACCCGGAGATCGGGGCCGACCTGACCGACCTGTTCAACGTGCTGACCGGTTACAGCCGGCAGACCGCGTACCGGCGGCTGCTGGTGGCGCCGCAGGGCATCCGCAGCGGCCTGATCGAACGCGTCGAACGGGAGATCGCCCACGTCCGGCTGGGCATGCCGGGACTCGTGCAGTTCAAGGTGAACGCGCTGGTCGACGAGGAGATCACCGACGCGTTGTACCGGGCCTCCCAGGCCGGCGTCCACGTCGACCTCATCATCCGGGGCATGTGCACGTTGCGTCCCGGCGTACCGGGGCTGTCGGAGAACATCCGGGTCCGCTCGATCCTCGGCCGGTTCCTGGAACACTCCCGCGTCTTCCGGTTCGGCAACAACGGCGACGCCGAGTTCTGGATCGGCTCCGCCGACCTGATGCACCGCAACCTGGACCGGCGGGTCGAGGCACTGGTCCAGGTCAGCGACCCGGTGGCCCGGGCCGAACTGGACCAGGTGTTCGGTGCCGCGATGAGCCCCGACATCGACGCGTTCGAGTTGGCCGCCGACGGGAGTTGGACCCGGCGTAACGGCACGACCGACGCGCCACCGGCCCACCTGCAGGGGATGCTGCTGCGGCGGGTCGGCAGCACCGCCGGGTGAGCGACGGCGGAATAGGCTGAGCGGATGATCGAGGAGGAACGGCGACGGACCGGATGCCCGACGTGATCGAGATCCGGGCGGCCGGCGGCGTGGTGTGGCGGCCCGGATCGTACGACGACGTCCAGGTCTGTCTGGTGCACCGCCCCCGGTACGGCGACTGGACCCTGCCCAAGGGCAAGCTGGAGCCGGGCGAGCATCCGTTGGCGGCAGCCGTCCGGGAGGTCGCCGAGGAGGCCGACGCGCGGGCCGCGCCCGAGGTGCGCCTGCCCTCGGTGCGGTACCGCAGCGAGGGCAGTCTCAAGGAGGTCGACTACTGGTCGATGCGGGCGATGGGCACCGGCGGCTTCCAGCCGGGCACCGAGGTCGACGCGGTGCGTTGGCTCGACGTGGACGACGCGGTGGCGCTGGCCAGCTACCCGCACGACGCGGAGATCCTGGCCGCGTTCGCCGCCCTGCCCCGGGTCACCGCCACCATGGTGCTGGTCCGGCACGGCCACGCCGGCAAGCGGTTGACCTGGTCCGGCCCGGACACGGCCCGGCCGTTGGACGACCGGGGCTGGTCGCAGGCGCGGGCGTTGGCACCGCTGATCGCGCTGACCTGGCCCAGCCGGCTGCTGTCGGCGTCACCCCGCCGCTGCGTACAGACACTGGACCCGGCCGCCGCGACGCTGGACCTGCCGATCGAGATCAGCGGCGACCTGGACGAGCCCCTCGCCGGCCAGCAGCCCGACGAACGGGTCCTCGCCGCGGCGGCACGGATGGTCGCGCTGGCCGCCGCCGGCGAACGGACGGCGGTGTGCAGCCAGGGCAAGGTGATCCCGGGCGCGCTGGAACGCCTCGCCGGGCAGGACGGCGACTACGACACCGACAAGGGCACGGGCTGGCTGCTCGCCTTCAGCGACGACCGCCTCGTCGCCGCCGACCGGCTCTGATCCGACGTCAGCCGGCACCGCCGGGCAGGGTGAGGGTGACCGCGACCGGCAGGTGGTCGCTGGCGGTGCCGGGGGTCGCGACGGCGTCCGAGGCGACCAGGTCGGGTGAGACGAAGACGTGGTCGATCTGTTGACGCGGGTCGTCGGCCGGACTGGTCGCCAGCGGGCGGGCGGCGGCGAACGCGTCGACCAGACCGGCGCCGGTGAGCGCGGCGAACGCCGGGTCGCCCGGCTCGGTGTTGAAGTCACCGGCGACCACCAGCGGCAGGCCGTCGGCGTACCCGGTGGCGAACTCGGCGACGGCACGGGCCTGCACCACCGGATCCGCACCGGGCGGTGGTTGCAGGTGCGTGCTCACCACGGCCAGGCGTACGCCCTCGCTGAAGTCCACGGTCACGCCGAGCGCCTGCGCGCCGGTGGGTGCGCCCACGGCGGGCAGCACCCGGGTCCGGGCCCGGTCCACCGGCCACCGGCTGAGCACCGCGTCGCCCCAGAGCGCGTCGGCGGCCGGCGCGAAGACGTACGGCAGGCCCAGCCGGGCGGAGAAGAGGTGCAGGGTGTCGTGGCCGCCGTTGAGCAGCCAGCCCCGGTCCACCTCGCTGAGCGCCACCACGTCGGCGCCCCGGACCGCCCGTTCCAGGGCGGGCAGGTCGAACCGGCCGTCCATGCCGAAGCCCATCCGGATGTTGTAGGCCACCACCCGCACCTGCTCGGGCGGACCGGGCCGGTTCGTCGCCACCGGCCACGGCTCGTGCACCACCGCCGCGACGACGGCGGTCAGCGCGGCGAGCACGGCGATCGGCACCCTGGGCAGCTGGGCGAACGTGCTGGCCCCCGGGACGGCCGGAGCAGCCGCTGGAGCGCCGAACTCCTCGGTGGCCGGTGCGGTGGCCGGACGGGGCCGAAGACGGCCCTCCAGCGCGATCAGGCCGGTCAGCGCGGCCACCAGGGCCGGCAGCCACCCGTTGGGATAGCCGAGGTCGTAGGCGGCGTAGTAGAGCACCGAGACGACCGCGAAGACGAGCATGCCGCCCACCGCCGCGTACCCCCGACGGGTCGCGGACCGTGCCGACGGCACGGCGGCCCCGTCGGCCGACGCCAGGCAGCCGCCCAGACCGGCCGCGCTGAGCAGCACCGCGACGGTCAGCATCGCCGGCGGGCCGTACCCGAACAGCAGGGCACCGGCCAGCAGCAGCCCCGGCCACACCAGTCGGGTACGCGGCCGGGGCGGAGTCAGGGCGGCGAGCAGGAACACCGCCAGCGCCAGGCCGAGCGGCGCGAACGCGAACAGCGGGGTCGAGGCGGTGCCCGCCGCGCCGAACCAGTAGGACGTCGCGGTGCTCACCACCGCCGGTGCCAACGCCACCATGCCGCCCAGCAACAACGCCGGCCCGACGAGCAACCACGCCCGACCGTGCGGCACCGGCGTGGACGTATCGGAACGACGGGCGAGCAGGACCTCACCGGCGAGCAGCGCCACCACCATCACACCGCCGGCCACCCACGCCGCCCAACTCCCCCACCACACCAGGTCGTACGTGCCGACCAGAACGTGCCCGAGCGCCGCGGCGGCCAGTCCGAGCGCCAGTCCGGGTACGGTGCGCTCGCCCCGGACCGCGGTCGCGGCGAGCCACACCAGACCGGCGAGCAGGCCGGCGCCGGCGAGCCAGAGCTGCGCGTCGCCGCCGGGGCCGGCGGTGAGGGCGAGCCGGGCGACGCCCAGCAGCGCCACGGCCACCACGCCGACCACGCGGCTGCCGACCAGCCGGACGAGCGGCGGTGCGGCGAGCGCCAGCACGAACCAGCCGAGGGCGAACGCCCCGAGCAGCTCGGCCGGAGTCGAGGCGGCCTGCCCGAAGATGGTGATGACCGACGGCAGGAACACCCGCAGCACGTCGGTCAGGACGACGAGACCGAGGGCCAGGGTGGCGGTACCGAGATGGCGGTGACGCGACACGGTTCCTCTTTCGCCGAGGGGTGGTCCGGCGATTCTGGGCGTCGTGCCCCGCCCCGTCAACGTCTCTCGGATGCGGACCTTCGGCGGCGGACCCGACGGACATGGCGAGGGCGCCCGCCGTGCGGCGGACGCCCTCGTCGTACGACCGGCTCAGCGCCGGGTCGCGCTCTTCCTGGCCGGCGCCTTCTTCGCCGGTGCCTTCTTGGCCGTCGCGGTCTTCTTGGCCGCGGTGGCCTTGGACGCCGTGGCGGTCTTCTTCGCCGGGGCGGCCTTCTTCGTGGCGGTCGTCTTCTTGGCGGTCGTCTTCTTGGCCGCGGCGGTGGTCTTGGTCGCCTTGGCCGCGGTCGTCTTCTTCGCCGCCGCCGTGGTCTTCGTGGCGGTCGTCTTCTTTGCCGCGGTGGCCTTCGCCGTGGTCGTCTTCTTGGCAGCGGTCGCCTTCGCACCCGTCGCCTTCGCACCGGTCGCCTTCGCACCGGTGGTCTTGGCGGTGGCCGCGGCGGTCTTCTTCGCCGCCGCCGTGGCCTTCGGCACCTTGCCGTTGGCCACCATCTCCTTGAACCCAGCGCCCGGACGGAAGGTCGGCACCGAGGTCTTCTTGACCTTCACCGCCTCCCCGGTACGCGGGTTGCGGGCTGTTCGCGCGCCCCGTACGCGCTTCTCGAACGCTCCGAATCCGGTGATCGCCACCTTCTCGCCCTTGGTGACCGCCGCCTGGACCTCAGCGAGGACCGCGTCGAGCGCGGCCGTCGCCGTTTTCCGGTCCCCCAGGCGAACGGCGAGCGCCTCGATGAGCTCGGCCTTGTTCACTACTTCCTCCTGATTGTGCAACTGACTCGACGCGAGCCATTCTGCGCGCACGGTATGCCCTGTGCTGCCCGGACACAAACATTCGGTGGAAAAAAGCCCTTGTGTCGTAACGGATTCGCCCCCACCGGTGGCACCGGTGGGGGCGAAATCGGCGACGGAGCCGGGTGAACGGCCTAGGCGACGCGGGGCAGGAAGGGCGACCGAGTGCCCTCGAAGGCACTGATCTGCGCCTCGTGACGAAGGGTGAGTCCAATGTCGTCCAAGCCCTCCATCAGCCGCCAGCGGCTGAAGTCGTCGAGCGGGAACGACCACGTGGAACCGCCCGCCTGGACCTGCCGGGCGGTGAGGTCGACGGTGATCGCGGCCTTCGGGTCGGACTCGACCAGGGCCCAGATCTCCTCGACGGCTTTCAATTCCAGCTCGACCGGGAGCAGACCCTCCTTGAGGGCGTTGCCGCGGAAGATGTCACCAAAGCGCGGCGAGATCACCGCCTGGAAGCCGAAGTCGCGCAACGCCCACACGGCGTGCTCCCGCGACGACCCGGTACCGAACTCCGGACCGGCCACCAGAATCGAGGCACCCGAATATGATTCATCGTTGAGTACGAATCCCGGGTCCTCCCGCCACGCGCTGAACAACCCGTCGGCGAATCCGGTACGGGTCACCCGCTTGAGGTACACGGCCGGGATGATCTGATCCGTGTCCACGTCGGACCGACGCAGCGGCACGGCGGTGCCGGTGTGCACGGTGAACTTGTCCATCTGTCGCAGCCCTTCTCTACAGGTCGGCGGGGGCGGCCAGCCGACCGGCCACGGCGGTGGCGGCGGCGACCGGCGGGCTCACCAGGTGGGTACGCCCACCCCGGCCCTGCCGGCCCTCGAAGTTCCGGTTCGAGGTGGAGGCGGAACGCTGCCCCGGGGAGAGCGTGTCCGGGTTCATGCCCAGGCACATCGAGCAGCCGGCGAAGCGCCACTCGGCACCCGCGTCGGTGAAGACCTTGTCCAGCCCCTCGGACTCGGCGGCCTCGCGTACCGCGGCGGAGCCCGGCACGACCAGCATGCGTACGCCGTCGGCGACCTGGTGGCCGCGCAGCACGTCGGCGGCGGCCCGCAGGTCCTCCAGCCGACCGTTGGTGCAGGAGCCGACGAAGACCACGTCGACCGAGAGGTCCCGCAGCGGCGTGCCGGGCCGCAGGTCCATGTACTCCAGGGCCCGACGGGCGGCGGCCCGCTCCGGCTCGGTGCCGAAGTCGTCCGGGTTCGGCACCGCCGCGCCCAGCGGCGCGCCCTGGCCCGGGTTGGTGCCCCAGGTGACGAACGGCGTGATCTCGGCCGCGTCCAGCGTCACCTCGGCGTCGAACGTCGCGCCCTCGTCGGTGGGCAGCGTCCGCCAGTACGCGACCGCGGCGTCCCAGTCCGCGCCGGCCGGTGCGTTCGGCCGCCCCTTGAGGTACGCGAAGGTGGTCTCGTCCGGCGCGATCATGCCGGCCTTGGCGCCCCACTCGATGGACATGTTGGCGATGGTCATCCGGCCCTCCATGGAGAGCGCCCGGATCGCCTCGCCCCGGTACTCCACGATGTGCCCGCGCCCGCCGCCGGTGCCCACCTTCGTGATGAGCGCGAGGACCAGGTCCTTGGCGGTGACGCCGGGACGGAGTCGGCCGTTGACGGTGACCGCCATCGTCTTGGGGCGGGCCTGCGGCAGCGTCTGGGTGGCCAGGACGTGTTCGACCTCACTGGTGCCAATGCCGAACGCCAGCGCACCGAACGCGCCATGGGTGGCGGTGTGCGAGTCGCCGCAGACGATCGTCATGCCGGGCTGGGTGAGCCCGAGCTGCGGCCCGATGACGTGCACGATGCCCTGGTTCTCGTCGCCCAGCGGGTGCAGCTTCACGCCGAACTCGGCGCAGTTGCGGCGCAGCGTCTCGATCTGCGTACGGGAGGTGGGGTCGGCGATGGTGAGCAGGTCACCACGACGCTGCCGGAACGAGGGATCGGCGTACCCGGTCGGGGTGTTGTGATCCTCGGTCGCGAGCGTGAGGTCGGTACGGCGCACCGGGCGACCGGCGAGCCGCAGCCCGTCGAAGGCCTGCGGGCTGGTCACCTCGTGCAGCAGGTGCAGGTCGATGAAGAGCAGATCGGGCTCACCATCGGCGGACCGGACCACGTGTGCGTCCCAGACCTTCTCGGCCAGGGTCCTCGGCTCAGGAGTGACTCCCACCATCTGGACATCCTAAATTCTGGGAGGTAAATTTCGGCTTGTGGGACACAGTATGAGCGGTGTCGGCGTTCTCGACAAGGCGGTGGTCATCCTGGCCGCCTGTGTCGACGGCGCCAGCCTGGCCGAACTCGTTGAACGCACCAAGCTGCCCCGGGCCACCGCGCACCGGCTGGCACAGGCGCTGGAGATCCATCGGATGCTGGTCCGGGACACCCAGGGCCGTTGGCGTCCCGGTCCACGCCTGGGCGAACTGGCGAACGCCGCACCGGACGTGCTGCTGACCGCCGCCGAGCCACTGCTGGCCGCGCTGCGCGATGCCACCGGCGAGAGCGCGCAGCTCTATCTGCGCCGGGCGGACGAACGGATCTGCGTGGCCGCCGCCGAACGCGCCAGCGGCCTGCGGGACACCGTCCCGGTGGGCTCGGTGCTGCCGATGGTGGCCGGTTCGGCGGCGCAGATCCTGCTCGCCTGGGAGCCGCCCGAGGCGGTGATGCCGCTGCTGCCCCGGTCCAAGTTCACCGGCCGCACCCTCGCCGAGGTACGCCGCCGAGGCTGGGCGCAGAGCGTCGCCGAACGCGAGGCCGGTGTGGCGAGCGTCTCCGCACCGATCCGGGACCGCACCGGCCGGGTCATCGCCGCGATCAGCATCTCCGGCCCCATCGAACGGCTCGGCCGCCGCCCCGGCGAACGTCACGCCATGGCCGTCGTCCGCGCCGGCCAACGCCTCTCCGGCCTCTAACCCACCCTCCCCTCCCCTCCCTCCCCACCCGGCTTGTTCGCGGTGATCAAGGAGTTTTGGTCACCGGCAGGGCCCGAGCCCGACGCAAACTCCTTGATCAACTCGCCGGAGAGTGGGCTGGGGCGGGAGTGGGAGTGGGAGGTAACGGGGGGGGGGTGGGATGGGAGAAGCCCGCCTCGCGGGGCGAGACGGGCTTCGGTGTGGTAGCCCCGACCGGATTCGAACCGGCGCTACCGCCTTGAGAGGGCGGCGTCCTGGGCCGCTAGACGACGGGGCCAAGACTTTCCTGGTTCACCACCCCTGCGGGCGGTGCGGCAGTAGTCTAGCGGCGCCCTTCGCAGCGGCGGAATCTGGGGTGGGGCGGTGCCGTCCGGCGAGGTCGGAGGCGGTTTCACCCGATCGGGTGAGGCGCGACGCCCGGCCGGCGGCAGCCGGGCCGGAGGGTCGGGCGGCAAGAGGTGGGCAGCCGGGCCGGAGGGTCGGGCGGCAGGAGGCCGGGCGGAAGTGGGGTGGGCGGAGATCGGGCGGCAGGGGGCCGGGCGGTCGAGCGCGCATCGGCTGCCGCAGCTCGACTCACCCACCACAGCGAAACGGCCCGGCCCGCTGAGCGGGACGAGCCGTCACCTGAATTTGTAGCCCCGACCGGATTCGAACCGGCGCTACCGCCTTGAGAGGGCGGCGTCCTGGGCCGCTAGACGACGGGGCCAGAACACATTGCGACACCACCGCGCGGTGGTGTCGCCAAACTCTACCAGAACTCGCGACCGACGCCCTTGCAGAGCATCGGTGCTGAACTCCACCAGAATCCAGCGGCCTCGATTCTTGCGAATCGCGGCTGCGCTGGGGTACCAGGACTCGAACCTAGACTAACTGAACCAGAATCAGTTGGGCTGCCAATTACCCCATACCCCATTGGCCCCTTGCGGCGCCGGGGGCAAACTCTACCCTCCCGGCACCGACGGGCCAAATCGACTTCCCCAAACCGCCCTTGAGCTGCGTAAACGGCGGTCAGGTCGCGGACACGACAGGGTTGGCCAACTCGCCGATCCCCTCGATCCGGACGGCCACCGTATCCCCGTCCGTGAGCGGGCTAACCCCCGCCGGGGTGCCGGTCAGGACGATGTCGCCGGGAAGCAGCGTCATCACGTGCGAGACGTACGACACCAGGGCTGGCACGTCGAAGACCATGTCCCGGGTACGGCCGAGCTGACGGACCTCCATCTCCTCCGGGTCGCGTCCCACCTCGCAGCGGATCTCCAGGTCGGTGACGTCCAGACCGGTGGTGATCCACGGACCGATCGGGCAGAACGAGTCGAACCCCTTGGCCCGGGTCCACTGGCTGTCGGAACGCTGGAGGTCCCGGGCGGTGACGTCGTTGGCGCAGGTGTAGCCGAAGATCGCCCGTTCGGCGGCGGCCCGGTCGGCGCGGCGGGCGCCCGGGGCACCGATGACCACGGCCAACTCCGCCTCGTGCTCCACCTGCTTGCTGAACTCGGGCAGGCGGATCGCGTCCCGGGGGCCGATGACGGAGGTGGAGGGCTTGAGGAAGAGCAGCGGCTCCTTCGGTACCTCGTTGCCGTGCTCGGCGGCGTGCTCGGCGTAGTTGCGGCCGACACAGACCACCTTGCTGGGCAGGATCGGCGAGAGCAGGCGGACGTCGGACAGCGCCCACCGGACACCGCTGAACGTGATCTGGCCGAACGGGTGTCCGGTGATCTCGGCGACGGTCAACCCCTGCGGGCCCGCCTCCGGCTCCCCCTCGACGACCCCGAACGACATTCCCTTGGCATGAGCGAAACGAGCGATACGCACCAGGCCAATCTAGTCCGGTCGCAGACCGGACCGACCAGCGCAATCTCGTCCGGCCGCAGACCCGACCGCCCAGGCCGATCTCGTCCGGCCGCAGACCGGACCGCCCAAGCCAATCTCGTCGGATCGCAGACCGGACCGCCCAGGCCAACGCAGTCCGGCCGGATCGACGGTGGCGCAGCGTACCCGCGACGATCAGCGTCGGGGCCGGATTCGTCGCTTCGTACCCGCACGACGTGCGCGCGCACCTAGCGTCGGCTGCGGAGGTTCGTTCGCATGCCTGCATCGACACGACACCACAGGAAGCTCGCGGCGATCGTGCACTGCGTCGGTCTGCTCACGGCGCTGCCGGTCCTGCCGGCGGCCACCGCCCCGGACGCACCGGCGCCCGGTCGGCCGCACGCGGCAGCCGCCACGCCCGAGCCCACCATGCCGTCGGCACCGCCGGCGGTGCCCACGCCGACCCGGGTCGCCTCACCGGCGGCCAGGCCGGAGATCAGCGTGGCGGTGAGACCGCAGAACACCGCCGCGCCCGGCTACCGGATCGAGGTCCGCAACCGGGGCGACGCGCCGGTCTCCACCACGGTGCGCCAGGAACTGCCGCAGGGCGCCACGGCGACGACGATCAGCGGCGGCGGCCGGGAGGTACGCCCCGACGGGTCACCGGCGACCGAGGTGACCTGGCGTCTGAGCCTGCCGCCGCGCAGCACCAGGACGTTGGACACCACGTTGACCGCCGCCTCCGCGCAGCAACCGCTGACCACGCCCGCCTGCGCCTACGGCACCGACGACCAGCAGCCGTACGACTGCGCGTCGGCCACCTGGACGTCCCCGGCGGCACCGGCGGCCGGTGCGGCGGCGGAGTCGGGCTGGCGGCATCAGGCGCCCGCGCTGCTCGCCGGTGCGATCGCGGTGCTGGTGCTCGGCGTTATCGGCTTCGTCACCTGGCGTCGACGCAGGCGGCCGGTCGCCGCCGCGCTGGCCTCGGAGGGCCGGGGGACGGTGTACCCGCGCCCGGCCACGCCCCGGCCCCCGGTCCGTCGCCGTACGCCGCCGGTCTGGCTGGTGGTGCCGGTGGCCGCGACGGTGCTCATCGTCACGATCGGGGTGGCGGCGTGGACCGCCACCCGGCGGGTCGCCGCGATCGACACCGACAGCCAGCCGACCAGCGGCGCCTGGAAGGGCACCGGGATCAGCGGTGGGATCGGCGTGCCGCTGACCGAGGACGCGTTCGAGTTCACCGTCTATCGGATGGCCTGTGAGCCGGGCCGAGGCGCCCGCCAGTGCCAGGCGACCGTGGGGGTGCGCAACGTCACCCCGGAGCACCACACCTGGCACGGCAAGTTGCAGCGGGCGTACCTGGCGGACGGCAACTGGGTCACCACCGACGAGCAGGCCACCCGGCGGGCCAACCGGGGGCGGGACGTCTTCGCCGAGCCGATGGCGGCGGGCAGTCGTACGGTGCTGCCGCTGGTCTTCACGGTCGACGGCGCGGAGCCGCCCCGGCACCTGGAGTTGCGCAGCGGGGTCTTCTCCGCCGGCGTGCGGGTGGACGTGCCCTGACCGGCGGGCGGGCGGCGGCCGTACCCTGGGACGATGACCGCCGCCCTCGCCCCCGCCGTGCTCGACGCGGCCGACTGGCAGGCGCGCCGCCGCGCCCACGAGGAGCGGGTGGACGGCTGGCTCAGCGGGCACCTGGAGCGCCGCAGGCGGGGCGAGAAGCATCCGGTGGAGGACTTCCTCTTCACCTACTACTCGTGCCGGCCGGCGCAGTTGCGGCGATGGCATCCGGGTGTGGGGGTGCTGTTGCGCGAGGCGGACGCGGTCGACTTCGGTCCGGACTACCGGCTGGTCGACGGTGGGGTCGTCCTCGACACCGGGGCGGTCCTGGCCCGTCGTGGCGAGTCGGTGCGCTGGATCGGGTCTCTGCTGGCGGCGACCTCGGCACGCCCCGCCCACCTGGGCTGTTTCGGGATGCACGAGTGGGCGATGGTCTACCGGCAGAACCAGGACGAGGTCCGGCACCGCGCCTGGCCGCTGCGGCTGAGCCCGGAGCGCACCGCCGAGGTCGTCGAGGAGCGCGGCGTACGGTGCAGCCACTTCGACGCGTACCGGTTCTTCACCGAGCCGGCCCGCCCGCTCAACGTGCTCCGGCCGACCCGGGACACGCAGCACGACCACGAGCAGCCGGGCTGCCTGCACGCCAACATGGACCTGTACAAGTGGGCGTACAAACTCTCCCCGCTGGTGCCGTCGGAGCTGGTCGCCGACGCCTTCGCGCTGGCCCGGGAGATCCGCACGCTGGACATGCGGGCCTCGCCGTACGACCTGGCGGCGCTCGGCTACCCGCCCGTGCGGGTGGAGACCCCGGAGGGGCGGGCCGCGTACGCCGGGGCGCAGCGGGAGTTCGCCGAGCGGGCCGGGGTGCTGCGCGATCGGCTGCTGGCGGCGATCCCCGCCTGACACCGGGCGGGGCCACCTCCGATGGACGCGGCCCCGCACCGATGCTCAGGAGGCCGTGCAGCTCACCGTCGGGACGATGGGGGTGCCGGCGGTGCTGGCCAGGAAGCCGAACGTGGTCTGGGCACCGGAGGCCAGCGCGCCGTTCCAGCCCGCGTTACGGGCAGTGACCGTCGTTCCGCTCTGGACCACCTCGGCACCCCACGCCTGAGTGATCCGTTGACCGACGGCGGTGTCGAATCGCACCGTCCAACCGGCGATCGCGGTCGACCCTCCATTACGGACGGTCACCTCTCCTTGGAATCCGCCCTGCCACTGTCCGGCCACCCGGTAGCTCGCCACGCAGCCGCCCACCGGCGGCGTGGGCGTCGCGGGAGGCGTGGGTGTCGCGGTGGGCGTGGGCGTCGCGGTGGGCGTGGGCGTGGGTACGCCGGTCAGGGCCGCCACCAGCGCCGGGTACCAGCGGTCGGCGATCTTCTGGTCGCCCGCGGCGTTCGGGTGCACCCCGTCGTACGTGTCGGTGGTGGTGCTGAAGCCGGTCCACTGGTCCACCACCACGATCGGCGACTGGGCGGTGGTCTTGCCCGCCGCCCACCCGTCGACGGCGTTGTTGAGGGCGACGACCCGCTGGCCGCACTCGGGGCAACTGCTCGGCGCCATCGGAATGATCTTCGCGACCAGGACGCGCATGGCGGGGTTGGCGGCCCGCATCTGGTCCACCAACCGGCCGTACGCGGCCAGGATCGTGGCCGGAGCGAGGTTGCTCCACACGTCGTTGGTGGCGAAGTGCATGAGGACGACGTCCGGGCGGGTGGCCGACAGCCAGCCCGGCAGCAGGTTCTGGTTGGCCACGTTGGTCACCAGGTACCCGCCGTGCCCCTCGTTGTCGCCGTCGTACGGCTGGCCGCAGCCCTGCGGGCCGAGGGTGCCGACGAAGTCGACGGCGGTGTGCCCGGCGGACTGGAGGCGGTTCCAGAGCACCGCCCGCCAGCAGCCCGGCGAGCCGGTGATGGAGTCACCGAGCGGCATCACGCGTACCGGGTCGGCAGCGGCGACGGCGGGTGCCGGTCGGTTGTCGGCGGAGGGAGCGGCCGGTGCGGCGGCGGAGGGACGGGCCGCGACCGAGCCGGCGGCGAGGGCGAGGACGACCGCCGCGACGGCGGCGGTGGAGGCGGTCAGCAGGGACCTTCGGAGCATGGTGGAGGGACTCCCGTCACGAGTGGTGGCTGTGGTGACCGGCCCTGGCGCTCCCGCCGACAGTCAACCAGACGCAACGATGTTCATCAATCGATGGCCGCAGCCACCGCCTCGCGCCGCGCTACTCGCCGTCCGCTCGACGGTCGCGTTTGCGCTGCGAGCGGCGCTTCTTCTCGGCGAGCCGACGCTCCTTGGCGGCCCGCGACGGGCGGGTCGGCCGACGCGGCGGGGGTGGCGGGGCGACCGCCTCGCGCAGCAGTGCGGCGAGCCGCTCCCGGGCCGCCTCGCGGTTGGCGAGCTGCGCCCGGTGCTCACTGGCGGCGATGGTCAGCACGCCGTCGACCAGCCGGCCGGCGAGACGCTCCAGCGCCCGCGCCCGCAGCGACTCCGGCAGGCTGGGCGACCCGGCCAGGTCGAAGCTCAGCTCGACCCGGGAGTCGGTGGTGTTGACCCCCTGACCGCCGGGCCCGGACGACCGGGAGAACCGCTCCCGCAGCTCGGCGGCGGGGACACTCCACCGGTCGGTCACCCGCAGTCCGTCGTCCACGCACCGAGGCTAACGTGCCGGCGGCTACTTCGGAGCACTGCTCGGATTCGACTCCGGCACGGTCGACTCGTCGCCACCGGCCGCCGCGTACGCGACCGCCCCGACCAGCAACAGGGCGATCACCCCGACCTTCGTGGTGACTACCTTGATCAACAGCCAGGCAGCGCGACGCGCGCCGGGCACGGTCTTCTTCGCCGCCCGGTAGTCGTTCCAGCCGCGCCGGGCCCGCGCGTACGACGACCCGACACCACTTCCGATGATGAGGCCCACCAGCAGGAGGACCGCGATGAGAGGACGCTCCACCCACGCCAGTATCCATACTCAGCGTAATATTTCCATTCTCCGATCATTGACCGCCAGAAACCCGACAGACCGCGCATCCGCACGTAATCGGACAGTGACCGTACGTGACATCAGCCGCCCTTGCCGATGATCGTGTCGGCGGTCTGCTGCACCTGCTCGATCGGGATGGCGAACCCGATGCCGATCGAGCCGTTGCCGTCGATGGTGGCGATCGCGGTGTTCACCCCGACCACCTCGCCCCGGGCGTTGACCAGCGGCCCACCGGAGTTGCCCGGGTTGATCGAGGCGTCGGTCTGCACCGCCCGGTGCCGGTTGTCACCGAGGCGGACCTGGCGGTCCAGCGCACTGACGATCCCCGCGGTGACCGTGCCCGGCAACCCCAGCGGCGAACCGACCGCCAGCACCGGCTCGCCCACCCGGGTCGATCCCGGCTTGGCCAACGGCAACGCCGTCAGCCCGGCGGACGGCGGCACCCGGAGCACGGCGAGATCGCTGCCCGGTTCCCGGCCCACCACCTCCGCCGCGAGCCGCCGGCCGTCCGGCAGCTCGACGGTCACCGCACCGCGTCCCTTGGCCAGGATGTGGTCGTTGGTGATGATGTGCTGCTCGGTGTCGACGGCGAACCCGGAGCCGGTCGCCGAGGCGCCGCCCCCGTCGCCCACCAGCACCGACACCACTCCGGGCACGGTCTTCTCGGCCGCGGTGACCAGCTCGGCCGGCACCGGGGCGGCGGATGCCGCAGCCGGACCCGGTACACCGTCACGACCGGCCACCCAGCCCCCGGCCAACGCCCCCGATCCGGTGGAGAGCGTCACCACCGCCAGCCCCGCCAACAGCCGGCGGCGCCAACTCCACGCCGCCCGGTCACCGCTCGTCCCGTCCGGTCCGCCCCGCCCGTCCGGGCCGAGGTCCGGCGAGACGAACCAGGGCCCGCGTGGCTCACCCAGTCCGGTCTGCACTGCCATTCGTACGCTCCTCACGTGTGGCGGGCCCGGGTCGGCCGGGTCGACGGGGCGGATCAGGGCAGGCGGGAGAACCACCGCATCGAGCCGTACGCCGCACCCATCGCGAACACCAGTCCGAGCCCGATGAACCGGGACGAGACGTCCTGCCGTACCTTGCGCCAGCCCACCGAGCTGCCGATGTCGTCGTAGACGGCCCGCAGCTCGTCGCTCGTCGCGGCCTCGTGGAAGACGCCGCCGGTCTGCTCGGCGACGGCCTGCAACGTCTCGCCGTCCACCGGCACCTGGATCGGCCGACCGCCCCGGTCCACGAAGCCGCTCAGCGTGCCGAACGAGATCGTGTGCACCGGCACCTCGACCGCGACGGCGTCGGCGGCGGCCTCCATCGGGTCCATTCCCGAGGTGTTCGCCCCGTCGGAGAGCAGGATGATCCGGGCCGGTGGCGGCTGGGTCGCGGCGGCCTCGTCCAACGCCTTCACCGCCCCCAGCGAGGTGCTGATCGCCTCGCCGATCGCGGTGCCCTGCACGCCGGTCACCCCCTCGGCGAGACGCTCGATGCCGTCGTGCAGGGCCTCCCGGTCGGTGCTCGGCGGCACCAGCACCGCCGCGCTGCCGGCGAAGGCGACCAGCCCGACGTTGAACTCGTCCGGCAGACCGTCGACGAACCGCCGGGCGGCGCTCTTGGCGGCGGTGAGCCGGTCCGGGTCCACGTCACCGGCGAGCATCGAGGTGGACACGTCCACCGCCACCATCACGGTGGCCCGTTCCCGGGGCACCCGCACCTCGGCGGTGGGTCTGGCGAAACCCACCACCAGCAGCGCCAACATGGCCAGGAAGAGACCGGCGGGCAGGTGCCGCCGCCAGGTCGGGCGCCGGGGCGCGACCCGGTCGAGCAGCCGCAGGTTGGTGAAGCGGACCGCGTAGCGGCTGCGCCGCCGTTGCGCCACCAGGTAGGCCAGCGCCAGGGCCAGCACGCCGAGCAGGAGCCAGAGCCGCACCGGTGACTGCCAGATCATGCCGCACCTCCCCGGTGCGGGCCGGCTCCGGCGGCGGCCAGCCGCCGTTGCGCGTGGACGTGCCGCACGACGTCGGCCGCCCAGTCCCGGTCGGTGCGCAGGCTCAGGTGGGTCGCGCCGGACCGGCGTACCGCGTCCCGGACCTGGTCGCGTTGGGCGGCGGCGGCTGCCGCGTACCGCTCGCGCAGCCGCCGGTCGCCGGTCCACACCTCGCGCCGCTCGCCGGTCTCCGGGTCGGCCAGGGTGATCAGACCGACGTCCGGCAGTTCCAGCTCACGAGGGTCGGTGATCTCCACCGCCAGCACCTGGTGCCGCACGGCCAGCCGGCGCAGCGGGCGTTCCCAGGTGGCCGGCAGCCGGGGATCGTCGGGCAGACCGTCGAGGAAGTCGGAGACCACCACCACCAGGCCGCGCCGATGGGCCACCCGGTGCACCGCCGCCACCGCGTCGGAGAGGTCGGCCGCGCCGGGCGACGGCCCACCGGGCCCGTCGTGGCCGCCCACCCGGGGTTCGGCCAGCAGCCCGCGCAGCAGGCCGAGCAGATGGGTACGCCCACCGCGCGGCGGCAGCCGACGCAGCCCGGAGGTGGTGAGCACCTGGGCGCCGAGCCGGTTGCCCGGACCGGTGGTGAGGAAGCCGACCGTGGCGACCGCGGCCACCGCCAGTTCCCGCTTGTCCAGCTCGGCGGTGCCGTACTCCATGCTGGGGCTGGCGTCCACCAGCAGCCAGGTGGTCAGTTCCCGGTCGGCGTCCACCTGCCGGACGTGCGGCACGGTGGTCCGGGCGGTCACCGACCAGTCCATCCGGCGGACCTCGTCCTCGCCGGGCCGGTACTCCCGGCTGCCGGCGGGTTCGCTGCCCGGACCGGGCAGCAGGCCCCGGTGCTCGCCGTGCAGCATGCCGTCGAGGCGGCGGGTGACGGTCAGTTCCAGCCGACGCAGCCGCTGGTCCGGAGTGAGGTCGGCGAGCACCGGATCGGCCGGTACGGGCACCGGGGCGGATCGGCGGGCCATCAGGCGGCGGCCAGGTCAGGGGCGTACTCGGGCTGGCCGGTGGCCGCCACCCGGGGCAGCGGGACCACCTCCACCAGGCGGCGCACGACGGCCTCGGCGGTCACCCCGTCGGCGACCGCGTCGAAGGAGAGCACCAGCCGGTGCGACAACACGTCACCCGCGAGTTCCCGGACGTCATCGGGCAGCACGTACTCCCTGCCGCGCAGCAGCGCCTGCGCCCGCGCGGCGGCGACCAAGCCGAGGGTGGCGCGCGGGCTGGCGCCGTACGCCAGCAGCGGGGCGATCTCCGGCAGCCCGAACCGGACCGGGTCCCGGGTGGCGAGGATGAGACGGACCACGTACTCGGCGATCGCGTGGTGCACGAAGACCTGCGCGGCCTGCCGCTGGAAGGCGCGCAGGCGGTCCGCGTCGAGCACCGGACGGGCCCGTGGTCGGTCGGCGCTCATCCGATAGAGGATGGCCAATTCGTCGGCGCCGTCCGGGTAGCCGACGAGGATCTTCATCAGGAAGCGGTCACGCTGCGCCTCGGGGAGCTGGTAGACCCCCTCCGACTCGATCGGATTCTGGGTGGCCAGCACGAGGAACGGCTCCGGCACCCGGTAGCTGCGCCCGCCGATCGAGACCTGACGTTCGGCCATCGCCTCCAGCAGCGCGGACTGCACCTTGGCCGGGGCCCGGTTGATCTCGTCCGCGAGCACCAGGTTGGCCATGATGGGCCCGAGTTCGACGTCGAAGCTCTCCTTCGACGCCCGATAGATGCGGGTACCGACGATGTCCGAGGGGACGAGGTCGGGAGTGAACTGGATGCGGGAGAAGGTGCCGCCGACGACCGTGGCGAGCGTCTGCGCGGCGAGCGTCTTGGCCACCCCCGGCACGCCCTCCAGGAGGCAGTGCCCGTCGGCGATCAGGGCGACGAGCAGGCGCTCGACGAGCCGATCCTGCCCGACGATCACGCGTTTGACCTCGAAGAGCGTCTGGTCCAGCTCGGCTGCGGTCGCGTCCGGATCGACCGGGCTGGGCAGGCTGGCCATGGTGTCCGAGATGTCCGTCACGGTGCTTGCTTCCCGAGGCGGACCTCGGGCAAACGTCGGAATTACCGGCCCTGCCCGGCCCAGACGGGTCGACCGCCACCGTTACGACGTGGACCGTCCCGGACGCCGCGAAGGTGCCGGTCGCGGTCGTTCGGTGCCGAACCGGGACGGCGGTCCCGCAGCACGACAACGGCCCCCGCCCGGCGGGGCGGAGGCCGTTGACAGTGCGCCGCTCAGCGGTGCACGAGAAGGAAGAACGGCAGGTCGGCGGCGACGCCGGCGGAGTTGCGCGTCTGGATGAACACCCCGTTCGGAGTGAGCAGCCGAGGTGCCACCGAGACCTCCCCGCCGGGCGGGACGCAGCACGAGTCCGGCCGGCCGATCGTCGCCACGTAGATACCCGTGGTGACGTTGGTGCCGAACTGCACCTCGTACTGGCCGACGCCGTACTTGATGACGACCCCGTCACCGCGGGCCTTGGTGCCGTTGGCGTTGACCGCCGTCGCGTACCCGGAGGTGCTGGCGGCGGCGACCTCGCCCTTGGCCAGCAGGGACCGGGCGCTGTTCATCGAGGCGGTGGTGACCGCCGGCTGCTGCGCGGTGGCGCGGGCGGTGGGCTGGTTGCCCGACACGGTGGGCTTCGCCGCGGCGATACCACCGCCGGCGAGGGCCAGGGCCAGGGCCGCGATCGACACCGCGGCCGCCTTCCGTCGGAAAAATCTGGTCATGACAGGTCTCCCTTGGTGACCGTGGGGATACACCCGACCCGCGACACGCGGGGCGGATAGTGCCTATTTCGAGGTCGGGCCGCAGTGACCGCCGAACGCTGGATGCGTCATTTTTATTCGCTTCCACAAACGGCTGCACTCGATGGCCCACAAACGCTCTGAGCTGGGAAAATCTCCCGACCGCAACCACCCGACCAGCAGGAACGTAACACCGGAAAATACCGTCGGTCAATAACCCTTCACGCTCCTGAAGCAATGTCGGAACATCGTCAGCAATTGTGAGAGACACATTCGCGAACGAGGCGTGAGAACCATTCGGTCAATCGCGTACGCGGTGGATCTCCGCCGATCGCCGGTCGTCGGGCGACGGCTACCCTGCCTGCTGTGGCGATCACCCTCGGCCGGCCGTCGACGCTGTCCGGACGTACCGTGCTCTGCTGGCTCGCCGTCGCCCCCGGGGCCGGGTGGGCGGTCGTCCGGCTGGCCGGGCTGGACCGGGGACCGTTGGTGCAGGCGCTGGCCTTCACGCCGTACGCGCTGCTCGGCAGCCTGATCCCGGTGGTGCTCGCGGTCGCCCTGCGACGCCGCTGGCCAGCGGTGGTCGCGGCGGTGACCACGGCGGCGCTGCTCGCGGCGGTCGTGCCCCGCGCGCTGCCCTCGCCGCAGCCGACCGTCGACGGGCCGGAACTGCGCGTGCTCACCGCCAACCTGCTGGCCGGTGCCGCCGACCCACGGACGGTGGTCGCGCTGGTCCGGCAGGCGCGGGTGGACGTGCTGGTGGTGCAGGAGTTCACCCCGACGGCCCAGGCCGACCTGGACCGGCTGGGCCTGGCCGACCTGCTCCCCCATCGGCAGCTCAACCCGATGGACGGCACGCCGGGCTCCGGGCTCTACGCCCGCCACCCGATCGGCGACGGCGGCGTCCGCCAACTCCGTGGCGGCTGGAGCTTCACCCAGGCGTACGCGACGGTGGCGGTGCCCGGGGCGCCGGCCGTCCGTGTCGAGTCGGTCCACCCGGCGGCCCCGTACGCGGTGGACCAGGTGCCCGGCTGGCGCGCGGACCTGGCGGCCCAACCAGCGGCCACCCCGGACGGGCCGCTGAGCATCCTGGCCGGTGACTTCAACGCCACCCTCGACCACGGCCCGCTGCGTGCCCTGCTACGCACCGGGTACGCCGACGCCGCCGCCTCGGTCGGCGCCGGGCTGACCGGCACCTGGGGGCCGTACGACGGTGACCCCATCCCGCCGGTCGTGATCGACCATGTACTGGTCGACCGCCGGATCGCGGTACGCGCCGTGACGGTGCACCCGCTACCCGGCAGCGACCACCGGATGGTCCTCGCCGACCTGCGCCTGCCCTCGACCGCCGGCTAGCCGGGTGCGGTGCTACACGCGGGCGCGGTCGAGGCCGTACGTCAGCGCGTCGACCAGGGCGTGCCAGCTCGCCTCGACCACGTTGGGGTGCACGCCGACGGTGGTCCAGCCACCGCCCCGACCGTCGGCGGTCTCGACCAGCACCCGGGTGACCGCGCCGGTGCCGTGGCTGCCCTCCAGGATGCGGACCTTGTAGTCGGCCAGCTCGAAGTTGCGCAGCTCCGGGTAGTGCCGGCCGAGGCCGACGCGCAGCGCCTCGTCGAGCGCGTTGACCGGGCCGTTGCCCTCGGCCGTGGCGATCACCCGCTCGCCGCGTACCCGGATCTTGACGGTCGCCTCGGAGACCACCGCGCCGTCCTCGCGGTGCTCGACCAGCACCCGGTACGACTCCAGCGCGAACGGCCGGGCCGGTGCCGCGTCCGGCAACTCGGAGCGGACCAGCAGCTCGAACGAGGCGTCGGCGGCCTCGAACGACCAGCCACCGGCCTCCAGTTCCTTGACCCGGTTGGTGACCCGGGACAGCGTCTCCGGATGGCCGGCCAGATCCAGCCCCAGCTCACGACTCTTGAGCTCGATGCTGGCCCGGCCGGCCATCTCGGTGACCAGGATCCGCATGTCGTTGCCCACCACCTCGGGTTCGACGTGGTTGTAGAGCAGCGGATCCACCTTGATCGCACTCGCGTGCAGCCCCGCCTTGTGGGCGAAGGCGGCGGCCCCGGCGTACGCCTGGTGGGTGTCGGGGGCGATGTTGGCGATCTCGGCGATGGCGTGGGAGACCCGCACCATCTGCTCCAGGCAGCCCTCCGGTAGGACCGGCAGCCCGAGCTTGAGCTGGAGGTTCGCCGCGACGGCGAAGATGTCGGCGTTGCCCGGCCGCTCGCCGTACCCGTTGGCGGTGCCCTGCACGTGGCGGACGCCCGCCTCGACGGCGGCGAGGGTGTTGGCGACCGCGCACCCGGTGTCGTTCTGCGCGTGCATGCCGAGCACCTCGGGTGCGACCCCGATCCGGTCGGTGAGGTCGGAGATGGCCGCGGTGACCCAGGAGGGCAGCATCCCGCCGTTGGTGTCGCAGAGCACGAACCGCTCGGCCCCGGCCGCCAGCGCCGTCTCCACCACCGATGCGGTGTACGCCGGGTCGTGGCGGTAGCCGTCGTAGAAGTGCTCGCCGTCGACGAAGACCCGCCGCCCCTCGGCGACCAGGTGGGTCACCGTGTCGTGGATCATCGCCAGGTTCTCCTTGGCGGTGGTGCGCAGCGCCCGCTCGACGTGCCGCAGGTCGGCCTTGGCCACCAGGGCGATCGCCGGGGTCTGCGCGTCGAGCAGGCCGCGCACCTGCGGGTCGTCGGCGGCGACCGCGCCGGCCCGGCGGGTGGCGCCGAAGGCGACCAGCACCGCGTGCTTCAGGTCGAGCTCGGTCCGCGCCCGGCGGAAGAACTCGGTGTCCTTGGGCACCGCACCCGGCCACCCGCCCTCGATGAAGCCGACGCCGAACTCGTCGAGCAGCCGGGCCACCGCGAGCTTGTCGACCACCGAGTAGCTGACCCCCTCGCGCTGGGCACCGTCGCGCAGGGTCGTGTCGTAGACCTGGAACGTCATGGGGGAGATCCCTTCGTACAGGCACCGGCCGACGCAACAAAAAGACCCCCCGCGGATGCGGGAGGTCTGCGCGCTCGGCGGAGGGAGAAGCCGGCGCGCTAGTTGCCAATAATGAGGGCGGTGCTGGTCACGGTGGGTACTCTGCCACTCTCAGACAGCCTGTGGGAGAAACAATCCACATGTCGGGACGGGACATCGAGGCGGATTCCCCGCAGTGGGTGTAGAAGACGTCGCGCCGGGTACGTGTCTTCGGGACAGCGAACCACTTCCTCCGAGACGACTGACCACAGTCGGGGCAGGAGAGATCCCATGGACAGGATCAACCCGGACAGCACGCACGCCACGCCCGACCCGGCGCTGCACGGCACTCAGTCCGACCCGACGCTGCGCGCGGTGTCGAGCGAGGACGTCACCATCCAGGGCGACCAGGGGACGGTGCCCGGCGGCGCCCCCGCCGGCGCCTTCGACCCGTGGAGCTACCGGGACGAGGCCGGAGTGGCCGGCGCCAACCTGGTCGGCTACAAGGTCGAGGCCACCGACGGGTCGATTGGCAAGATCGACAGCAACAGCGCGGAGGTCAACGCGAGCTACCTGGTCGTCGACACCGGGCCGTGGATCTTCGGCAAGAAGGTCATGCTGCCCGCCGGCACCGTCAACCACGTCGACCACGAGGAGCAGAAGGTCTACGTCGACCGCGAGAAGGACCAGATCAAGGCCGCTCCGGAGTACGACGAGACCGCCACCGACCCGGCGTACCGGGACAAGCTCGGCGGCTACTACAACGACACGTACGCCGCCACCCCGCCCGGCCACCTCCGCTGACGACTCCCCTGCAGGGCGTACGGCCTGACGGCCGGTGGGCATCCGCCCGCCGGCCGTCTACCGTGACAGGGGTGGACGCCATCGAGGTCAACCGCAGGATCCCGTTCACCACGACGTTCAACTTCCGGGACGTCGGCGGCTACCGGGGGCACGACGGCCGGACCGTACGCACCGGCCGGCTCTACCGCTCCGACTCGCTGCACCGCATCGGCGACGGCGACCGGGACGCCTTCGCGGCGCTCGGTGTCCGCACGGTCATCGACCTGCGTCGGCCGCACGAGGTGGAGCGGGACGGCCGGGTCCCCGAGTTCGACGGGCTGACCTACCGCAACATCCATCCCGAGCACGCGGAGTGGGCCGGGCTGTACGACTCGCACACCGACCTGGCCCGCTACCTCGCCGACCGGTACGCCGACCTGGCCCGCACCGGCACGGCCGGGCTGGCCAAGGCGATCGGGCTGATCGCCGACGCGGCGAACAGCCCGGTGGTGGTGCACTGCGTGGCCGGCAAGGACCGCACCGGGATCGTCTGCGGGCTGACCCTCGCCGTGCTCGGCGTCGACGACGAGGAGATCGCGTCGGACTACGCGTTGAGCACCGAGGCCTCGCAACGGTTCAGCGAGTGGGTGGCCGCCACCCTGCCCGACGCCCCGGCGTTGCCGGCGCCGTTCCTGTCCTCGCCGGCCGAGACGATGCTGCTGTTCCTCACCGAGATCCGGGCGGGCCACGGCTCGGTCGAGGACTACCTGCGGCACGCCGGAGTCACCGACGAACAGCTCACCGCCCTGCGCACCCATCTGCTCGCCTGAGCGAGCGCACCCGACGCCGCTGCCGCGCGCACGGCGCTACACCGTCCGGATGTTAGGAAGGGTCCCCTGCTATGCCGTAGGCGTTAGCAGGGGACCCTTCCTTGCATCTCAGAGCAGTTCAGAACGGCTCAGAGCACGCGGTGGACCCAGCCGGCCGGGTCGGTGCCCTTGCCCCGCTGGATGTCGACGAGCTGCTGACGCAGGCCCATGGTCACCGTGCCCGGCGCGCCGCCGCCGACGGCGAACTCCCCCTCGGGGAAGCGCACCACGCCGATCGGCGTGATCACCGCCGCCGTGCCGCAGGCGAAGACCTCACGCAGCCGGCCGCTGGCGGCGTCGGCACGCCACTCGTCGAAGGTCACCGGACGCTCCTCGACCCGGTGTCCGGCCGCCTCGGCCAGCATGATCACCGATTCCCGGGTGATGCCGGGAAGGATGGTGCCGGTCAGCGGCGGGGTGGCCACCGAGCCG
Source organism: Micromonospora sp. NPDC003241 (assembly GCF_053589795.1). Taxonomy (NCBI): domain Bacteria; kingdom Bacillati; phylum Actinomycetota; class Actinomycetes; order Micromonosporales; family Micromonosporaceae; genus Micromonospora; species Micromonospora sp. NPDC003241. Next base: position 57,896 of record NZ_JBSFSO010000011.1, on the reverse strand, counting down.
TCGTCGTAGACGAAGAAGACGTTCATGCCGCCCAGCTCGTCGACGTACTTGCGCTCCACCGCGTCCAGGAAGACCACCTGGTCGCAGCCGTGCTCGATGGCCTGTGCCTGGGCGGCCAGCGACGCGGCGTAGTTGCCGCCGCACTTGGCCGCGCCGGTGCCACCGGGCCCGGCCCGGGTGTAGTCGGGCGAGACCCAGACCGTCACCGGCTTGACGCCGCCGGAGAAGTACGCCCCCACCGGCGAGGCGATCACCGAGTAGAGGTACTCGTTGGCCGGCCGGACACCGAGGAAGACCTCGCTGGCGAACATGAACGGCCGCAGGTAGAGGCTGCCGTCCTCGCCCTCCGGGATCCACTCGCGGTCGATCTCGATCAGCCGGTGCAGCGAGTCGACGAAGGTCTCCTCGGGCAACGTCGGCATCGCCATCCGGGTCGCCGAGATGTTGAACCGGGCCGCGTTGGCGTACGGGCGGAACATGGTCACCCCGCCGTCCGCGGCGCGGTACGCCTTCATTCCCTCGAAGATCTCCTGCGCGTAGTGCAGCACCGCGCTGGCGGGATCCATCGGGATCGGCGCGCGCGCCTCGACCCTGGCGTCGTACCAGCCCTTGCCCTCGGCGTAACGGACGGTGATCATGTGGTCGGTGAACACCCGACCGAATCCGGGGTTGGCCAGCAGCGCGGCCCGATCGGCGGCGGATACCGGCGCGGGATTCGGACGGATCTCGAAGTCGAGCTTGTCACCACCGCTCATTGCGCTGACCTCCCTGGGGGTACGACGACATGCACCGACCGCATGCCGGAAACTTTTTGTGCCAGAAACTTACCCCGAACGGTCGTTCAGCGGGTAGGTCGACCGGCGGGTAGCAAGCCGACAACCGGTACGGAGCCCACGGAACGTGCTGATCGACGCGGGGTCGTGCCGAGGTCCGGGAGTTCGCCCGGCGCGCACCTCGAACCCTCGTCACCGGGATCACCGGCGACGCAGCGGCAACCTCAGGCGGATACCTGCGCGGCGATCCGGTCGCCTACCTCGGCCGTACGCAGGGTTACGTCCGGGCCACGGGCGGCCAGCTCCGCGCTGACCGCGGCGGTGATCCGGGCGGCGGCGTCGGCGTGCCCGAGCTGGTCGAGCAGCAGGGCACCGGAGAGCACGGCGGCGACCGGGTCGGCCACGCCACGGCCGGCGATGTCCGGCGCGGAGCCGTGCACCGGCTCGAACATCGACGGGTACGTCCCGTCCGGGTTGATGCTGCCGCTGGCGGCCAGGCCGATCCCGCCGGTGACCGCGGCGGCGATGTCGGTGAGGATGTCACCGAAGAGGTTGTCGGTGACCACCACGTCGTACCGCTGCGGCTGGGTGACCAGGAACATCGCGGCGGCGTCGACGTGCTGGTACTCGGTGGTGACGTCCGGGTGCTCGGCGGCCACCGCCTCGAAGGTGCGGGCCCACAACGAGCCGGCGTGGGTGAGCACGTTGGTCTTGTGCACCAGCGTCACCTTGCGCCGCTCGCGCCGACGGGCGCGGGCGAAGGCGTCCCGGACCACCCGCTCCACCCCGTGCCGGGTGTTCAGGCTCTCCTCGGTGGCGATCTCCGCCGGGGTGCCCCGGTGCAGCGCGCCGCCGGCACCGGCGTAGAGGCCCTCGGTGCCCTCGCGGACGACCACCAGGTCCACCTCGCCGGACTTGACGGTGGCCAGCGGGCTGGCCACGCCGGGCCAGAGGCGCGACGGGCGGAGGTTGACGTACTGGTCGAAGGCGAACCGCAGCTTGAGCAGCAGGCCCCGCTCCAGCACGCCGGGCGGGACGGTCGGGTCGCCGACCGCGCCGAGCAGGATCGCGTCGTGCTCGGCCAGCTCGGCCAGCACCGAGTCGGGCAGCACCTCGCCGGTGCGGTGGTAACGTGCCGCGCCGAGGTCGTACTCGGTCGCCTCGACGCCCGGCAGCACCGCGTCGATGACCTTGCGGGCCTCCGCGACCACCTCGGGTCCGATCCCGTCCCCGGCCACCACCGCGATCCGTGCCACCGTCAGCTCCTTCGCTCGTATCGGGTCGACCGTACGCTGCCGTCCCGCCTCCCGGTACGAGTGTTCCACTTTTCGGGAAATCGCCGACGCACAGCACCTTCCCAGGAGGCATTCATGGGGCGGTCATGTCCGCTGCCTACGGTGATCTCCAACGGGCCATCCGGCCCGGACGGTCGGCGTAACGGCGCGGCGGACGTCGAGGAGGGGGCGGACACGATGTGGACCGACGAGCAGCCACGGACCCGCTGGATCGACCCGGCGGTCTTCCGCTACCGCCGGCCCGACCTGCGGCTGGGCACCCGAGACCCCAAGCCGGACCGCACCGCCACGGTGGCCGGTGACCGGATCGCCGTCACACACACCGTGCGCACCTCGACCGCGCAGTACCGCCTGCTGCTGAACGCCCCCGAGTGGCTCGGCCGCCGGGGCGTCGGCGAGGCGCTGCGGGACGCCGTCGCCGAGCTGCGGGCCATCGACCTGACCTACAGCCCGCACCGACCGGAGAGCCTGGTGTCCCGGTTGCGTCGGGGCGAGATCAGCGCCGAGTCGTACCCGCCGCTGGCGGAGCTGGTCGACCGGTGCGCCGCCATGCGGGCGGCCACGGACGGCTGGTTCGACGCCTGGGCGGTGCCCGGCGGGTTCGACCCGGGCGGCCTGCTCGGTGGGTGGGCGGTCGAGCGGGCCGCGGCCCGGCTGCGCGCCGCCGGCATCCACGACTACGCCGTGCTCGCCGGCGCCGACCTGGTGGTACGCGGAAACGCCGCACACGGTGGGCCATGGCGGATCGCGGTGCACCACCCGACCGACCGTCGCCGGGCACCGCTGGTGCTGGAGATGACGGCGGGCGCGATCGGCACCTCCGGGGTGACCGGACGGCAGGGTCACGTGGTGGATCCGCACACCGGTGAGCCCGCCGACGAACTGATCGCCGCCACGGTGGTCGGTCCCGACCTGACGGTGGCCGACGCGTACGCCACCGCCCTGTACGCCGCCGGGCCGGCCGGACTCGCCTGGTTCCGGTCTGATTCGGACTACCACGCGTTGTTCGCCACCCGGCGCTGACTCGGGAGGCGTACACATCGGCACGAGGTGGGAGTGTCGAGTGTGGGCGACGGCAACGATCGGCCTCCACGGCCGCGGCAACGACCGTGGAGGCCGGTCGGCGACGAATGCGCAGGGCTCACGCAATCGAGGGGTGCGGGCCGGTCGGCCGGACGTCGACCTCGCCACCCGAAGACGGGCCGCTGCCACGAACTCGGCCGGTAACCGCACCCGTACGCTATCGAATTGACGTGATTCGCGGCAAGGGCTCCACAGGGGAGCTTCTGGAACGATTCCATCGGCGCGCTAACGCTCTCGCAACCGGGCCGTTTTCGACAAGGTGCACACCGGATGGCACGCTGTCCGCCGTGAGTTTCGATCTGAGCGTGTGGGCCCTGCCGGACGGGGCGACGCCCGAGGACGTACGAGCCGCGGTGCAGCAGTGCCGGAACGGCCGGCACGGCGAACGCCAACCGGACCCACGGGTGGTGGCCTTCTATCGGGCGATCACCGCCAGCTACCCCGACCGGCCGAACGGCTTCCGGACGCCCTGGGCGGTGATGCCGCTGCACGCGGCGGCCGACCACGTGGAGATGAACCTGGATCCGGGCTGCCCCGACCAGGTGCTGCTGGACATCGAGCGATTCGCCGGCGAATACCGGCTGATGCTGTTCGACGCGCAGGACGGCTCGGTCTATCCGCCGCCGGCCGTCCGACTGCCCGGCTGACCACACCGCCCGGCCGCGCACCGACACCCCGGTCGGTTCCGCGACGGACGGCGACACGACGAGGGGCCCAGCCGACGGCCGGGCCCCTGTCGGTCGTGTGTGGACTACTCGTCGCGCAGGTCCGCCGCGCTGGCCGCGGTCGCGCCGATCGAGTCGGCGGCCGAGGTGAGCAGCTCGGCACCGAGCGCCTGGTCGACGGTGAGGGTCATCAGCGTCTCACCACCGGCCTCCCGGCGGGCCACCTGCATGGCGGCGATGTTGATGCCGGCCTCGCCGAGCAGGGTGCCGACGGTGCCGACCACGCCCGGGCGGTCGGCGTACCGGAGGAACAGCAGGATGCCCTCCGCACCGATCTCCACGTCGAAGCCGTCCACCTCGGTCAGCTTGATGATGTCCCGGGTGCCCGCGTGGGTCACCGTGCCGGAGACGCTGACCGTACGGCCGTCGGGCAGCGCGCCGCGCACGGTGACCAGGACCGGGTACTCGACGGTGTCGGTCTGGGTGGTCAGCGACACCTCCACGCCGCGCTGGGCGGCCAGGTGCGGCGCGTTGACGTAGGTGACCTGCTCCTCCACCACCGAGCTGAACAGCCCCTTGGTGGCGGCGAGCTTGAGCACCGTGACGTCGTGGTCGACGATCTCGCCGCGCACCTCGACGGTGACGCTGGCGGCGATCCCACCGGCGACCGCGGTGAACGCCCGGCCGAGCTTCTCGGCCAGCGGCAGCAGCGGGCGTACGTCCTCGGCGACCACGCCGCCGGCCTGCACGTTGACCGCGTCCGGCACGAACTCGCCCTGGAGGGCCAGCTTGACGCTCTTGGCCACGGCCAGACCGGCCTTGTCCTGCGCCTCGGCGGTGGAGGCGCCCAGGTGCGGGGTGGCCACCACGTTGTCGAGGGCGAACAGCGGCGAGGAGGTGCACGGCTCCTTGGCGTACACGTCCACACCGGCGCCCGCGACGCGGCCCTCGGCCAGCGCGTCGGCCAGCGCCTGCTCGTCGACCAGGCCACCCCTGGCGGCGTTGACGATCCGCACGCCCGGCTTGACGATGGACAGCTCCTTCTCACCGATCAGGCCCACGGTCTCCGGGGTCTTCGGCAGGTGGATGGAGATGAAGTCGCTCTCCCGCAGCAACTCCTCCAGCCCGACCAGGCGTACGCCGAGCTGCGCGGCGCGAGCCGGCTGGATGTACGGGTCGTACGCGATCAGCCGGGTGCCGAAGGCGGCGATGCGCTGCGCGAACAGCACGCCGATGCGGCCCAGGCCCACCACGCCGACGGTCTTGCCCTGCATCTCGACACCGGTGTACTTGGACCGCTTCCACTCCCCCGCCTTGAGCGCGGCGCTGGCGCTGGCGGTGTTCCGCGCGACGGCGAGCAGCAGCGCGACGGCCTGCTCGGCGGCGGAGACGATGTTGGAGGTGGGGGCGTTGACGACCATGACACCCCGCGCGGTGGCGGCGGGCACCTCGACGTTGTCCAGACCCACTCCGGCCCGGGCCACGACCTTGAGTCGCGGAGCGGCGGCGATCGCCTCGGCGTCGATCTGGGTGGCACTGCGGACGATGACGGCGTGAGCCTCGGAGAGCGCCGAGAGCAGGGCCGGGCGGTCGGTGCCGTCGACGTGCCGGACGTCGAAGTCGTGGGCGAGCACCTCGATGGCGGCGGGGGCGAGTTCTTCGGCGATCAGTACGACAGGAGTCATTGGTCCTCGTAGATGTCGTCAGAGCGGTCGGCCGGTGCGGGGACGCTGCGCTGCGCCCGGCGCGGGCGGGGCCATGGCCGTCAGGTGCCGCCTGGAGCACCTACCGCGATCGTAGGGGGCGGCCAGCCCGGCGCGCCCCGGACCACGGGGTGAGTGCCCTCACAAACCGGACGTGACGTGCGTGTTAACGATCGTTAGCCATCCCGGTGAACAGCACGGCACCCGGTCCCGACGTCGGGGAGAACGTCGGGTCCGGGTGCCGTCGGTGAGAGTGCTCTCAGGTGGCCGAGATCTCAGGCCGTCTCGGTGATCGGCCGGTCGACCCAGCTCATCATGCCGCGCAGCTTGGCGCCGGTCTCCTCGATCGGGTGCGCCGCGCCCTCCGCCTGCCACTTGCTGAAGTTGGGGCGGCCGGCCTCGTCCTCGGCGACCCACTCGCGGGCGAACTCGCCGTTCTGGATCTCACTGAGGATCTTGCGCATCTCCTCCTTGACCCGGCCGTCGATGACTCGCGGGCCCCGGGACAGGTCGCCGTACTCGGCGGTGTCGGAGACGCTGTACCGCATCCGGGCGATGCCGCCCTCGTACATCAGGTCGACGATCAGCTTCAGCTCGTGCAGGCACTCGAAGTAGGCCACCTCGGGGGCGTACCCGGCCTCGGTGAGCACCTCGAAACCGGTCTGCACCAGCGCTGCGGCACCGCCGCAGAGCACCGCCTGCTCGCCGAAGAGGTCGGTCTCGGTCTCCTCCTTGAAGGAGGTCTTGATCGCGCCCGCCCGGGTGCCACCGATGCCCTTGGCGTACGACAGGGCCAGCGCGAGCGCGCCGCCGCTGGCGTCCTGCTCGACGGCGACCAGGCAGGGCACGCCCTTGCCGTCGGCGTACTGCCGGCGGACCAGGTGACCGGGGCCCTTCGGGGCGACCATCGCCACGTCCACCTCGGCCGGCGGCGTGATCAGGCCGTACCGGATGTTGAAGCCGTGCCCGAAGAACAGCGCCTTGCCGGCGCTGAGGTTCGGCGCGATCGACTCGGCGTAGACGTGCCGCTGCGCGGTGTCCGGCGCCAGCACCATGATCACGTCGGCCTCGGCGGCCGCCTCGGCCGGGGTGAGCACCCGCAGGCCCTGCTCCTCCGCCTTGGCCCGGCTCTTCGAACCCTCCGGCAGACCGATCACCACGTCGACACCCGAGTCGCGCAGCGACAACGCGTGGGCGTGGCCCTGGCTGCCGTACCCGATCACGGCGACCTTCTTCGACTGGATCAGGCCCAGGTCGGCGTCGTCGTCGTAGTACACCTCAACGCTCATGACTTCCCTTTCGTACGGCGGCCGCAGTGGCCCGTCGTGGCTTCGTGGTTGCCGCGGCCTCAAGCAGCCGGGCCGGCGGTTCGGTTCGGACGGCCCGCGCGACGGGCCGGCGGTCTCGGGTCAGGCGGCCCGCAGGGCGGGGCCGGCGGTGATGGCGCGCGAGCCGCGGCCGATCGCCACCAGGCCGGACTGCACCATCTCCTTGATCCCGAAGGGTTCGAGGTCGCGCAGCAGCGCGTCGAGCTTGTCGGGGGTGCCGGTGGCCTCGACGGTGAGCGTGTCCGAGGCCACGTCGACCACCCGCGCCCGGAACAGGTTGACCGTCTCCAGGACCTGGGCGCGGGCGTTGCGGTCGGCACGCACCTTCACCAGCAGCAGCTCGCGCGCCACCGAGGTCGACGGGTCCAACTCGACGATCTTGAGCACGTTGACCAGCTTGTTGAGCTGCTTGGTGACCTGCTCCAGCGGCGACGACTCGGCGTTGACCACGATGGTGATCCGGGAGACGTCCGGGTTCTCGGTCTCACCGACGGCGAGGCTGTCGATGTTGAAACCCCGCCGGGAGAACAGCCCGGAGACCCGGGCCAGCACGCCCGGCTTGTTCTCCACCAACACGGAGAGCGTATGCATGGTCATTAAATATCGTCCTCGTCGAAGGTCGGGCGGACGCCACGGGCGAACATGATCTCGTCGTTGCTGGTGCCGGCAGGGACCATCGGCCACACCATGGCGTCCTTGCCGACCACGAAGTCGATCACCACGGGTGCGTCGTTGATGGCCATCGCGGCCTCGATGGTCTTGTCGACGTCCTCGGCGTTCTCGCAGCGCAGCCCGATGCAGCCCAGCGCCTCGGCGAGCTTGACGAAGTCCGGGATGCGGTGCTTGTGGGTGCCGAGGTCGGTGTTGGAGTACCGCTCGCCGTAGAACAGCGTCTGCCACTGGCGGACCATGCCGAGGTTGCCGTTGTTGATCACGGCGATCTTGACCGGGATGCCCTCCAGGGCGCAGGTGGCCAGCTCCTGGTTGGTCATCTGGAAGCAGCCGTCGCCGTCGATCGCCCAGACCACCGTGTCCGGCATGCCGACCTTGGCACCCATCGCCGCCGGCACCGCGTACCCCATGGTGCCGAGGCCGCCGGAGTTCAGCCAGGTCTGCGGCTTCTCGTACGAGATGAACTGCGAGGCCCACATCTGGTGCTGGCCCACCCCGGCGACGTAGATCGCGTCCGGTCCGACGATCTCGCCCAGCCGCTTGATCACGTACTGCGGGGAGAGGGTGCCGTCGCCGGGCTCCTCGTAGCCCAGCGGGTACCGCTCACGCAGGTCGTCGAGCTGCGCCCACCAGTCGGTGATGTCGGTGCCACGGCCCGCCGCCCGCTCGGCGTTGACCGCCGCCAGCAGCTCGTCGATCACGTGCCGGGCGTCACCGACGATCGGCACGTCCGCGTGCCGGTTCTTGCCGATCTCGGCCGGGTCGATGTCGGCGTGCACCACGGCGGCGTCCGGTGCGAACGAGTCCAGCTTGCCGGTGACCCGGTCGTCGAACCGGGCGCCCAGCGCCACGATCAGGTCGGCCTTCTGCAGGCCGTAGACGGCGGCGACGGTGCCGTGCATGCCGGGCATGCCCAGGTGCTGCCGGTGCGAGTCGGGGAAGGCGCCCAGCGCCATCAGCGTGGTGATCACCGGGATGCCGGTCAGCTCGGCCAGCTTGCGCAGACCCTCGGTGGCACCGGCCTTGAGCACACCGCCGCCGACGTAGAGCACCGGGCGACGGGCGTTGCTCATCAGCCGGGCCGCCTCCCGGATCTGCTTGCCGTGCGGGTGCAGGGTGGGCCGGTAGCCGGGCAGGTCCAGGGTGGGCGGCCAGGCGAAGGTGGTCGGCGCCTGGAGCACGTCCTTGGGGATGTCCACCAGCACCGGGCCGGGACGGCCGGTCGAGGCCAGGTGGAACGCCTCGGCCAGCACCCGGGGGATCTCGGTGGCGTTCTGCACCAGGAAGTTGTGTTTGGTCACCGGCAACGTGATGCCCTGGATGTCCGCCTCCTGGAAGGCGTCCGTGCCGATCGAGGGCCGCGCCACCTGACCGGTGATCGCCACCAGCGGCACCGAGTCCATGTACGCGTCGGCGATCGGGGTGACCAGGTTCGTCGCGCCCGGCCCGGAGGTGGCGATGCACACCCCGACCCGGCCGGTGGCCTGCGCGTAACCGGTGGCCGCGTGCCCGGCGCCCTGCTCGTGCCGGACCAGGATGTGCCGGACGGTCGAGTCGTAGAGCGGGTCGTACGCCGGAAGGATCGCGCCACCCGGGATACCGAAGACGACGTCGACGCCGAGCGCCTCGAGGGAACGCACCAGCGAACCGGCGCCCGAGACCTGGGACTGGGCCTGGGTGGGGCGTACCGCCGGGGTGGGGGTGGCGGCGCGGGCGGCGTCGGTGGTCTCGGCGGCGCTACGGGCCCGCCGGGCGGAGTGGGCGAGGGTCTCTGGCGTGGGTCTCGTCATGGCGGTTTGCCTTCGGCTGGAGTGGGTGGGGCTGCTCACGGGTGGACGCGGCGATCCGGCGGCGTCCGATGGGTTCGACGGCAAGAAAAAAGCCCACGTGCCAGATGCACGGGGCCAGCGCACTCTCAGTCAGGGAGAGTGCGCTCAGGTAAGTACTCGCAGCGACCGGTTCGACGACATGGGCCAAGCCTGACGCATCTCACGCGATGAGTCAACTGATCCCACATATTGGTTCACGGATCTCGGCGCGTCCCGTCGGGCACGCCGCTCACACCGGGCCCGACGTGCTCGGACGCACTCTCGACCGCACGCGGAAGGGGCGGCTGGAAGGGGCGCGCGGGCGTCCCGTCCACCGGTACCGGGCGGGCCGGGCGGGCACCCGGCGACGTCGCCGCCTCCAGCATCGCCTCCAGGTGCTCGGCCGGTACGCCCCAACCGAACAGCGCGCCCTGACCGAACCGGCATCCGGCGGCGACCACCGCGGCCAGTTCCGTGGGGTTGGTCACGCCCTCGGCGACGACCTCGAGCCCCAGCTGGTGACCCAGTCGCATCACGATGTCGACCATCGGCGCGAAGGCCGGGCCGTCCTGCCCCACCGGCCGGACCGGCTCGTGCTCGGCGACCAGACTGTGGTCGATCTTGAGAATGTCGATCGGGAGCCGACGCAACTGCCCCAGCGACGAGTAGCCGGCCCCGAAGTCGTCCAGCGCGATCCGCACCCCGGTCAGGCGCAGCGCGGTCAGCCGCCGGATCAGCTCGTCCAGATCGGTGGCGACCGCGTGTTCGGTAACCTCCAGCACCAACCGCTGCGGCGGGACGTGGTGCGCGCGCAGCGCCTCGGCGACCTGCACCACGTACTCGGCGGCGTGCAGCTCGCGCGGCGAGACGTTGACCGACACCCAGACGTCGTGCCCCTCGGCCAGCCAGCGGGACAACTGGTAGCACGCCTGGTGCAGCACCCAGGCGCCGAGCTTGGCGATCATCCCGCACTCCTCGGCGAGCGGGATGAACTCGTCCGGCCGGACGTTGCCCAGCTCCGGATGGCGCCAGCGCAGCAGCGCCTCGGCACCGACCGGACGCACCGACGGCAACGAGGCCACCGGCTGGAAGACCAACCGCAGCTCGTCACGCTCGATCGCGCCGCGTAGCTCGTGCTCCAGCGTCGTGCGGCGACGCAACAACCGGTCGTACGCCCCGTCGTAGCGCTCGATGCGGTTCTTGCCGCGCTGCTTGGCGTAGCGCAGGGCGGCGTCCGCGTGCCGTAGCAGCAGTTCGACGTCGGGTTCCTCGGCCCAACCCGCCATACCGATGCTGACCGAGAGGAACACCGGCCCCTCGGACTGCTCGTAGGCACCGCCGAGCACCCTGAGTAGCCGCTCGGCCACCACTGCCGCCTCGGCCGGGCCTCCGTGCATGAGCACCGCGAACTCGTCGCCGCCGAGCCGGGCGGCGAGGTCACCGGGGCGCAGGTTGCCGCGCAGCCGCCGGCCCACCTCGGCCAGCACCGCGTCACCCACGTCGTGCCCGCGCATGTCGTTGACGTTCTTGAAGCCGTCCAGGTCCAGGCCGAGCAGGACGCAGGGCACCCGGGCCTCGGCGGACCGGTGCAGCGACTGCAACAGCCCCCGCCGGTTGGCCAGCCCGGTGAGCGCGTCGGTGTGCGCGAGCTGGCGGAAGTGCGCCTCCCGCTCGGCGAGCCGCCGGGCGTAGGCCCGCACGTCGTGCAGGGTGAGGTACTGCCGGGCGACCAGGGCGAAGCCCTCGATGCTGCCGGCGACGATGGCCGGACCGTCGAACCGGCCGTCCTGGAAGAGGTGGTACATCGCCGAGGCCGCCATCGCGATCATCGGCACCACCGCGTACTCGCTGTCGCGGCGGATCACGTCGACGGCGACCTGGTCCGGCGGGTCGATCCGGCGGACCGCCAGCGCGGCGGCGAGCAGGCCCACGGCGAGCAGCGCCGCACCGATGAAGGTCACGCCCGGCCCGCCCTGGCAGAGCCCGGCCGCGATGGCCAACCCGCCACCGGTGGCCACGGTGATCCCGCCGCCCAGCACCGCGAGGTGCTGCCGGGGCGGTGGTGCGCGGAAGACCATGATCGCGGCCAGCCCGGTGCTCAGCGCCGCGCTGGCCGAGGCGACCAGGATCGCCGGGCAGGCCGTCGGAGTGACCGCGCCGAGCAGTCGGGTCGGCTCGGAGAGCAGCACCCACCCCACGAACCAGAGCGCGGCACCGACGATCACCCCGTCCAGGGCCAGCCGGGCGGCGGAACTCGCCGAGCCGGCGACCCCGGGCATCCGGAGCAGGCCGGCGCCGAAGAGCAGGCTGCTCGCCGCCGTGCCGATCGCGACCAGCGTGGCCCAACCGGTGCGCTGCGCCTGCTCGTGTGCCCAGTGCCCGCCGACGGTGAGCGCCTCCGTCACCCCGACCAGCAGGGTCAGCAGGGCGATCACGCCACCGGCGGCCAGCAGCGCGTACGCCGAGCGGTGCGAGGCGGACCGACGGCGTACCGACAGGGCGAACAGCACACCGGCCGTGAGGGCGACCAGTGCGCTCGACACCGCGACACCGATCAACGCCGGGGGTGTGTGCACCCCGCCAACTCTGCCGGATCGGCTTGCGCCGTGGGGATCGGGTGTGCATCTGTTGGGACACGGTCCGTGTGCCTGTCCGACACGGGGTTCACGGTGCAAGACTGGTACGCATGCCTGAGCTGCGGTCGAAGACCTCCACGCACGGTCGGATGATGGCCGGCGCCCGGGCCCTGTGGCGGGCCACCGGGATGACCGACGACGATTTCGGCAAGCCGATCGTCGCCATCGCGAACAGTTTCACCCAGTTCGTGCCGGGCCACGTACATCTCAAGGACCTCGGCGGGCTGGTCGCCGAGGCGGTGGCCGAGGCCGGCGGGGTGGGCCGGGAGTTCAACACGATCGCGGTCGACGACGGCATCGCCATGGGACACGGCGGCATGCTCTACTCCCTGCCCAGCCGGGAGTTGATCGCCGACGCGGTGGAGTACATGGTCAACGCGCACTGCGCGGACGTCCTGGTCTGCATCTCGAACTGCGACAAGATCACCCCGGGCATGCTGCTGGCCGCGCTGCGGCTGAACATCCCGACGGTCTTCGTCTCCGGCGGCCCGATGGAGGCCGGCAAGACGGTGGCGATCGAGGGCGTCGTCCACTCCAAGATCGACCTGATCGACGCGATGGTCGCCTCCTCGAACGAGGCCGTCACCGACGACCAGCTCGACGCCATCGAGCGCTCCGCCTGCCCGACCTGCGGCTCCTGCTCCGGCATGTTCACCGCCAACTCGATGAACTGCCTGACCGAGGCGATCGGGCTGGCCCTGCCGGGCAACGGCTCCACGCTGGCCACCCACGCCGCCCGCCGGTCGCTTTTCGTCGAGGCCGGCCGCACCGCCGTGGAGATCGCCAAGCGGTGGTACGACCACGACGACGCCTCGGTGCTGCCGAGGATGGTCGCCTCCCGGGCCGCGTTCGAGAACGCTGTCGCGCTGGACGTCGCGATGGGTGGCTCGACGAACACGATCCTGCACCTGCTGGCCGCCGCCCGCGAAGCCGAGATGGACTTCACCGTGGCCGACATCGACGCGATCTCCCGCCGGGTGCCCTGCCTGTCCAAGGTCGCGCCGAACTCGCCGCAGTACCACATGGAGGACGTGCACCGGGCCGGCGGCATCCCGGCCATCCTCGGCGAACTCGACCGGGCCGGGCTGTTGCACCGGGACGTGCACGCGGTGCACTCCCCCTCGCTCGACCAGTGGCTGGCCGACTGGGACGTGCGTGGCGGCTCGGCCACCCCGGAGGCGATCGAGCTGTTCCACGCCGCGCCCGGCGGCGTGCGGACCACCGAGCCGTTCTCCACCACCAACCGCTGGTCGAGCCTGGACACCGACGCCGCCAACGGCTGCATCCACGACCGGGAGCACGCATACTCCGCCGACGGCGGGCTGGCCATCCTGCACGGCAACCTCGCGCCGGACGGCTGCGTGGTCAAGACCGCCGGGGTGCCCGAGGAGTGCCTGACCTTCCGTGGGCCGGCGAAGGTCTACGAGTCGCAGGACGACGCGGTGACCGCCATCCTGGCCAAGGAGATCGTCGCCGGGGACGTGGTGGTGATCCGCTACGAGGGCCCCAAGGGCGGCCCCGGCATGCAGGAGATGCTCTACCCCACCTCGTTCCTCAAGGGCCGGGGGCTGGGTCGGGCCTGCGCGCTGCTCACCGACGGCCGCTTCTCCGGCGGCACCTCTGGCCTCTCCATCGGGCACGTCTCCCCCGAGGCGGCCTCCGGCGGGCTGATCGCGCTGGTGGAGCCGGGTGACGAGATCGTCATCGACATCCCGAACCGGTCGATCGACCTGAACGTGCCGGCCGACGTGCTGGAGGCCCGCCGGATCGCCCAGGAGAAGCGGGACCGCCCGTACACCCCGGTCGACCGGCAGCGTCCGGTCTCCGCAGCGCTGCGCGCGTACGCCTCGATGGCCACCTCGGCCAGCGACGGCGCCTACCGCCGCGTCCCGGAGTGAGTGATCGGCACGAGGGTACGGGCGTGCGCGATGGCGGCCGGGGTGTCCGCGAAGACCAGTCCGTCGCCGCGTAGTCGGGCGGCCACGCCGAGGGTGTCCAGCACCTGGTCGTGACCGGGTGCGATGCCGGAGAGCAGCACCGTGATGCCCCGTGCCTCAAGCCGCCGGATCGCGTCGCCGAGAACGTGGGCGCCGGTGGCGTCGATGGTGGAGACCCGCGACATCCGCAGGATGACCACTCGGACGTCGGCGACGTCGGAGAGGCGGAGCAGGAAGGTGTGCGCGGCGGCGAAGAACAGCGGCCCGTCGAGCCGGTAGGCCACGATGTGTTCCGCGAGCAGTTTCTGCTCCTCGGCGGTGTGCGCCCCGGGATCGAGGGGCACCTGTTCCAGCCGGGCACTACGGGCGACCGCGCGCAGCGCCACCACGACGGCCACGCCGACGCCGACGGCCACGGCGGTGACCAGGTCCCAGACGACGGTGACGGCGAAGGTGAGCACCAACACCAGGGCATCGCCCCGGGTGGCGCGGGCCAGCGCCCACAGCGAGGCGGCCTCGACCATGCGCACGGTGGTGGCCAGCAGCACGCCGGCCAGGGCAGCGAGGGGGATGCGGCCGACCAGCGGCGCGGCGGCCAGCACGATGACGGCGAGGGCCGCCGCGTGGGTGAACGCGGCCAGCCTGGACACCGCGCCAGCACGGACGTTGACGGCGGTACGCGCGATCGCCGCGGTGGCCGGGATACCGCCGAACAGCGGGGACGCCAGGTTGGCCAGGCCCTGCCCGAACAGTTCCCGATCCGGGTCGTGCCGCTGGCCGACCGTCATCCCGTCGGCGACGGTGGCCGAGAGCAGGCTCTCCAGCGCGGCCAACGCCGCCACCGCCAACGCGGCGGGCAGCAGCACGCCCACCGCGCCGAGGTCCACGAAGTCCAGTGACAGCGCGGGCAGCCCCTGCGGCAGCGCGCCGATCCGGAGCAGATCGACCGGCGCGAGTTCGGCGAGCAGCGTGGCAGCGGCCACCGCGAAGATCGAGAACGGCAGACCGGGCCGCCATCGAGCACCGACCAGCATCACCGCCGCGACACCGAGGGCCACCGCGAGGGCCGCCGGACGAGGCGCTACGACGAAACGGGCGACCGCGTCGGCGGCCACCGCCCAGACCCGCTCACCGTGGGCGTCGGTGATCCCGAGTGCGGCGGGTACCTGTTGCAGGGCGATGACCACGGCGATCCCGGCGGTGAAGCCCTCGATCACCGGTACCGGCAGGTACCGCACGAACCGACCGAGGCGGGCGAGAGCCAGGGCGAGCAGGATCAGTCCGGCCAGCGCACCGACCATGAGCACGCCGGTGGTGCCGTACTGCTGCACGATCGGCACCAGCACCACCGTCATCGCGCCGGTCGGGCCGGACACCTGGAGGTTCGACCCGCCGAAGACGGCCGCCACCGCTCCGGCGACCACCGCGGTCACCAGACCGGCCTGCGCGCCGAGCCCCGAGGTGACGCCGAAGGCGAGCGCCAACGGCAGCGCGACCACGGCCACGGTGAGCCCGGCGAGGAGGTCCTGTCGGGGCGCGCGGCGTACCGAGTGCCAGTCCGCGCGGCCGGGCAGAAGGTCGACGACGCGGCGTCCGCCGGCGGCCACGACCGAACGGATCGTGGCCGCCGGCGGGGCCGAAGAACTCCTCATCCCGCCGGTCCGCCGGCGCGCAGTTCGTCGAGGAGCGCATCCCGGTCGGTGAGGACCGCGCCGAGGATCCGGCGGCCGGCGGCCAACAGGTCGGCGACGTCGGGCGTACTGAGCGCGTACATCACCAGGGAGCCGTCGCGGTGCGAGGTGACCATCCCGGCCCGGCGCAGTACGGCGAGTTGCTGGGAGAGGTTCGACGCCTCGACGTCGATGGCGGAGAGCAGGTCGCGTACCGGCTTGGGGCCGTCCTGGAGCAGTTCCAGAACCCGGATGCGGACGGGGTGCCCGAGGGTGCGGAACAGTTCGGCCTTCGCCTGGTACAGCGGCACGGACATGCCTCAGCCTCCTCCACGCACCGTCGGTGCACTGAAGACTTTAGCACTTGAAGACTTCTTCAAATAGACATCCGGCCGGGTGTCCCCTGCCTGCGCCTCACCTCTGGTCGAGCATCTGCCCGATGCGGATCTTGTTGCCGAACGGGTCGCGGATGCCGAAGTCGATCCCGTACGGCCGCTCCATCGGCTCGTCGGTGATGTCGACGCCCTTGCCGACGAGCTCCTCGTGCGTCTTGTGGGCGTCGTCCGTGGTCATGAACAGGAAGCCGCCGGCCGCCCCCTTGGTGAGCAGTTCGCGGACCTGCTCGGCGGTGGCCGGGTCGAGGCTCGGCGGGCCGGGCTTCTCCAGCAGGATCTCGCGCTGGCGGTCACCGGGAATGTTCACCGTGAGCCACCGCATGAAGCCCAGATCCTGGTCGGTGTGCACCTCCAGGCCGAGCTTGCCCACGTAGAAGTCGAGCGCCTCATCCTGGTCGAGGACGTAGACCTGGGAGCGGCTGATTGCGTTCATCGTCATGCCCGGAACGCTAATGCAACGCTCTGACCTGCTGCTTATCCAAAACTGCTCGGCCTCGTCCACGCTTTGGTGAAGCAGCCCGGCACCGGCGCGGCGGGGGCCGTCCGCCGCTTGCGGTAGTCGGTGGGCGACTCGCCGACGATCTGTCGGAAGGTACGGCTGAACGTGCCGAGACTGCCGAACCCGACCGCGTGGCACACCTCGGTCACGTCCTGCTCGGTGTGCAGGAGGAGGTACATGGCCCGCTCCACCCGACGCCGTTGCAGATACCGGTGCGGCGTCTCCCCGAAGGTCGCCCGGAAGGTGCGGATGAAGTGGGCCTCGGAGACGTACGCGATCTTCGCCAGCGTCGGGATGTCCAGGGGTTGCGCGTACGCGCGGTCCATCGCGTCCCGGGCGCGCAACATCGCCCGGTTCGTCTGCTCGACCGCCCTGCTCACCGGCCATCTCCCCCACAACGCCGAACAGGTCACGCCCGGCCGGCATGAATCCGACGGGCACTCCACTGGCCGGAGCCTACGCTCCCCGGTCGGTCAGCCGACGGCGTCGACGAAGCGCCACCACCGGTTCGCCGCAGCCGACGGCCGCGCGACTCTCATCCTTCAATGGCATGCAGGTCGGGAGCTTCGGCGAGGAGGTGTATGCCGTCGTCGTCGTGACGGTGCAGAGTGCAGCCGTCCCGGGTGAATCGCACGGTCAGCACCTGCCCGACGTGTCGGGCGGCCAGCCGCAGCAGCACCGGCACCGGGTCGGCGGGCAGGGCGCTCGGCGGGGCCTCGGGCACCGGGATCGGCACCACCACGTCAGTCGGCGCGGCGCTGGCGATGGAGTCGGTCAGGCACTCGACGCACCAGGCCAGCGCCGCTTCCAGGGTCGGGCGGTAGGGCCACTCGTCGGGGCGGACCAGGGCGTCACGCGGTCGCAGCTCGACGGACCAGCGCAGCCCGCTCAGGTAGCGCGGATCGTCGGCGTTGTGCCGCAGGTCGCAGATGCTGACCTCACACGCCAGGTCCAGGCCGAGCGCGAGCCGGATCAGCGCGGTCAGCGGCGGCGCGTCGGGGCGTACCGCCGTCACGATCAGCCGACCTGCGGGCTGGCCCCGACCGGCGGCGCGCACGTGCTCGCCCACCGGATCGGCTCCGGCCCAGGGCAGCGTGACGTGGCCGCCACGCAGTCGCGCCTCGATCTCGTGCCCGCCGTCGGCTTCGGCGAGGTCCTCCGGCCGTACGCCGAGGACGGGTGCCCAGGCGGCGAGCTGATAGCGGTCGGGGAGCTGGACCACCGGCTTGCCGCCGGGTTGGGTGGCGACGAGCGTGACCGGCTCCAGCGTGCCGGTGTGCCAGGTCAGGTGCACGACCCGGTGCCGCAAATCGGTGAGCGTGAGCACCACCGCCTCGTGCAGCCGGTGGGTGCCGTCGCAGGTGAAGCAGGCCAGCACGGACGTGTGCAGCCCGGCGCCCCGGCAGCGCGGACAGCCCGCCTCCACCCCACGGCCGCCGAGCCGACAGTCGCAGCTGCGCAGGCGGCTGCCGGGCACGCAGTCCGGGCAGGGTCGCCAGCCGATCTCCGCACCGAGCCAGGCCGGCTCGGGCGGCGTGAAGCCGCGCCGCAACGGCACCCGCACCCGGCGTACGACCTGGCCGGTGAGCTGCTCCACGAGAGTCTCGACCGGATCGCCGTCCCGCAGGCTGGTGTGCCACCACCGCCCGTTCCGCCAGAGGGCCTGTGCGCCGGGCAGCTCGGAGCCGTCGACCGGGTCGACACAGTCGGCGAGGATCCGCCGTTCGAGCTGGTCCACGTCGACGGGCGGCACGGTGGGCGTGCGCGGTCGATCGGGCTGCACCAGCCGGGCGGCGACACCCCGGCCGCGCTCGGTGAGCCCCGCGAGCGCGTCGGCCACGTCGGTGCGGGCCAGCGCCTGCGGCAGGTCGAGTTGCCCGCTCCGGAAGCCCGGCACCGGCGAGCCGGGCACCTCGTACCGGACGTCCCAGCCCATCCCCGGCCGACGTACCTCGATCACCAGGTCGAGCAGGAGCAGATCGGCGAGCAGGCAGAGTCGGACGAGCCGTTCGGCCGGATCGACCGGCGGCACCGGCTCACTTCGTCCGAGGAAGAGCAGCCAGGGCAGGTGGTCCATCCGCACGATCGCCTGAGCCTCCAGCTCCAGTCGCTGCACCAGCGGCGCGTCGGGTCGCCACTGCTGCGGCAACCACAGCTCCGGCCCCTCCTCGCTGACGGCCGCGCCGACACTGGCGGCCAGCTCGCGTACCCGGTTGTGGAGCTTCACCACCCAGCCGGACTGCGTGCGCTCCGGGTCGAGACCTCCGGGCACGACGCGGTGCGAGGCGACCGCGCCGCTGTCCAGGTTGGCCACGCTGAGCACCAGCTGCGCCCGCCGTTGCCCGCGCCGCCGACAGCGCCCACACGGGTACGCCACACTGCCCGCGCCCCGACACTGCTCGCAATCCCGGTACGCCACACGATGCGCGGGTATGGCGGTCTCCTCCGCCAGGAACCGATTCCCGAAGCTGGTGCACCGGCACGGCAGCAGCTGAAAGGTCATCCCGTCGCAGTCCGGGCAGGTTATGACGGTCACCGCGTACCCGCCTGCTTCTCGTTGGCGCACGGTGGCGGTGGGAATATTGCGCGCACGAATCGGCACCACCTGTTCTGGGATCGGAATAGACGTCGCGGTCATCGCTGTTGTCGGGCTTATCTTGTAGGGTCGGAAACACCATCACAATGAATGTCCCGTCATACGTTTCCACTGCTTGATCGCACCAATTCCGAGTTCCACGACCGCCGTCAGGATGTTGCAAAACCCGACAGGAAGGAGGGTGCGGTGGCCGAAGACATGGGTTCGACAGTGCCCCGTCGCCAGCTCGGCAGGACCCTGCGTGACCTGCGCACCGAGGCCGGCATCACGCTCGACGCCGCCGCCGAGGCACTGGAGTGCAGCCGACAGAAGGTGTGGCGGATCGAGAGCGGCCTCGGCTCCGTGCGCGGCGTCGACGTCCGCGCGATGTGCGAGTTGTACGCCGCCCGCGCCGAGCTGACCCGGGCGCTCACCGCACTGGCCACCGAGACGAGAGCAAAAGGCTGGTGGCACGCCTACGGCGACGCCATCCCCGACTGGTTCGAGCTGTACGTCGGCCTCGAATCCGCCGCATCGAGACTGCGGTTCTACAAGAACAGCCTCGTGCCGGGCATCTTCCAGACCCGGGACTACGCCCGGGGCATCTATCGGGTCGACCAGCCCGACATGACCAATGACGACCGCGAACGCGCCGTCGACCTGCGCCTGCAACGCCAGTCCCTGCTGACCCGCCGCCTGCCCAAGGCACCACAGGTGCAGGTCGTCCTCTGCGAGTCCGTCCTACTCCGACCGGTCGACACACCGACTGTCACCGCTGAACAGTTGAGGCACTTGCAGGAGTCGAGCAACCTGCCGAACGTCTCGATTCGGTTCCTGCCACTCGCCGCTGGTCCGCACCTTGGCGCGGTCGGCGGCGAATTCGTTCTGCTTGACTTCCCCTTGGGTAACCGCGCCACTCCCGAGCCTCCGGTCGTCTACTGCGAGTCGTGGACCGGGGCGTTGTACCTGGACCGGCCGACCGAGTTCGCGGCCTACGAAAAGGCATGGTCGAGCTTGCTCAGCCTCGCCCTTGATGAGGAACAATCAAGACGACTAATCGACAAGATCATCGAGGAGGTTCACCGTGGTTGACCTAACCGGCGCCCGCTGGCGCAAGAGCAGCCGCAGCGGCGGCAACGGCGGCGAGTGCGTCGAGGTCGCCGACAACCTGCCCGGCGTCGTCGCGGTCCGCGACAGCAAAGACCCACACGGCCCCGCCCTCACCTTCACCCCCATCGCCTGGGCCACCTTCCTCACCACCACCCGCACCACCGACTGACCTGCAAACCCGGCGGGACCCCAGGATCTTGGACACTTTCCGTTCGACTCGAACGGAAAGTGTCCAAGATAGACAGTCGTCGCCAATGATTACGCCGAGTGCGGGGCGCTTTGTGCGGTTTCTCCGCCGGCTTCGTCACCGGCACTGGGCTGATCACCTTCTGCGGGGAGGGCGCGATACCACCTCGTGGGCGTACGGACGGGATTCAGCGACCTGATCCGCGCGACGGCGCGTCGTGGCTGGGGCACTGTCGACCAGATCCTGGACGGCTTGGAGACGACCGGGTGGCGCGGCGGCAGCCAGGTGCTCGGTGCGGCCTTCGCCATCGCGGCCAACCGCAGCCGACTACCTGTAGTTACCGGGGCTGCGACCCACGCCCGTCTCCGATAGTGTCCGCCCGACTACGCAGACATGACCTGGTTTCGCGGACGGCGGTAGGAGGACGGCATGGCCAGCATCGAAGAGGTCAAGGCGGCACTGATGCAGGCAGCCGAGCAGGGCAACGCCACGATCAACCAGATCCGAGCCGCCGCCGACAACACCGAGCAGATGCTGAGCCGGTTACGTGCCGTCGCCGCCGGCACCGGCCATCCAACGATCGCCGAGGCCATCGCCCGGGGTGAGCAGAGCAAACAACGGCTGGCCGAGGCCATGACCCTCGTGCAGGGCAGCTCGGAGGCCGCCCGCCGCTACGTCGGCATCCTCGGCTGAGCAACCACCACCATGAGTGTCGGCGAGGTCAAGGCGACCCTTCGCGCCGCCGTCGAAGCCGCCCGCCAGGGACAACATGGGTTCGACCAGGCTGTCTCCGAGGCCGAGGCGGCGACCCGAACGGCGACCGCCCTCCTGCACGGCAGCCGACACGAGCACGTGACCGCCACCCACGAGGCGCTTGCCGCTGCCGGGGCAGAGGTCGCACCGACTCGCCGCCGCTTCAAGGACACCGCCGAACAGGCAAGCGACTACCTCACGCGACTCGGATGAGCGGCAGCATCGCCGAACTGGTCGCGCAGCTTCTCGCCGTACAGCAGAAGCTTGATGCCGCTGCGGTGACCGCGCTACGCGCCCGGACGGACGCCGAGGTGGCCTTGGCCCGGCTGGTCGAGGTCCAGCGGGGCACCAATGACCAGCGGCTACGCGCGGCCGTCGCCAACGCCGAGGTGGCCAGGGACAAAGCCGGCCGCTACGCCCGCCTGTTGTCCGAGGCTGCCCGTCACATCACCGCGTACGTCAACACGATCGCCCCCGGTGCCGCGCCCAGCGGCCCGAATGACGCGGCTTCGCCGTCCGGGGATCGTCTGGTCGAGGAGACAGAGGGACGCAGCCGGAAGGGCGAGGCGTTCCTGCGCCGGCACATCAAGAAGGCAGACGACACCGAGGACACCCTCAAGCAGGCCGAACAAGCAATCACCACCGGATTTCGCGAGCTACAGAAGGGCCTCAAGGGTTCGGGATCGAGCGGTAGCAGGGCGTCCACGGGCGTCGACCCCGGCACGCCGATCGACCGCCCTCAGTTGGAGCACCCCGTCACGTCCGTCATCATGGCTGCTGGCGCAGTCGTCGTGGGATTCCGAGGTGTCTGGAACATGGTGAAGAAGCACCGCGAGAGGAAGCGATCTGATGAGCAGCCGTGAGATGGTCGACTACATCCGGACGATGATCAGAGGCGACCACGAGGCCAATGACCGGGTGGAAGCTCGCCTTGACGAAATCGGTTGGGACGGTTTCCCGACTCTTCTCGGCGCGGTCTTCTACTTCGCGGTCAATCGGCGCTTCGATGAGCAGACATCCACGGGCGAGATCGTGCGCTTCGTGGCCGAGATGCGAGCGGGAACCCCGCCCGGCACCCCAGAGATCGACGCCAACGCGGCCGAGACACTGATCCGAGCCGCTGTGGATCCCGACGTCGAGACGGCCATCGATCCTCAGATGGCTGGACGAATCCAAGGTCTGGTCATCCTGCGCATCTTGGGCGATGGCACTATCGGCGACGACGACCTGGACGAGCTTCTCGCCGAGGCAGCAGCACTGGCCAGCCGAGTATGAGCTGACTCCAGGGGATTGCGACGACGAGGTACGCCCCACGGTCAAGCGTGAGCTGCCCGAGTAGGTCCGCACGATGGTTCGTGATGTCGGCGTACGACTCCGGATGCCTAGGTAAGTACGGCTGAACGCACCCACCACTGACCCCGCCTGGGGCCGGTGTCGGTGACGTTACGTAGCCTTCCAGGCGTCGAGGGCCGTTATCGATCGAAGGGTGAGCCGTGGCGCGTACCTGGCTGTCCATACGGGTTGAGCTGGTCTCGGGTCGTGGCATCGACCTGTGGCCTCGACCTGGTAGGGTCTTCGCCGCGAGCCGGTCGCACACCTGCGCCCAATTGGCTAAGGCGATCGACCTGGCGTTTGCCCGTTGGGACCTGGCCCACATGCACATGTTCACGCTGGCCGACCAGACCCAGGTCACGCCGCTTGAACTGTGGGATGGCGAGGCGCCCGAGGGCAGCATCGACAGCGGCCGGACCAAGCTGAGTCGGCTGGGCGGCGGCGAGCAGTTCGCGTACCTGTTCGACTTCGGTGACGACTGGGCGCACCTGTGCACAGTCGCCGAGTCCCGCATCGACCCGCTCGAGACGCTCGGCGGTTTGCCTGCCGAGCCGATGCCGTACTTCGGCTGGGGTGACTTGCCCGACCAATATGGCCGGCGCTGGGACGTCGACGACGGCGAGTCGCAGCCGCCAAAACCTCCCCGCCGACCGCTTGCCGACCTTCCGCCACTACTGCCGTGGTGGGGACCTCGCCAACGCGGATAGTAGCGACCCCGAGGGTCTCTGACGATCACCAACTGTGCACGCTCACGCGTACCTACCTGAGCGTCCGAGCCCGTACGCCGACACGTGGCGACCAGGCGCCGTTCGGCTTGTGTCGTTGCCAGCGGTTACCGTCCCCGCCGATCCGGCCCTGCCAGTGCTTGAGTTCGAGCACGTAGAGGCCGCTACGGGTGAGCACCAACGCTTCGATCTCATTGATCGAGCCGTCGGAGTCAATGAACTCTAGGTTCGCCCATGCGTGATACGGCTCGGCATCCGGCAGATACGACGCCAGCTCCCGCAGGCCATCCTGTTCGTGGACATTCGCGCGCTGCCTCGCGGCCATGATGGTCACTGGCTTGGAGGGGTGGTCCTGGCGCAGATGAGCCATGGCTCCACCGACCGTCTCCGGCCCACCACATGTCACATTGCCTACCATGGATGCGTGGAGGAGAAGGACCGCGCTGCCGGCCAGGAGGACCACGCCCTGGCCGACTTCGTTCCCGACGAACTCGACGAGATTCCCGCCGACGCCTCCGGCGAGACGAAGTTGCTCTACCTCGTCGCCATCGCCGTGCAGATCGGGCAGATCGCGGTCACCGTGTGGGGGCTCGACCGCCTCTCCGATCCGAGCGTCGGCACCTGGGGCAAGATCGGCGCGGGCGCGGCCATCATCGTGGCGATCGGGATCTGCCTGAACGCCTGGAGTTCCGCCTACCACTCCGCCGCCTGGGACGAGCACCGCCCCAAGCCCGAGTGATCGCTCAATACTGATCGTGCGGAGGTCGTACAGCCCGTCGGCGAGCCACGTGTAGAACTCGCCGACGGGCCGGAGATCAAGCGGAGATCACCGAGCGGGGCATCGCGTCAATCATCGAACCCTCGATAAACCGCCCGAAGGTGTCGGCCGCTCACAGGACGACGACAGCGTCCTCGGCGAAGGTGAACAGGCCCGCGTCCAGCGTGATGCTCTTGAGTTTGGTGCCCTTCGGCACATCGAAGTAGACGTTCGCCGTCACCGAGTTACCCGGGTTGATTTTGTCCAGGAATCCCTGTGCGTCGCTGTTGCCGTAGATCCCGGCCGTTCCGTCGGGCTCGAACTCTCGGCCGCTGGCGTCCTGTGCGGTCAGGGCGCTATCGGCGTGAAATGTCTGGGCGCTCTTGGTGACGTTCTTGACGGTCACGCTGGCCTTGCAGAAGGTGCCCTGCGCCTTAACGTTAAGGAAGTCGCTGCCGACCCGGGAGATGCCACACTTCACGTTCTTGACGGTGAACTCGAAGTCACCGCCACGCACCTTGTCGCCGATACCGGGGGTCTTCGACTTCGCCGGCTCCGGTTTCTCCGCCGCCTTGGTGGGCTCGGCTGCCGCAGCACTGGTCGTCGGTGCCGCTTCGGGCGCGGGCGCGGCCCCCTCGGCAGCCGGAGCAGCGCTGGTCGCGGAGGTGACGTCGGTCGTCTTGTCGCCTCCGGCCAAGCCGACCACCAGCGTGCCACCACAGCACAGCATCACGAACGCGCCGACACCGATGAGGGTGGGCACCAGCCACGAGGCCCGCTTCTTGGCTACGGGTGGTGCAGGGAACTGGCCAGGCGTCGGCGGAGGGAACTGACCGCCGTCCGGTGGCGGTAACTGCCCTGCGGGCACCTGCGGGAACTGCGCGGTCGGCGGTTGACCAACGGGGGGCGGGTTTTGGGCAGGGTCGTATGGAGCCGTCATCGAGTGGTGTCTCCCGGGTCTCGTCCAGCGCTACCGCGTGATCAGTAAAGCGCTCTAACGGTGCCACGGTTAACCGCAGAAATATTCGTCCGGCTGGCCCGGCTCGCGCGACGAGTTCACTGTGGAACCAGCCGAAATACTGATTCGACCGTCAGACGTCAAGCCAATGCGATGAATCGGCACGCCCGACCGGAGCACGGCAGAACCCGACCCCGACGCCACATTCTGTCGGATACCCGCCAACCAGTACCCTCAATTGGATCGGGCAGATTATGCGAAAGGCGGGTGCCGAACTGCGGCAGGCGGTCAGTCGTTGACGCAGCGGAGCACCGGGCGGCTGGTGAGGGCGGTCGGGTCCAGGGGTGTCGACGACCGCACCACGAACGTCGTCGACTCGCCCGGCAGCAGCGTCACCAGGGCCTCGTCGACCTCGGCGGACGGGTCGAGCCGGTCGGGATGCAGCGTCAGGTCGCGCAGGACGGTGCGGGCGGTCACGCGTACCCGCTGGGTGTCCTCGGCCTCTTCCACCACGGCGTCGAAGGTTGCGGTCGGCCAGTGGATGTCGCGGTCCTCGGCGAAGAACCAGAGTGCCCGGTCGGGGCCGGCGTCCGCGACGAGCAGTTCGTCCCGGGCCTCGTCCGGCCGGGTCAGCTCCGCCGACAACGGCACGGTCACCGTCGCGTACGCGGGAACCTCCAGCTCCAGGGTGGTCTTCGCGCGGGGCTCCCCGGCCAGGGTGAGCCGGGTGACCGTGGTCGACGCGTGCCACGGTCGGCCGCCGTCGTTGACCGCGACCAGGGCCAGGCCGCCGTCACGGGGCTGGACGGTGAGCAGGCGGTCGGCGTAGGCCCGGCGCAACGCGTACCAGAGGGGCTTGCGGCGACCGTCGCCGTCGACGGCGGCCCACGAGGTGACCGGCCAGCAGTCGTTGAGCTGCCAGACGATGGTGCCCATGCAGTAGCCCCGGTGGGAGCGGAAGTGCTCGACCCCGAGTTGGATGGCGCGGGCCTGGTTGAGCTGGGTCAGGTAGTGCCAGTCGTCGAAGTCGCGCGGCGCGGGCAGGTGGGCGTCCAGCCCTCGGCGGAGCTTGAGGTCGCCGTCGGTGGCCTTCTGGTGGTGCGCCATGCCGGGTGAGTCGTGGGCCAGCGGCTCGTCGGACAGGGCCCGCCGCAGGGTGGCGTACGCGGGTGGGGCCTGGTAGCCGAACTCGGCGACGAACCGGGGCAGGTGTTCGCGGTACTTCGTGTAGTCGTCGGTGTTCCAGACGTCCCAGATGTGCGTGGTGCCGTACGCCGGGTCGTTGGGGTGGACGTCCTCGCGGCCGGAGTAGGGGCTGCCGGGCCAGTACGGGCGGGTCGGGTCCAGCTCGGCGACGATCCGGGGCAGCAGGTCCAGGTAGTAGCCGTGTCCCCAGGTGCGTCCGGCGAGCGGCTGCTGCCAGTTCCAGTCGTGCCAACCCCAGATGTTCTCGTTGTTGCCGGTCCACAGCACCAGCGACGGGTGCCCGGCCAGTCGGGTCACCTGTTCGGCGGCCTCGGCGGCCACCTCGGTGCGCAGCGGCTCCTCCTCCGGGTACGCCGCGCAGGCAAAGAGGAAGTCCTGCTGCACCAGCAGGCCCCGCTCGTCGGCCAGGTCATAGAAGTCGTCCGACTCGTACCGGCCGCCGCCCCAGACCCGCAGCAGGTTGACGTTGGCCGCCTCGGCCTGGTCGAAGCGGTGCGCCAGACGGTCCCGGGTGACCCGGTGGGGGAAGACGTCGTCGGGGATCCAATTCACCCCGCGTACGAAGAGCGGCACGTCGTTGACGTGCAGCGTGAAGGGGGCGCCGTGCGCGTCGGGGGTGGTGTCCAGGCGTACCGAACGGAAGCCGACGCGCCGGTGCCAGTCGTCGAGCGCCGCACCGTCCGGCCCGCGCAGCGTCACCGTCAGGTCGTAACGGGGTTGACCGCCGTGGCCGCGCGGCCACCACAGCTCCGGATCGTCGACGGTGACGGTCAGCAGTGCCGTCCGCTCCCCCGCCGGGATCGTCACCTCGGCGGTCACACCGGCCACCTCGGCGTGCACGGTGACCGGCACGTCGGTGGCGCGGTCGACCTCGACGTGCAGCTCCACCCGGCCGGTGCGGCCCTGCACGGTGACCAGCGGACGCACCCGCGCCAGCCGGGCGGTCGACCAGCCGTGCAGGCCGATCTCCTGCCAGATCCCGGCGGTGACCAGGGTCGGTCCCCAGTCCCAGCCGAAGTTGCAGGCCATCTTGCGGATGAACTGGAACGGCTCCGGGTACGCGTTGGGCCGGTCGCCGAGACGGTCGCGCTGCGCCTCGGCGTACCGGTAGGCGGAGTCGAAGTGGACCACGAGGTTGTTGTCCTCGGCACGCAGCAGCGAGGTCAGGTCGAAGCGGTACGCCCGGTGCATGTTCTCGGTGCGGCCGACCTCGACGCCGTTGAGCGTGATCGTGGCGACCGTGTCCAGCCCGGCGCAGACCAGGTCGAGGCGCTGGTGGTCGGCGTCGGGCCGGTCGAACGTGGTCTCGTACACCCAGTCGGTGCGGCCGATCCAGGCCAGCGCGGTCTCGTTGTCGTCCAGGTACGGGTCGGGGATCAGCTCCGCCGCGAGCAGGTCGGTGTGCACGCAGCCGGGGACGGTGGCCGCCACCACCCGACCGTCGACCTCCGGTGGCACCTGCGGACCGGGCACCGGCCGTAGGGTCCAGCCGTCGTGCAACGGCAACCGGTCCGGCCGGCTCCCCCGTGCGTCGCTCAAGACTTCACCGCGCCTTCCATGATTCCTCGGACGATCCGGCGACCGCCGATGACGAGTACGACCAACAGTGGCACCGTGGCCACGAAGGCACCCGCCAGCACCCGTCGGTAGATCACGTAGTTGCCGCTGGCCAGGTCGGAGATGGCCACCATCGAGGTGGGATAGTCGGTGCCGTTCAACGTGATCAGCGGCCACTGGAAGTCGTTCCAGGTGGCCACGAACGTCAGCAGGCCGAGCACCGCCAGCGCCGGGCCGATCGCCGGCAGCACCACGCTCCAGTAGATCCGGATGGTGGTGGCACCGTCCACCCGGGCCGCCTCGACCAGTTCGTCCGGCACCGAGTTGACGATGAACTGTCGCATGTAGAACACGCCGAAGGCGGTCACCAGGCCGGGCACGATCACTGCCAGCAGCGTACCGTTCCAGCCCAGCTTGCCCATCACGATATAGAGCGCGACGACGCCGAGCTGGTTGGGCACGGTCAGGGTGAGGATCACGAAGAGCATCAGCGGCCGGCTGCCCCGGAACTGCAGCTTGGCGAAGGCGAACCCGGCGAGCGAGCAGAAGAACAGCACCGCTGCGGTCACCGTGGTGGCGACGATGACGCTGTTCACCAGCGAGGCGGCGAAGTAGACGTCCTGGAGGGTGAAGACCTCGTTGAGGTTCACCAGGAACTGGTCGCTCGGCACGACCGCCGGTGGCAGCTGGGCGGTCGCCTCGTCGGTGCTGGTGGCGATGACGAACATCCAGTACAGCGGGAACGCCGCGAACAGCGTGGTCACCGCCAGGAAGAGGTACGTCCCGATGCCCGCCGGGGTGTCCTGCGGGGCCCGGCCGTACGACCCGGTCCGCCTGCGTCCACCGGGCGGCGTGCCCGGCTTACGGGGCCGGGCCTCCGTGGTGCTCGGTGCGCTCATCTGCGGCCCCCCGAGATGCGATTGGTCAGCAGGGTGTTCAGGGCCGCGACCGCGAGGATGATGAGGAACAGCGCCCAGGACATCGCGGCGGCGTACCCGAGGTTGAGGTCCTTCCAGCCGACCTTGTAGATGAGCTGCGCGACGGTCTGCCACTCACCGCCGGCGCCACCTCGGGCGGTCTGCGCGTTCAGGTCGAACAGCATCGGCTCGGTGAACAGTTGCAGTCCGCCGATGGTGGAGAGCACCACGGTGAAGATGACCACCGGACGGATCATCGGCACCGTGATCCGCCAGAGCTGTCGCCACGGCCCGGCTCCGTCCAGGGCCGACGCCTCGTAGACGTCGCGCGGGATGGACTGCATCGCGGCCAGATAGAGCAGGGCGTTGTAGCCGATCCACTTCCAGTTGACCATCGTGGCGATGGCGATCCAGGAGTGGAGTTTGTCCGCCCGCCAGTCGATCGGCGTCTCGGTGCCGATGCCGAGCAGGCCGAGCGCCCAGTTGGCCATGCCGAAGTCGCGGGAGAAGAAGACGTTGAACACCAGCGTGGACGCGGTGATCGGGGTGATGTACGGCAGCAGCGCGCCCACCCGCCACCAGGTCTGCGCCCGTAGTCGCCGGTTGAGCATCGACGCGATGACCAGCGCGAGCAGCAGTTGCGGGACGGTGGAGAGCAGGAAGATGCCGAACGTGTTGTAGAGCGCGTTGCCGAAGTCGCCGTCGGTGAGGAGTCGGCGGAAGTTCTCCGTTCCGGCCCAGCCGGTCAGTTCCGGGTCGTCCAGCCGCCAGTGGCGCAGCGCCACCACCCCGTTGAAGATCATCGGGAACAGGCCGAAGACGAAGAAGAGCAGGAAGAACGGCGCGATCAGCAGGTAGGGCACGTACCGCATGTCGAAGCGGTGCAGCCGGTCCCGCCAGGTCAGGGACCGGGCGGTGCGGGGGCGGCGGGTGGCCGGGTCGGGGGCCGCGCGCGTGGTGGGCATGGGCACACTCCGGGTACGCGATGACGGGACGGAGACCGGGGCCGGGTGGCGCGGGTGCGCCGCGCCACCCGTACCGTCATCTGCCGGCCTTCTCGGCTTCCTTGATCGCTTCGGCCCAGGCCGCGCCCGACGCGAGCGTGCCGTTCTGCACCCGGTTGATCACGTTCTCCACCGCGACCCGGGTCGGCCCGTTCTTGCGGCCCAGGTACTGCGGGGTGAGCCCCTCGGCCATCTTCGGGAAGATCTGCCCGACCGGCGCGGAGTTGAAGAACTCGTTCTTGAACTCGGCGATCGCCGGATCGGCGTAGAGGGCGGGCTGCGAGGGCAGGTTGCCGACCGTCTTGAAGACCTCGATCTGCTGCTCCGGCTGGATCAGCCACTCCACGAACTTGTACGCCTCGTCGACGTTGCGCCCCTGCTTCGGCACGGTGAGGAAGGAGCCGCCCCAACTGCCGCCGCCCCCCGGCACGGTGGCGATGTCCCACTGTCCCTTGGTGCCGGGTGCGGTGTTCTGGATGTGCCCGAGCATCCACGCCGGGCAGGGCAGCACCGCGAACGCGCCGCTGGTGAAGCCCTTGTCCCAGTCGGCCTGGAAGCTGGTCAGGTTCGCGGAGATCCCGGCGTCGGCCGCCCTGACCGCGTAGTCGAAGGCGACCTTGGGGCCGCCGGCCATCTGCAACTGCTCGTCGGCGTCGAAGAAGCCGACCTGCTGCTGCCCCAGGATCGGGTTGAACAGGTTGGTGGCGTTGTCGATGAACTTCTTCCCCGTCTCGGCGGTGTATCCCTCACCGACCTCCAGGAACTTGTCCCAGGTGGGCCAGAGTGCGGAGACCTGGTCGCGCGCGGTGGGCAGACCGGCGGCGGAGAACAGGTCGGTGCGGTAGCACATGGCCAGGCCGCCGACGTCGGTGCCGAGGCCGATCTGGGTGGCACCGTCGGCGGAGAGCGACTGCTTCCACTTCCACGGCAGGTAGTTGGTCTCGTAGGTGCCGGCACCCTTGTCGAGCAGGTTCACGAACTTGTCGGCCTGGCTGCGGAACTGGACGATGAACCCCTCGTCGATGGCGGCGATGTCGGGGGCGCCGGAGCCGGCGATGAGCTTCTTCTGCAGGTCCTCGTGCTGGGCGTTGTACTCGCCCGAGTTGAGGGCGATCTTGACGTTGGTGTTCTCCGCCTCGTACTTCGTCTTGAGGTCCTGCAGGCCGAAGTCGCCCCAGAAGTTGATCGTCAGGGTGACCTCACCGCCGGAGCCGCCGGTGGTGCTGCGTCCGCTGCACGCGACGACGAGCGAACCGACCGTCAGACCCACGGCTGCGACCCGCAGCCACCGGGGCGTGGACCGTCTCATGACCCCTCCTCCAAGCAGGCTGGGAATGCTCAATAAATCGAAGAACATTGACTGAACCGGATAAGTTAGGACCGTAAGGGCCCGCTCTCGCGGTGTCAACGGCGCGTTACGAACAGCGCCTAACGGTGACCTGCCGGTCGGCTGAACCGAACAAGTGACGGCGTCCGACCGACCGATCGAGACGGTGTCGGACCGCCACCGGGACAGCGGCGGGCGACCGGTAGCGTTGGTGCCCGACGCCCGCGCCACCGCGCGCGGCGGGCAGGCAGAGCGATCAGGAGGACGTACGCCGGTGAAGCGGCCCACCATCGCGGACGTCGCCCGGCGGGCGGGGGTCTCCAAGGGCGCGGTGTCGTACGCGCTCAACGGGCAGCCGGGTGTCTCCGAGGCGACCCGGCAACGCATCCTCGCCATCGCCGCCGAGATCGGGTTCAGTCCGAGCAGCGCCGCCCGGGCCCTGTCCGGCGCGACCGCCCGGGCGATCGGGCTGATCCTGGCCCGACCGGCGCAGACGCTCGGCATCGAACCGTTCTTCATGGAGCTGATCAGTGGCGTCGAGGCGGAACTCTCCGCCCGTTCGTACGCGCTGACCCTCCAGGTGGTGGCCGACCAGGACGCCGAGATCGCGGTCTACCGGCGCTGGTGGGGCGAACGGCGGGTGGACGGCGTACTCGTCTGCGACCTGCGCACCGACGACCGGCGGGTGCCGGTGCTGGAGGAGTTGCGCCTGCCCGCCGTCGTGATCGGCGGGCCCTCCGGCACCGGCCGGCTGACCAGCGTCTGGTCCGACGACGCGGCGGCCCTGGTGGAGACCGTGGAGTACCTGTACGCGCTGGGACACCGGCGGATCGCCCGGGTCGGCGGCCTGCCCGACCTGTTGCACACGGCGACCCGCACGAGGGCGTTCGGCGAGGTGTGCCAGCGGCTGGGGCTGGCCGAGGCGACCACCGTCTCCTCCGACTACACCGGCGAGGAGGGCGCGCGGGCCACCCGCCGTCTGCTCAGCTCCCGGGTCCGGCCGACCGCGGTGATCTACGACAACGACGTGATGGCCATCGCCGGACTCTCGGTGGCCCAGGAGATGGGGCTCGCCGTCCCGACCGAGCTGTCCATCGTGGCCTGGGACGACTCCCCGCTGTGCAGGTTGGTGCACCCACCGCTGACCGCGCTCGGCCGGGACATCCCCGCGTACGGCGCCCACGCCGCCCGACACCTGCTCCAGGCGATCGAGGGCGCTGCGGCGGTGGTCGTCGAGGACGAGACCGCGCACCTGACCCCGCGCGGCAGCACCGGCCCACCCCCGCCTCGTTCATGAACCGGTTAAGCCGCATCCATCGTCATCGTGACGTGGACGGGAACTCCTCGAAGTACGCCTCCACCCGTTCCGCAGTCGCCGGCCGGGCGAGTTCGAAGCCCTGGCCGTAACGGCACCCGGCGCGCTGCGCCCCGTCGACCTGGTGGGCCGACTCCAGTCCCTCGGCGACCACCTCCAGCCCCAACCGGTCGGCGACGGTGACCACCACGTCCAGCAGCGGACCGGCCGGATCACCGCTCGGCACCACCGCCTCCGGACCGACCTTGAGCAGGTCGATCGGGAGCCGCCGCAGCTGGGCCAGGGAGGCGTGCGCGGCCCGGAAGTCGTCCAGGGCGGTCCGGATGCCCATCGACCGCAGACCGGCCAGCCGGGCCACCACGGTGGACAGCTCGGCACCCACCCGGGGCTCGGCCACCTCCACCACCAGTTGGTCCGGCCCCACCCCGTACGCGTCCAGCACCGCCGCCGTGCGGGGCACGAAGTCCGGCGAGGTCAGCTCCCGGGTGGTGACGTTGACCGACATCCAGAGCCGCCGACCGCCGCCGGACCAGTGCGCCAACTGCCGGCAGGCCCGGTCCAGCACCCAGACGCCCAACTCGCCCACGATGTCGAGGTCCTCGGCCACCGGCAGCAACTCCGCCGGGAAGACCGTGCCGAGCACCGGGCTACGCCACCGCAACAGCGCCTCGGTGCCGACCGGCGAGCGGTCGGCCAGGTCCACCACCGGCTGGAACACCAGGTCCAGCTCGCCCCGGGCGACCGCGCCGGGCAGCTCCCGTTCCAGGTCCAGCCGCCGGACCAGTTGCTCCTCCAGATAGGCGTCGTACCACTCGACCCGCTCCCGGCCGAGTTGGGCGGCCCGCCGCCGGGCCAGATCCGCCTGCCGCAACACGTCCTCCGGGCGACCGGGGGTCAGTTCGGCCAGCCCGACGCTGGGTCGCGAGCGCAGCACCGCGCCGGCCACCTCGTACGGGCGGCGCAGCTCGGTGATCAGGCGGGTGCCCAGCGCGTAGGCCAGCATCGCCCCAGCGTCGGTGACCACCGCCAGCCCGCTGCCGGCCAGGTCGAACACCTCGTCGCCGGCGGTCACCACGGCGCGGGCCCGGCGCACCGCCTCGGCGGCCACGTCGTCGCGGAGTGCCACGCCGGGCAGCTCGGTCAGGTGCAGGTCCACCACCAGCAGCGCACCCTGGTCCGGCCAGGCCGCCAGCGCCCGCAGCAGACCGGGGCGGCCGTCCGGCCCACGACTCTCGGCGGTGACCGGCTCCGGTCCGGGCGGTGCCGGCTCCGGCGACCCCACGGACTCCGCGGCGCTCCGGACCAGCTCCCGGGCCACCAACGGAGGCACCGCGGCGAGCGCGAGCAGCACCGCCGTGTTGTCCAGCAGGAGACCGGCCTGCAACTGGTGGACGACGGCGAGCACCACCGCCGACGCCGGGACCACCACCACCGGCCAGACCCGGGCCGCCCGCCCCTCCGGCTCGGGCGCCGACCGCGCCACCTGCCGCATGCCGGCGGCGACCAGCAGGGCCCCGACCACCAGCGGGCCGACCGCCAGCAGCGCCACCCGGCCGGCGGTCACCGGCAGCACCGCCAGCAGCACCAGCGCGAACAGGATGGCCGACGCACCGGCCCGGCACCGGCTGACGCCGCCGGCCCGATGGGCACCGGTCAGCACGAGCAGCGCGTCGACCGCCAGCACGCCCAACGCCACCGCCGCGACCAGCCGCACCGAGGGTGCCGTGTCGGCGTACGGCAGCAGCAGCCAGGCGACGAGCACCAGCCAGACGCCGGGCGCGGCGGCGTCCAGCACCCGCAGCAGCCGTACCCGCCACGGTGGCCGCGGCGGTCGCGGCAGGCTCGACAGGCCGCCGACGAGCAGTGCGGCGGTGCCGAGGAGCCCGACCGTCGCCGCGGTCGGCCGGAGTCCCATCGAGGCCAGTGGCAGGACGGCGGCGGTCAGACCGGCGGCCATCACGGCACCGTGCAGCAGGGCGGCGGCGCGGCGGGGCCGGGCCGCGCGACGACGCGCCAGCCGACCGCCGTCGGTGCACCCGGAGGGCACGTCGGTGCCGGTGGCGAGCCGGGACAGGCGGACGCCCGCCAGCGTGGAACCGGCCGCGCCGGCGAGCGCCACCACCGCCAGGGCCGGGACCGCACCGACCGCGCCGGCCACGAGCAGCAGCACGACCAGCGCGAGTACGCAGGACTCCGGCAGGAACGGTGAGCGGACGCCGGCACGGAACACGGCGGCTCGGAACACAGACGCGACGGGCACGACGGTCGCCTTCGTGAGGGGGCACTGGGGCGGTGCGGCGGTGCGGGGGCGGCGACAGGTGAAGTCCTCCGCCCAACATCGATGAACGAGCCAGCTCGCCGGGAGTGACGGCCAGTCGACAGTGAGTCCGGTCACGTGCTCCGGCTTCGGGGCCGGCCCGCTGCGGGCGGCGTCCGACCTGGTGCAATCATCGGGACATGGCTCGCTCCGACACCACCCGATTCCGGCACAACCAGGCCATCCTGGTGGCGGCGATCGTCGCCACCATCGGCGCCCTGCCACTGGCCGGTGCCCGCGCCTATCTGCTGCCGGTGTTGCTGGTGCCGCTGGCGGTGGCGGTCTGGGCGTGGCGGGCCGGCACCGACGCCGACCTGGGCGGGCTGCGCCTGCGCGCGCTGGCCGGTCAGCGACGGATCCCCTGGGACCAGGTGGCCGAGCTGGGCGCCGACCCCCGGGGCCGGGCGGTCGCCCGGCTCGACGACGGTGAGCAGCTCCTGCTGCCCGCGGTGCGCCGCGAGGACCTGCCCCGCCTGGTGGCGGCGGCCGGCCGGGGCGAACCCGAGACGGCTCAGTAGCCGTCGACCACCACGTTCTCCGGCCGCTCACCGGCGGCGAACCGGCGGATCTGCTCGCCGACCAGCCGGTAGGCCCGGGGCAGCAGCCCGCGCACCGAGCCGGCCACGTGCGGGGTGATCAGCACGTTGGGCAACTCCCAGAGCGGGTGGTCGGCGGGCAGCGGCTCCGGGTCGGTGACGTCCAGCGCGGCGGAGATCCGGCCGGTGGACAGCTCGGCCAACAGGGCGTCGGTGCTGGCCACCGGCCCTCGGGCGGCGTTCACCAGCAGCGCGCCGTCCGGCATCGCGGCCAGGAACTTCTCGTTGACCAGGCCCCGGGTCCGATCGGTCAGCGGCACCAGCAGCACCACCACGTCGGCGTGCGGTAGCAGCTCGGGCAGCTCGTCGACGCCGTGCACCCCCTGCTCGGCGCGGGCCGTCCGGGCGACCAGCGTGAACTCCACCTCGAACGGCGCGAGCCGGTCCCGCACGGCGGTGCCGATCGACCCGGCACCGACGATCAGGACCCGCTTGCCGGCCACCTCGTCGGTGGGCGCCACCTCGTCGTACGCCCACCGCCGCTCGGCCTGGGCGCGGATCATCTCCGGGAAGGCCCGCAGTCGGGACAGGATCGCGGTGACCACCCACTCGGCGGTGGACGGGTCGTGCACACCCCGGGCGTCGCAGAGCATCACCCCGTCCGGCACCCGGCCGACCCAGGCGTCCGCACCGGCGGAGAGCAACTGCACCACCGCCAGGTCCGGCAGCTCGTGCGCGAACGGGACGATCTTCCGGGTGGCGAGGAACGGCGGCACCCAGAACCGGACCCCGGCCACCGACGAGGGCGGTCTCGCCGGGTCCTCCATCGTCTCGACGGTGATCTGCGGCGGCAGCTCGCCGAGCAGGGCGTGACCGGACTCGTGCGGGATCCATACCTTCACGCCAGCCGACGATAGACCCGTCGTCCGTACCGCCACCGGGGCGGGGGTCCGCCGACCTCCACGCCGACCGACACGGCGGGCTAGGCTCGGGCGGGTGAGCGCTCCCCCGTACTCTCCGGCCCGTCGGGTCCGCGGGTTCCTCGCGGCCTCCTGCACGACGCTGCTGCTCGCGGCCACCGGGTGCAGTCTCGGCGAGCCCGAACCGGACCCGGCCGGCGAGCCGCCGAACCTGCCGACCCCGTCGGCCAGCGCCGCCGGGGGCGGC
Organism: Micromonospora sp. NPDC003241; assembly: GCF_053589795.1. Classification (NCBI taxonomy): domain Bacteria; kingdom Bacillati; phylum Actinomycetota; class Actinomycetes; order Micromonosporales; family Micromonosporaceae; genus Micromonospora; species Micromonospora sp. NPDC003241. Next base: position 21,689 of record NZ_JBSFSO010000011.1, on the reverse strand, counting down.
CAGGAGGTGGTGGCCACCGTGCTGGCCCAGGGCCTGCGGGTGCCGTGGGGCATCGCCTTCCTGCCCGACGGCGGGGCACTGGTCACCGAACGCGACAGCGGCCGGATCGTCCAGGTCGGCCCGGAGTCGAGCCCGGACGGCCTACGGATCACCGAGCGGCAGACCGTCGACGACGTGGTCGCCGCCGGCGAGGGCGGCCTGCTGGGCATCGCCGTGTCGCCGGAGTTCGCGCAGGACAACACGGTCTTCGTCTACTACACCGCCGAACGGGACAACCGGATCGCCCGGATGCGGCTGGGTGAGAAACCCACCCCGATCCTCACCGGCATCCCCAAGTCGGGCATCCACAACGGCGGCGGCCTGGCGTTCGGCCCGGACGGGCAGCTCTATGCCAGCACCGGCGACGCCGGGGACACCGCGCAGTCGCAGGACGCCAAGAAGCTCGGCGGCAAGATCCTGCGGATCACCACCGAGGGCGAACCCGCGCCCGGCAACCCCTTCCCGAACTCCCCGGTCTGGTCCCTCGGCCACCGCAACGTGCAGGGCATCTCCTGGGCCGGCGACCGGATGTACGCGGTGGAGTTCGGCCAGAACACCTGGGACGAGATCAACCAGGTGACCAAGGGCAAGAACTACGGCTGGCCCGAGGTCGAGGGACGCGGCGGCGACAAGGAGTACGTGGACCCGATCGTGCAGTGGTCGACCGACGAGGCGTCCTGCTCCGGACTGGCCGCCAGTGAGCGGCTGCTGGCCACCGCCTGCCTGCGCGGGCAGCGCCTCTGGCTGGTCGAGCTGACCGACACCGGCACCGTGCTCGGGCAGCCGCAGGCGCTGCTGACCGAGGAGTACGGGCGGCTGCGGGCGATCGCCGCCGCGCCGGACGGCTCCTTCTGGGTGGGCACTTCCAACCACGACGGACGCGGGCAACCCGCACCAGAGGATGATCGCTTGTTGCGGCTTGTTTTCGCAGGTGGCGGCGCTGGGCGAAGCTGAGGCATTCTCGACACGCAGCACCTCGGGTTTGCCAAGATCCTCAGGCGGGCAGGTCAGAATCTCAGCATGGACGATCACGAGAACGAGAAGCCGCACCGCGATCGGGACGGGGCCGACCCGACCGGTCGCCCGCGTCGCTTCGTCTCGCTACGGCGCGCCGCCGCCGGTTCGCCCCGCGCCGGGCGGCGCAGTGGGCTGCGCCGGTTGGGTGCCGGCCTGGCGCTGCTGGTCGTCACACTGACCGGGGTGCTGCTCGGGGTGCTCGCCGGCGGGCACGTCAGCACCGACATCGGGCCCTTCCAGGCCCGGCTGTCCGTTTCACCGGCGGTCAACGGCAGCACCACCGTCGACATCCCGCCGCTGGGCGCGCTGCTGCTGGACAGCCACGACGGGCCGACCCGGCTGACCGTGGAGCTGGGCGCGCTGGACCAGGGCCGCACCGAGGCCCTGATCGACGACCCGGCGAGCATCAACCGGGCCACCCAGTCGGCCGTCGACGACGTCCAGGAGGGTGTGCTGCGGCTCGGGCTGCGGACCGTCGGCGCGACCGTGCTGGCCACGCTGGTGCTGGCGCTGCTGGCGTTCCGGGACACCCGACGGGCGGCCTGGGCCGGCGCGCTGGCGCTGGCGATCAGCGCGGGCAGCCTGGGCACCGCCGCCGCCACCGTCCGACCGCAGGCGATCGAGGAGCCCACGTACGAGGGGCTGCTGGTCAACGCCCCGGCGATCGTCGGTGACGTACGCAAGATCGCCAACGACTACGGCCGGTACGCCGAACAACTCCAGCGGCTCATCGGCAACGTCACCCAGCTCTACACCACCGTGTCGGCCCTGCCGGTGTACGAGCCGGAGCCCGGCACCACTCGGGTGCTGCACATCTCCGACATGCACCTCAACCCGGCCGCCTGGCAGCTCATCCGCACGGTTACCGAGCAGTTCGGCATCGACGTGGTGATCGACACCGGCGACATCACCGACTGGGGCAGCGAGCCGGAGGCCTCCTACGTCGGCTCGATCAGCCTGCTGGAGAAGCCGTACGTCTACATCCGGGGCAACCACGACTCGCCGCGTACCGCTGCGGCGGTGGCCCGCCAGCCGAATGCGATCGTGCTGGACAACACCACCGCGACCGTCGCCGGGCTGACCATCGCCGGCATCGGCGACCCGCGCTTCACCCCGGACAAGAGCACCTCACCGGCGAGCGGTGGGCTCAACCAGCCCACCGCCGACGAGCTGATCGCCACCGGGGACAAGCTCGCCGCCACGATCCGCAGCTCCCCCCGGCCGGTGAACATCGCACTGGTGCACGACCCGGCCTCCGCCGGCCCGATCTCCGGCACCTGCCCGCTGGTGCTCGCCGGACACACCCACGACCGGCGGGTGAACACGCTGCCGGAGGTGCCGGGCGAGCAGCCGACCACGCTGATGGTGCAGGGCTCCACCGGCGGGGCCGGGCTGCGCGGCCTGGAAGGCGAGGAGCCGACCCCGCTGGCGATGACCGTCCTCTACTTCGACCAGGACAAGCAGCTCCAGGCGTACGACGACATCACGGTGGGCGGCACCGGCCAGGCGCAGGTGAACCTGGAGCGCACCGTGGTCCAGCCGCCGACGCCGCTGCTGACCCCGCCGATCACCCCCACCCCGACACCGACCCGCTGAGCCCCGCTCGATCCTGGATCGAGTGGCCTCCTCCGCCCCCGATGCCACTCGATCCGGGATCGAGCGTGATCTTGACGCCTGTCGCCGCAGCACGCATCTGGCGGTGTCGGGCAGGGGCGGGCCCGGCCTCGGACGAACGTCCGTGAGTCGGGGCGGCTGGGTCAGCGCAGGGCGAGAGCGGCCAGGGCCGCGTTGACGATGCTGCCCGGCAGCAGGTCGTGCAGCTCGTACAGCTCGGCGACGCTGCCGGACTGGCCGAACTCGTCCACGCCGAGCGGCACCGCCGCCGCACCGACCGCCGAGCCGAGCCACGCCATCGCGTGCGAGGCGGCGTCGTGCACGGTGACCACCGGCACCCGGTCGGCGAAGGCGGACCGCAGCGCGCCCGGCACGCTGGGCACGGTGGCGGTGCGTACGCCCTGCCGCAGGGTGCGCTGCCACGCGCGGTAGAGGCGGTCCAGGCTGGTCACGTCGACCACGTGCGCGGCGACGCCCTCGTCGGCGAGTTCCGCCGCGGCGGCGAGCACCTCGGGCAGGACCGCGCCCGAGGCGGCCAGTTGCACCGTCGGCGCGTCGGCCAGGTGCGGGTACGCCTGGTGCGCGTCGACCAGCCGGTACGCCCCGGCCAGCACCTGCCGGCGCAGCACCGCGTCACCGAGACGGGCCCGGGCCGCCTCGAACGGCGCCTGGTCCAGCGGGCGGGTGCTCAGCCGGAAGTAGTACGCCCCGTCCTCGGCCGGCGCGGCCGTCGGCACCGGCTGCGGGGCACCCGCGATGTGCCCGAGCGCGTCGCAGAGCAGCCAGTCCAGGCCAACCGCGTACGCGGGCTCGACGAAGGTCACACCGGGCAGTTCCAACCCCACGCTGGCGGTGATGGTCGACTGGTGCGCGCCGCCCTCCGGGGCGAGGGTGATGCCGGACGGGGTGCCGGCCACCACGAACCGGGAACCGGAATACGTGCCGTAGAGGAACGCGTCCAGCCCGCGCAGCACGAACGGGTCGTAGACGGTGCCCACCGGCAGCAACGGCTGGCCGGACAGGTCCCACGACAGCCCGAGCTGGCCGAGCAGCAGGAACAGGTTCATCTCGGAGATGCCCAGCTCGATGTGCTGCCCCTCGGGGCTCTCCGTCCAGCGCAGCATCGTCTCCGACGACCAGGAGCGCTGGGCGGTCGGGGCGAACACCCCGGTCCGGTTGATGAACCCGGCCAGGTTGGTCGAGGTGGCCACGTCCGGCGCGGTGGTGACCAGGTACTTCCCCACCTGCTGATCACGGGCCAGGTCGACCAGCACCCGACCGAAGGCCTCCTGGGTGGAGATCGGCTTGTTGGCGCGTACGTTCGTGGCCTGCGGGACGGTGACCCCGAGCGCACGCTCGCGGGGCGCGCGGGACAGCGCCTCCCGACGCTGCCCGGCCCGGATGCCGGCCGGGGACGCCGGGTCGAGGCGGTCCCACTCGGTGTCCCGGGTCAGGCCGTGCCCGGCCCGCAACGCGTCGACCTGCTCACCGGAGAGCAAAGCCGAGTGGTTGCGCGGGTTGCCGGCGATCGGCAGACCCCACCCCTTGACCGTGTACGCGAACACCACGCTCGGCCGGTCGGTCACCGCGTCGCACTGGGCGTACGCGTCGAGCAGCGCCGCCAGGTCGTGCCCGCCCAGGTCGGTGACGAGCGGGCCCAGGTCCTCGTCGGTGATGTCGGCGATGAACGCGGCGATGCCCTCGGGCGCACCGTCCAGGAACTGCTCGCGCAGCGCCGGCCCGGTCAGCCCGAACAGCGACTGGTACTGCTCGTTCGGCATCGCGTCGATCCAGTCGCGCAACGCCCCGCCGCCCGGCCGCTGGTACGCCTCGGCGAGCCGGCGACCGTACTTGACCTCGACCACGTGCCACCCGGCCGCCTCGAACTGGCCCCGCCACTGGTCGATGCGGACGCCGGGGACGACCCGGTCCAGCGACTGCCGGTTGAAGTCGACCACCCACATGACGTTGCCGAGTCCGGTGGTGGCCGGGTCGGCGACCGCCTCCCAGATGTTGCCCTCGTCCAGTTCCGCGTCACCGATCAGCGCCACGAACCGGGAGTGCGGACGCGTGCCGAAGTGCGCGTCGACGTACCGCCGGGTCACCGCCGCGAACAGCGGCGCGGCGGCGCCCAGGCCCACAGAGCCGGTGGAGAAGTCGACGCCGTCCGGGTCCTTCGTCCGCGACGGGTACGACTGGAGTCCGCCCCGGGCGCGCAACGTGGTCAGGTACGACCGGTCCAGGTTGCCGAGCAGGTACTGGACGGCGTGGAACACCGGCGAGGCGTGCGGCTTGACCGCGACCCGGTCCTCGGCGTCGAGGTGCGAGAACCACAACGCGGTCATCACGCTGACCAGCGAGGCGCTGGACGCCTGGTGCCCGCCGACCTTCACCCCGTCCCCGGTGCTGCGGTCGTGGTTGGCCGCGTCCACGATCCGGGTGGCGAGCCAGAGCACCCGGCGCTGGATGTCGTCGAGGACGTCGATGTCGTGCTGGTTCACGGTGCGCTCCAGGGGTCCGGCGCGTCGTCGTTGACGCCCGGTCGGGGACGGGGTGGTGGTGTCGGGCGGTCGGGCGTCGCGCCGGTCGCGCCCGGGGCGCGGCTCGGATGTTAGGAAGGGACCCCTCCTATGCACCAGGCGTTAGAAAGGGTCCCTTCCTTACACCTCAGGCGCCGAGGCGCTCCAGGATCAGCTCGCGGACGGTCTTGGCGTCGGCCTGCCCGCGCGTGGTCTTCATGACCGCGCCGACCAGCGCGCCGGCGGCGGCGACCTTGCCGCTGCGCACCTTGTCGGCGATGTCGGGGTTGGCGGCGATCGCCTCGTCCACCGCGGCGGTCAACGCACCGGTGTCGGAGACGACCTCCAGGTTCCGGTTGGCCATGATCTCGGTGGGCGAACCCTCGCCCGCGACCACGCCCTCCAGCACCGTACGGGCCAGCTTGTCGTTCAGCTTGCCGGCGTCGACCAGCCCCTGGAGTTCGGCGACCTGTGCCGGGGTGGCGCCCACGTCGGCCAGTTCCACGCCGGTCTCGTTGGCCCGCCGGGACAGCTCGCCCAGCCACCACTTGCGGGCGGCGGCCGGGGTGGCACCGGCGGCGACGGTGGCCTCGATCAGCTCCACCGCACCGGCGTTGAGCACCGACTGCATGTCCAGATCGGAGAGCCCCCACGCCTCCTGGAGCCGACGCCGGTGCAGCCGGGGAAGCTCCGGCAGGGCCGCCTTCAGCTCGGCCACCCACGCGGTGTCCGGCGCGAGCGGCACCAGGTCCGGCTCGGGGAAGTAGCGGTAGTCGGTGGCGGTCTCCTTGGACCGGCCGGGCGTGGTGTCGCCGGTGTCCTCGTGGAAGTGCCGGGTCTCCTGGGTGATCCGTCCGCCCGCGTCCAGCACCGACGCCTGCCGCAGCATCTCCGAACGCACCGCCCGCTCGACCGAGCGCAGCGAGTTGACGTTCTTGGTCTCGGTGCGGGTGCCCCACTCCTCGCCGGGCAGGTTCAGCGACGTGTTCACGTCACACCGCAGCGAACCCTCCTCCATCCGCACGTCGGAGACGCCGAGCGAGCGGAGCACGTCGCGCAGCTCGGTGACGTACGCCCGGGCCACCTCGGGGGCGAGCGCGCCGGTGCCGGGGATCGGCTTGGTCACGATCTCCACCAGCGGGATGCCGGCCCGGTTGTAGTCGACGAGCGACTCGGTCGCGCCGTGGATCCGGCCGGTGGCGCCGCCGACGTGCAGCGTCTTGCCGGTGTCCTCCTCCAGGTGCACCCGCTCGATGCCGATCCGCACCGTCTCGCCGTTCACCTCGACGTCCAGGTAGCCGTCCACGCAGAGCGGTTCGTCGTACTGACTGATCTGGAAGTTCTTCGGCATGTCGGGGTAGAAGTAGTTCTTCCGGGCGAACCGGCACCACTGCGCGACGGAGCAGTTCAGCGCCAGGCCGATCCGGATCGTCGCCTCGATGGCCGCCTTGTTGGCCACCGGCAGCGAGCCGGGCAGACCCAGGCAGACCGGGCAGACCCGGGTGTTCGGCTCGCCGCCGAAGTCGGTCGGGCAGCCGCAGAACATCTTCGTGTTCGTGCCCAGCTCGACGTGGGTCTCCAGGCCGATCACCGGCTCGAATCGCGCGACGACCTCGTCGTACGCGGGCAGCGTCGTGGTCATGAGAACTCCAGCTTTCGGGCGGTAGCCGGACCGCGGCGGCATCCGGACACAACGCCGCCCAGCCTAGCCGCTCCGCCCGCCTGGTCTCGGTCGGGCGTCACACTGCGGTGAACCCCTGCCGACGGCGGTACGCCACCACCAGCAGGATGCCGCCGATGCTGAACGCCACGACACCGAGGAGCATCAGCACCAGGGTCGAGTTCGACCCGGTGACCGGCAGCCAGGCCCCGGTCGTCCGGGACGGCGACGGCGCGGCGGCGGTCGGCGTCGGGCTCTGCGACGGAGTCGGGTACGCGGTCGGCTGCTCGGTCGGGGTCGGCGAGGCCGACGGGGTCGCCGTCGGGTCGGGGTAGACGACCAGCGACACCTCCTCGGTGTCGCTGGTGGCGGTGCCGGTGGCGCGGACGGTGAAGTCGAAGGTGCCGGCGACGGTCGGAACGCCGCTGAGCACGCCGTCCGGGTCGAGCACGAGCCCGTCCGGCAGCGCCCCGGCGGCCAGCCCGAACCGGATGTCGGAGTCGCCGTCGGCGGTGAACCGGAACGAGTACGTCTGCCCGGCCGTGCCGCGCGGCGGCGCGGCCGAGGTGATGACGGCGGCCGGCGTGGCGATCACCAGCGTGACGTCCTGCTGCCCCTGGAAGCCGTTCGCGTCGGTCACCAGCAACGCGAAGCGGTAACGCCCGGCCTGGCTCGGCGAACCCGCGAGGACACCCGCCGAGGTGAGCGACAGACCCGGCGGCAGCGCACCCGACCCCAGCGAGACGGTGTGCGGGGCGGTGCCGCCCGAGACGGTGAACCGGTGCGTCGGATAGACCTGCCCGACGTACCAGGGCGAGACCGGCTCCGGCGACGTCACGGTGACGACCGGCTGCACCACCACCACGGTCACCTGGTGGTCGGCGGTCTCTCCGCTCGGCGAGCCGGTGGCCCGGACGGTGAAGGCGAACCGGCCGGCGACGGTGGGCGTACCGGTCAGGGTGCCGGACGAGGAGAGCGCCAGGCCGGGCGGGATCGCACCGGCGACCAGCGCGAACCGGATCTCGTCGTCACCGGTGGCGGTGAAGGTGTGACCCGGGTACGGCTCGTAGGCGGTCACCCCGGACGGCGGCGGGGCGGAGGTGACGGTGATGGTGACGACCGCCGGATCCACGATCACCGGATCGACGACGGCCGGTTCTGCGGCAGCGGGCGCGGCGACGCCGATCAGCAGCATCGTGAGCACCGAGACAATCGTGATCGGCCGCAGCGTCTTCATCGCAGTTCCAGTCGGCTAGAAGCCCATGCTTGCGTTTCGCCAGCGGCTCGGACTCTATCCAACCCGCGCACGTCACCATGCGTTATGAGTCCGAACGGTGACCTCGTGTCACCGGACGGGCCGGGCGACGCACGGCGGGGCGGTGCGGAACCGCCCCGCACGGCGTCACAGCGTCGGCGGCGTGAGGGTGCCGACCGCGCTCTCCAGCGCGGCGGCCACCCGGTACATCCGGTCGTCGGCCATCGTCGGGGCCATCACCTGCAACCCGACCGGCAGCCCGTCGGAGAGACCGCACGGCACCGAGATGCCCGGACCGCCGTACAGGTTGGTCGGGATGGTGAAGAGGTCGGCCAGGTACATCTGGTACGGGTCGGAAGTGCGCGCGCCCAGCGGGAACGCCACGAACGGCGTGGTCGGCGAGATCAGCGCGTCGACCCGCTCGAACGCGGCGGTGAAGTCGCGGGTGATCAGCGTACGGACCTTCTGCGCCTGCCCGTAGTACGCGTCGTAGTAGCCCGACGACAACGCGTACGTGCCGAGCATGATCCGCCGCTTGACCTCGGGGCCGAAACCGGCCTCCCGGGTCAGCGACATGACCTCCTCCAGCGACCGGTTGCCGTCGTCGCCGATGCGCAGACCGAAGCGCACCCCGTCGAAGCGGGCCAGGTTGGAGGAGCACTCGCTCGGGGCGATCAGGTAGTAGGCCGGCAGCGCGTACGCGAAGTTCGGGCAGGACACCTCGACGATCTCCGCGCCCAGCTTGGTCAGCGTGTCGACGGCCTCGTTGAAGGCGGTCATCACGCCCGGCTCGGCGCCCTCGCCGACGAACTCGGAGACGATGCCGAGGCGGACCCCGGTCAGGTCGCCGGTCGCGCCGAGCTTCGCGGCGGCCACCACGTCCGGCACCGGGGCCGGGATGGAGGTGGAGTCACGCGGGTCGTGGCCGCCGATCGCCTCGTGCAGCAGCGCGGCGTCCAGCACCGTACGCGCGCACGGGCCGGGCGTGTCCAGCGAGGAGGAGAAGGCCACCAGGCCGTACCGGGAGGTGCCGCCGTAGGTCGGCTTCGCGCCGACGGTGCCGGTGACCGCGCCCGGCTGGCGGATCGAGCCGCCGGTGTCCGAGCCGATCGCCAGCGGCGCCTCGTACGCGGCCAGTGCCGCCGCGCTGCCCCCGCCGGAGCCGCCCGGGATGCGCTCGGTGTCCCACGGGTTGCGGGTCGGCCCGTACGCCGAGTACTCCGTGGAGGAGCCCATGGCGAACTCGTCCATGTTGGTCTTGCCGAGCATCACCGTGCCGGCGGCGCGCAGCCGCTCGACGATCGTCGAGTCGTACGGCGGACGCCAGCCCTCCAGGATCTTGGAGCCGACCGTGGTCGGCACGCCCCGGGTGGTCAGCACGTCCTTGACCGCGACCGGCACTCCGGCCAGCGGACCCAGCTCCGCACCGGCGGCCCGCCGGGCGTCCACCTCGCGGGCGGCGGCGAGCGCGCCCTCGGTGTCGACGTGCAGGAAGGCGTGCACCCGGTCGTCGACTGCGGCGATCCGGTCCAGGTGTGCCTGGGTCACCTCGACCGCCGAGGTCTCACCGGAGGCGACCAACCCGGCGATCTCGGTGGCGGTGAGTCTGGTCAGGTCGCTCATGACGCCACTCCGCTCCGCTGCGTAGCGTCATGAGGCACCACACTGAGTTGATTGTTCGCTCGCTGAAGCTCGCTCACGATGCCACATCCTCGTCCAGGATCCGCGGAACGCGGAACCGCTGCTCCTCGGCGTCGGGCGCGCCGGACAGCGCCTCCTCGGGGGTCAGGCCCGGCGTCACGACGTCCTCGCGGAGCACGTTGGTCAACGGCACCGAGTGCGAGGTCGGCGGGATGTCGGCGGCGGCGACCTCGCCCACCTGGGCGACCGCCTGGAGGATCACGTCGAGCTGGCCGGCGAAGGTGTCCAGCTCCTCCTCCGTCACGGCGAGCCGCGACAGTCGCGCCAGGTGCGCGACCTCCTCGCGGGAGATGGCGGCCATCGGTGCCCCCTTCGTGGCTGTCCTGCGTCTGCGTACGCCCACCGCGCGGCGTGCGACGCGACGCGCGGTGACCGGAGCGAGTCTATTGTTCCGCGCCCGGCCCGCCGCCCCCGGCTCCCCGGGGCGTCCGGCTCCCGCCGACCGGAGACCTGGCCGGGCGGGCGGCGTCGCGGCGGCCCGGCCGCGGGTCACCGAGGGCTGCGGCGGGGTACGTCCGGCTCGTCGTGGCCGCCGAGCGGGCGTACCGGTCGGTACCGGCCCAGCCAGGCGACCAGTTCCTCGGCCGGCATCGGCCGTGCGTAGAACCAGCCCTGCGCAGCGTCGCATCCGGCCGCGTGCAGCATCCGCCAGGTCTTCTCGTCCTCCACGCCCTCGGCGACCACCCGCAGCCCGAGCGCCTTGCCCAGCTCGATCGTCGACCGGACGATCGCCGCGTCGTCGGAGTCCTCGGTCATCCCGAGCACGAAGGACCGGTCGACCTTCACCTCCGACAGCGGCAGCCGGCGCAGGTGTTGCAGCGACGAGTAGCCGGTGCCGAAGTCGTCGAGCGCGATGCCGACCCCGATCCGGTGCAACCGGGTGATGGTGGTCAGCACCCGGCGCGGGTCGGCCATCAACGCGCCCTCGGTGATCTCCAGTTGCAGCCGTTCCGGTGCCACCCCGTAGCGGGTCAACCGATCCGCGATCTGGTCGGCGATCTCGCCGGTGTGCAGGTCCCGCACGCTGACGTTGAGCGCCGCCCGCAGGCCCAGACCGGCCGCCGACCACTTGGCCAACTGTTCGACCACGTCGTCCACCACCCGACGGGTGAGCAGTCGCATCACGGCGCTCTGTTCGGCGACCCGGATCAGTTCCTCCGGGTCGACCATGCCCCGGCGCGGGTGCCGCCACCGCAGCAGCGCCTCGACCCCGACCACCTCGCCGGTGGCGATGGCGATCTGCGGTTGGTAATACATCGTGATCTCGCCCGCGTCCCCGGCCGGATCGCCGCCGAACGCGGCACCGGCGGAGGGCGTGCCCTCGTCCCCCGGCCGGTGGGCGCCGACCGGTCCGGACCACGGCTCACCGGGGACCGCCGCCGGATCGGCGGGCCGGGCGGTACGGCGCAGGATCGGGTCGGCACCGGTGACGATCCGGGCGATCAGCTCGTCGTCGGACGCGACCACCGGCGGTCGGTGACGACGGCGGAACCACCGGCCACCGCCGGGCTGCCGCACCACCGAGGTGGTCAACGCCGCCCCGTCCCCGCCCCGCACCACCGGCGCGGTGTCCCCGTCCCGCACGCCGTCCCGCGCCACGGGCGCGTCACCCGGGGCGTCGGGCAGGGCGGAGCGGCCCGCCGCGCCCGCGTCCAGCACCCGGCGCAGGTCGGCCAGCAGGCCCAGGCGCTCGGCGGAGTTGTGGTCGGACTCCGCGGTGTAGACGGCGACCGTGTCGTTGCGGTGCTTGGCGTCGTACATGGCCACGTCGGCGTGGCGCATCAGGGTGGCGAAGTCCTCGCCGTGCTCCGGGTACAGCGCGATGCCGATCGAGCCGCCGACGTCCAGCGGCAGCCCGTCCAGCGGCACCGGCTCGGCGAGGACCCGCACCACCTGGTCGGCCAGGGCGCGGGCCTGGGTGACGTCGTCCACCCCGGTCATCACGATGGCGAACTCGTCGCCGCCGAGGCGGACCACCAGGTCCGACGCCGGCACCACGTCGGTCAGTCGGGCGCTCACCTCGACCAGCAGCCGGTCGCCGACGGCGTGCCCGAGGGCGTCGTTGACGTTCTTGAAACGGTCCAGGTCGATCAGGAGCAGGGCCAGGCGGGCACCGGGTGCACCGCGTGCGGCGCGCTCGGCGTGCCGGTGCACCTGCTCGTTGACCTCGCTGAGCAGCGCCTTGCGATTGGGCAGCCCGGTCAGCGGGTCGAGGGCGGCGAGCTGGTGCTGCTCCACGGTGAGCCGGGCCATCCGGTAGACCGCGAACAACGGCACCAGCACCAGCGGCACCAGCGCGGCACTGGCCCGGGCGGCGGTGACCAGCACCGGGGCGAGCAGCAGCAGGGACCCGGTGGAGAGCAGCTCGAACGGCAGTCCGTGGCGGGCGTTGGGCCACCACCGTTCGCCGAAGCGCAGCCGGACGGCCGTGGTGACCAGCCCGTAGTTCACCACGAACCATGCCACCCCGGCACCGCCGATCGCGGCGATGTCGGTCCACCCCAGACCGCCGCCGTCGAAGATGCCGCCGGGCCCGAGCCGGGTGACGGCGTACGCGGCGGCCAGCGAGCAGGCGTACTGCCCGGCGTTGAACGCGACCCGCCAGGGGGCGTGCCGCATCCGGGCCCCGGAGACCAGCACGGCGACCGCCTGCACCGCGACCGCCGGGCCGAGACCCCAGCCGAGCAGGATCGCGAAGATGAAGCAGGTCGACGGGAAGACCGCGGACGAGGAGGGCCGCCGGCCGGGCGGCAGGAACGGACGCGCGTCGCAGGCGACGGCGAGCACGGCCATCGTCCAGAACGCCGCCGGCAGGTCCGGAAGCGTTCCGGCGAACGAGACCAGCGGCCCGACGGAGAGCAGCACGGCCAGGAGCAGCACGAGGCCGACGAAGACCGAGAACGGCGCGGTACGCCCGGGCGGGACGAGGTTGCGCGGATCGGGCGGCTCCATCACACCTCCCGCTACAGGACGCGACGCGTGGGTTCACGCGCCGTGTCCTAATGAAACGCCCCCGACGACCGGAAACCAGGTACGACAGCCACGAATCGGTCGTAGTCGTAATTAAGTTGGTATCCGGGCGAGTCCCCGCAAGATCGGCAAGTGCCTCACTCCTCGACGCGGGCCACCGCGCGGGCCGCCTCCGCGCCGGAGTCGAGCAGCACCCGGAAGCCCTCCTCGTCGAGGATCGGCACCTTCAGTCCGGCCGCCTTGTCCGCCTTGGACCCGGGATTGTCGCCGACCACCACGAAACCGGTCTTCTTCGACACCGAGCCGCTGACCTTGCCGCCCCGGGACTGGATCGCCTCGGCGGCCTGGTCCCGCGAGTAGCCGGCCAGGGTGCCGGTGACCACCACGGTCACCCCCTCCAGCGGTCGCGGCCCCTCCCCCTGTGCCTCCTCGGCCATCCGTACGCCCGCGTCGGCCCACTTGCGGATGACCTCGCGGTGCCAGTCGACGGCGAGCCACTCGCGGATGCTGGCCGCGATGGTCGGCCCGACACCGTCGACGGAGGACAGCTCCTCCTCGGACGCGGCGTCGATCGCCTCGATCGACCGGAAGTGCCGGGCGAGCGCCTGCGCGGCGGTCGGCCCGACGTGCCGGATGGAGAGGGCCACCAGCACCCGCCACAGCTCGCGTTCCTTGGCGACGGCGAGATTGTCGAGCAGCTTGACGGCGTTGCTGCCGAGGCTGCCGTCCTTGTTGACGAAGAACGGCGACGTGGCCAACGCGTCGGCGTCGAGCGAGAACAGGTCGCCCTCGTCGGTGATGACCTGCGCGTCGAGCAACGCGGCAGCGCTCTTGTAGCCGAGCGCCTCGATGTCGAACACCTTGCGCCCGGCCAGGTGATAGACCCGCTCGCGCAACTGCGCCGGGCAACTGCGCGAGTTGGGGCAGCGGATGTCGACGTCACCCTCCTTAGCCGGGGCGAGCGGGGTGCCGCAGGCCGGGCAGACGGTGGGCATGACGAACGCCCGGGCGTCGGGCGGACGCAGCTCGACCACCGGGCCGAGCACCTCGGGAATCACGTCACCGGCCTTGCGGATGACCACCGTGTCGCCGATGAGCACCCCCTTGCGCTCCACCTCGCGCGCGTTGTGCAGGGTCGCGTACGCGACGGTGGAGCCGGCCACCTTCACCGGCTGGAGCAGCGCCCGGGGCGTGACCCGACCGGTCCGTCCCACCTCGACCTCGATGTCGAGCAGGGTGGTGTTGACCTCCTCGGGTGGATATTTGAAGGCGATCGCCCAGCGGGGTGCCCGGCTGGTCGAGCCGAGCCGGCCCTGGATCGGCACCGGGTCGACCTTGACCACCACGCCGTCGATCTCGTGCTCCACGTCGTGCCGGTGCGCGGCGTAGTGCGCGATGTAGCCCCGGACGCCGGCCAGGTCGGGCACCACCCGCCACCGGTCGCTGGTGGGCAGCCCCCAGGCCCGCAACGCCGAGTACGACTCGGACTGGGTGGCCGGCTGGAAGCCGCGCCGGGCACCGATGCCGTGCACCACCAGACGCAGCGGTCGGGACGCGGTGATCCGTGGGTCCTTCTGCCGCAGGCTGCCGGCGGCGGCGTTGCGCGGGTTGGCGAACGGCGCCTTGCCCTGCTCGACCAGGCCCGCGTTCAGGTCGGCGAAGGCGGCGACCGGGAAGTAGATCTCGCCGCGCACCTCAATCAGCTCGGGGACCGGGCCGAACTCCGCCGAGTCGGTCAGCCGGCCGGGCACGTCCCGGATGCTGCGCACGTTGGCGGTGACGTCCTCACCGGTGCGGCCGTCGCCCCGGGTCGCCGCCCGGACCAGTCGCCCCGACTCGTAGGTGAGGTTGATCGCCAGCCCGTCGACCTTCAGCTCGCACAGGTAGGGCACCGGGCCGCCCGCGTCCCGCTCGACCCGCTCGGCCCACGCCGCCAGCTCCTCGTCGGCGAACGCGTTGTCCAGCGACATCATCCGTTCGGCGTGCGCGACCGGGGCGAAGTCGGTGGAGAAGGTGCCGCCGACCCGCTGGGTCGGCGAGTCCGGGGTGCGCAGCGCCGGGAACTCCTCCTCCAGCGCCTCCAACTCCCGCAGCATCCGGTCGAACTCGGCGTCCGAGACGGTCGGCGCGTCGAGCACGTAGTAGCGGTACTGGTGCTCGGTCAACTCCTGGCTCAGCGTGGCGTGCCGTTCCCGGGCCTGCGGGGTGGGCTCGGCGCCGGCCGCCGCCTCCTGCGCCGCGCTGACCTGCTCGCCGATGGCTTCCTCGGACACCCCGCGACCTCCTGTGATGGGTACCCCGGCACGGTATCCGGCGGGTCGGACAGTTCGCCGACAACCCCACCGGTTCCCGCCGGTCAGCGCCGCTCCCCGCCGGAGGTCGGCGCGTGTTCCGCCAGCGGTGCGCGCTGCCGGGCGGCGGTCAGCGCTGCCAGGTCGCGGCGAGGGCGGCGAGTTGGTCGGCGTACTCGATGCGACCGGCCCAGTCGGCGGGCCAGGCGGCGACCCCCACGGCGGCGCCGACGAAGGCCCCGGCGAGCGCGGCGATCGAGTCGGAGTCACCGGCGGTCCGGGCACCCCGGGCCAGTGCGCCCACCGGGTCGTCGGCGTGCCGGACGGCGCAGTACAGCGCGGTCGCCAACGCCTCCTCGGCGATCCAGCCCTCACCGGTCCACCGGCACGGGTCGCCGCCGTCGTCGGGGCCGGCGAGCGCCACGTCGAGCCGGGCCAGCACCCGCAGGCACTCGTCCCAGCCCAGGGCGATGAACTCGGCGGGCGACCGCGCGCCCGCGCGCTGCCACAGGTCACCGAGCCAGTCGCCCCGGTAGACCTCGCGCTGCTCGTGGGCCCGCGCGGTGAGCCGGCCGGGAAGCGCGGCCGGCGCCGCGCCGTCGACCAGCAGCCGCACCGCGTACGCGGTCAGTTCGCTGGCCGCCAGGCCGGTCGGGTGCCCGTGCGTCAGTCCCGCCTGGAGCTGGGCCAGTCCGGCGAGGGTGTCGAGGTCGACGTCGAGCAGCCCGACCGGGGTGACCCGCATGTTCGCCCCGCAGCCCTTCGACTCGACCTGACTGGCCTGCTGCCAGGGCAGCCCACGGGACAGCTCGGCACAGGCCCGCAGGCAGGTCATCCCCGGCGCGCGGTTGTTGTCCGGGCTGGCCGCCCAGGCCAGGAAGCGCTGCCGCAGCAACGGCTCGACGACCTCGGGCGTGTACGCGGGCGCGTCGTGCAGCGCCCAGCCGACCGCGAGCGCCATCTGGGTGTCGTCGGTGACCAACGCCGGGTCACCGACCAGGTCCCGGGGGCCCGTCGGGCCGTACCGCCGCTCGATCTCGGCCAGCGTGAGGAATTCGGTGGGCTTGCCCAGGGCGTCACCGTAGGCGAGTCCGAGAAGCGAGCCGGCGGCCCACCCGGGCACAGGACTGATCATGCTGGTGATCATGCCCGCTCGGGCGGGCCGGCGCGATGGTCAGACGTCCCAGCAGAGGCAGAACGGGTGCCCGGCCGGATCGGCGTAGACCCGGGAGCCCTCGCCCTCCCCCTCATCCGGCAGCCGCCGCGCGCCCAAAGCCAGCACGGCCCGCTCGGCGACCTCGATGTCGTCGACGGTCACATCGAGGTGTAACTGTTGTGGCCGTTCCGGGTCGGGCCAGTTGGGCGGACGCAGGTCGGGTGCCTGCTGGAAGGCGATCCGGGGCTGGTGGCCGGGATGCCCGCCCAGCACCACCCACTCGTCACCGTCGCTGTCCTCCTCGATCAGCGGCAGGCCGAGCAGTTCGGCGTAGAAGGCGGCCAGGGCGCGCGGGTCGGGGCAATCGATCACGGTGGTACGCAGTCGTCCGATCATGCCCGGCATGCTGCCACGCCCGCCGCGCCGACACCTCACTCCTCGGCGATCCGCCGCCCCGCGTCGCGGCAGGCGGACAGCACCGCGCGGACGTGTGCCGGGGTGGCGCCGGCCAGACCGCAGGCGGGGGTGACCACCACCTGCTCGGCGAGCCGGCGACGCGGGAAGCCGAGCCGGTCCCAGATAGTGCGGACCCGGTCGGCGACCTGGGCCGAGGTCGGCGCGCGACCGGCCGGGGCGGTGCTCGGCGCGGCCCCGGCGAACAGGCCCAGCCCGGCGTCGATCGCCTCGCCCAGCGGGTCCAGGTCGGTGACCAGGTCCAGGTCGAGGGCGACACCGACCGCGCCGGTGGACCGGATCAGGTCCAGCGGGACGTCCGGGGCGCAGCAGTGCACCACGGTCGGTACGCCGACCGCCTCCACCACTGTGCCCAGCAACGCGCGCGCGTCCTCCGGCTGCACCGCCCGGTACGTGCCGAAGCCGCTCTCGGTGGGCACCCGTCCGGCCAGCACCGCCGGCAGCGACGGTTCGTCCACCTGGAGCAGGACGGTTGCCCGGGGTACCCGGCGGGCCACCGCCGCCACGTGGGCGCGCAGCCCCTCGGCGAGCGAGCCGGCCAGGTCGCGTACCGCGCCGGGGTCGCGGACCATCCGGCCGCCGACCGGCAACTCCACCGAGGCGGCGAGGGTGAACGGACCGGGTGCCTGCACCTTGATCGGGCCGGCGTACTCCTCGGCCTGCTCGGCGAGCTGGTCGAGGTCGCGTTCCATCAGGTCCCGCGCGCGGCGTAGGTCCCGGCCGGGGCGCAGGGCCACCCGCCAGCGCGCCGCGTACAGCTCCACCGGCAGCTCGACCAGCAGGCCGGCACCGCGCCCGATCATGTCCGCGCCCGGGCCACGGGCCGGCAACTCCGGCAGGTGGGGCAGGGCGGGCAGCTCACCGAGGACGATCCGCTGCGCCTCGGCGATGTCGGTGCCGGGCAGCGACCCGATGCCGGTCGCCGCGCCCGCAGGCCAGGGCCAAACCTGATCACTCACGGCCGAAGGGTACCGGTCAGTCGGTGATCGTGGCGGAGCCGAGCACGATGTCACCGGCCGGGTCGGGGCGGTACGCGACGATCGCCTGGCCGGCGGCGACGCCCCGGACCGGCTGCCGCAGGTCGGCACGGAACGCGTCACCGTCCACGGTGACCTCGGCCGGCACCACGAGACCGTGCGCCCGCAACTGCACCTCGCACTCGGTCGGGCCGTCCGGGCGTGGGCCACCGGTCCAGACCGGGCGGGTGGCACGCACCTCGGCGACCTCCAGCGCCTCGGCGGGGCCGACGGTCACCGTGTTGGTCGTCGGCGTGATGGAGAGCACGTACCGGGGTCGGCCGTCCGGGGCCGGGCGGTCCAGGTGCAGGCCACGCCGCTGGCCCACGGTGTACGCGTACGCGCCGGCATGCGTGCCGACCACCGCGCCGGTGGTGGCGTCGACCACGTCGCCGGGCGTCTCGCCGAGCCGCTGGGCCAGGAAGCCCCGGGTGTCGCCGTCGGCGATGAAGCAGATGTCGTGCGAGTCGGGCTTGTCGGCCACCGCCAGGCCCCGGTCGGCGGCCTCCTGCCGGACCTGCGCCTTCGTCGAGTCACCGAGCGGGAAGAGCGAACGGTCCAACTGCGCGCGGGTGAGCACGGCCAGCACGTACGACTGGTCCTTGGCCAGGTCGACGCTGCGCCGCAGCAGCCCGTCCGGCCCGAGTCGGGCGTGGTGACCGGTGACCACGGCATCGAAGCCCAGGGCCACCGCGCGGTCCAGCACCGCCGCGAACTTGATCTTCTCGTTGCAGCGCAGGCACGGGTTGGGGGTACGCCCGGCGGCGTACTCGGCCACGAAGTCGTCGACCACGTCTTCGTGGAAGCGGTCGGCCATGTCCCACACGTAGAACGGGATGCCCAGCACGTCGGCGGCGCGGCGGGCGTCCCGGGAGTCCTCCAGGGTGCAGCAGCCCCGCGCTCCGGTGCGGTAGGTCTGCGGGTTGCGGGCCAGCGCCAGGTGCACGCCGGTGACGTCGTGGCCGGCCTGCACCGCCCGCGCCGCCGCCACGGCGGAGTCCACGCCGCCGGACATCGCCGCCAACACCCTCACCCGGACCACGCTCCCTTCCCACCGAGCCTATCTCCGCGCCGCCGGTCGGCGGTCGCCCCGGTCCGTCCCGGTCCGGTGTCGAGGCCGGGCGTCACCGGGGCCCACCGTGGGGTGTCGGCCACTGCCTCAGCGCGGCGTCCGCAGCGCCGCCGCCCGCCGGGCCCGGTCGACTGCCCCCGGCAGCGCGGCGATGAGCGCGTCGACCTCACCGGCGGTGCTGGTGTGGCCGAGCGAGAAGCGCAGCGAGGAGCGGGCCCGGTCGTCGTCGGCGCCCATCGCGAGCAGGACGTGCGAGGGCTGCGCCACCCCGGCGGAGCACGCCGAACCGGTCGAGCAGGCGATGCCCTGGGCGTCCAGCAGGAGCAGCAGCGCGTCGCCCTCGCAGCCGGGGAAGGAGAAGTGCGCGTTGCCGGGCAGCCGGTCCGTCGGGTCGCCGTTGAAGACCACCTCGGGCACCGCCTGCCGGACCCGCTGGACCAGGTCGTCGCGGAGTGCGGCGACCCGGGTGGCGTACTCCTGCTGGCCCTTGACCGCCGCCTCGACGGCGACCGCGAAGGCGACGATGCCGGCGGTGTCCAGGGTGCCCGACCGCACGTCGCGCTCCTGGCCGCCGCCGTGCAGCAGCGGCACCGCCGCGACGTCCCGGCCCAGCAGCAGCGCGCCGATGCCGACCGGGCCGCCCAGCTTGTGGCCGGTCACGGTGAGCGCGGCGGCGCCGCTGGCGGCGAAGTCGACCGGCACCTGGCCGACCGCCTGGATCGCGTCGGTGTGGAACGGGACGCCGTACTCCGCGGCGACCGCGGCCAGCTCGCCGACCCGCTGGACGGTGCCGACCTCGTTGTTCGCCCACATCGCGGTGACCAGGGCCACCCGATCGCCGTGCGCGGCCAACTCGGCGCGCAGCGCGTCGGGGTGCAGCCGACCGGTGCCGTCGACCGGCAACGAGCCCACCTCGGCGCCCTCGTGCGCGCCCAGCCAGTCCACCGCGTCGAGCACCGCGTGGTGCTCGACGGCGCTGGAGACCACCCGGATCCGCCCGGCGTCGGCGTCCCGGCGCGCCCAGAAGATGCCCTTGACCGCGAGGTTGTCGCTCTCCGTACCGCCGCCGGTGAAGATCACCTCGGACGGCCGGGCGCCCAGCGCGGCGGCCACCCGTTCCCGCGACTCCTCGACCCGCCGCCGGGCGCGCCGACCGGACGCGTGCAGGGAAGACGCGTTGCCGACCTCGCGGGCGGTCGCGACGTACGCCTCCAGTGCCTCGCCGAGCATCGGAGTGGTCGCGGCATGATCCAGGTAAGCCATCACGGCTCAGCCTAACGACCGCGCCCGCTTGGACGGCAGGCCGGAGTGCTCACGCCGGAACCGCCGTCACCACGATGTTGTCGCGATACCTGCGGGCCTGGGCGTCGAACGGTCCCCCGCACGTGATCAGCGTCAGCCGGGGCCGGCCGTCACGGGCGAAGTACCGCTCCAGCGGGATCTTCGTCTTGTCGTACTCCTCCCGGGCGACGACCCGGTAGCCGCGCGGGGTGCCGTCCGCGCCGGTGACCGTGAGGGTGTCGCCCGGCGCCAGCTCACGCAGTCGCCAGAAGGCGCCCCGGCCCTGCTCCGCGCTGTCGACGTGCCCGGCGATCACCACCGAACCGGCGTCGGCCTCCAGCCCGGGACCGAAGCGGTACCAGCCGATCCGGTCCACGCTGGGCGGTACGTCGAACTCGCCGCTGCGCGCGTCCACCCCGACCGGGTCGACCCGCGCGACGACCTCGATGGCGGGGATGCGCAGACGTACCGGGGGCACCGGGGTCGCCGCGTCGGGCAGCCCGCCGGGGCGTACCGCCACGCTCGGGCCCACGGTCGACGGGGTCGGACTGGCCAGTGCGACGGCCTGCTCGGCGCCGACACGCGCGCTGGGACGACTCGGTCGCTGTCGACGGTGCGCGGGTCGCCATCATCGGCACCGGCGCCTCGAGTCTGCAGGTGACCCCCGAGATCGCCCAGGTCGCGACGCATCTGGATGTGTACCAGCGCACGCCGATCTGGGTCATCCCGAAGCCGAACACGACGATTCCGCGGTGGGCGCGGACGATGTTCCGGCGCGTACCCGCCACCCAGAATCTGCTGCGCGCGAGCACCACGAGTGTCGCCGAGGTGATCATGACCGCGGGCGCGGTCTACCACACGCGGCTGCCGTTCCTGGTGCGTCGCATGGAGCGAGTGTGCTTGCAGCACTTGAAGAATCAGGTCGATGATCCCGAGGTCCGGGCGAAGCTGACACCCGGCTACGCGTTCGGCTGCAAGCGGCCGTCCTTCTCCAGCACCTATCTGCCCTCCTTCAACCGGCCGAACGTGGACCTGGTCACCGATCCGATCGATCACATCACGCCCGAGGGCATCGTCACCGTCGCCACCGATCCCGTGACCGGGCAGCGGACCGAGACGCTGCGTGAGATCGACACCCTGATCCTGGCGACCGGATTCAAGACCCTCGACCGCGGTGGCATCCCGGCCTTCCCGGTCCACGGCCTCGGCGGGGTCGAGCTCGGCGCGCACTGGTACGACAACCGCTACCGCAACTACGAGGGCATCTCGACGCCGCTCGCGCCCAACTTCTGGCTCATGAACGGCGCCTGGTCGGTCGCGGGCAGCTCGTGGTTCAGCGTCATCGAATCCGGCTGCGCCCACATCCTGCGCTGCCTCGGCGAGGCACGCAGGCGCAGCGCGCAGCGGGTCGTGGTGAAGCAGCAGGCGATGGACCGCTACATGGCGAGCATGCACAAGAAGGTCCACCACACGGTGTTCGCCCAGCCCAGCTGCGTGAACGCCAACAGCTACTACTTCGATCATCGTGGCGACGCGCCGTTCGTGCGACCGGTGTCGGGTCCGGCGCTGTGGCTGGCCAGCCGCACGTTCGATCTCGACGACTACACCTACGAGACGACGCCGA